>WQYP01000056.1 GCA_009781185.1 Phycisphaerales bacterium | reverse complement strand
GTGGCGTTCATGGTTCGCTTACTCCTTTATGCAGGCTTCTTCAAGCGTCTTCGTGACGAAAAACCGGTCCGAAGTCAGCACGCTTTGGGGGCGACCCCTTGAGGGCAACCTCTTCGCGTCGCGGCAACGCACCGCGATCCCGACCATTACAGCCGAGCATTGGCTTGCTCGGACTTCCTCTGCCCGCATGTCCATCAGCGAGCCTTGCGACTCGCCTTCCCAAAAACGGGGGGGGGGGGAGACAAACGGGGTTTCCCTGTTCCATCGGTGTGACTGAATGGGTTGCTGCCGGCAGAAGGCAGGTCAGGACTGTTTCACAACAGTCTGATAAGTCGGCACCCGCAGCTTCGGCCGCGGCCTCGGTGCGGCGTAAGAGAGCATGGGGGGAAGTTCAGGGACGGGATCGGACATGCGGGCATGATACGGCAATGCGGTGGCTTGTTATACTTTCAGCCATGAATCTTTGCCGGGCGGTTTTATATGGGAGGTGGGGAATGTGGCTGGCGTGTGGGCTTCGCTTGGCCGCCGCGATGATGGTAGTGGCGGTCATTCTTCTTTGGGGCGTTCGGCAGGGGTGCGAGAAGGTTGAGAAGGTTCGGGATAATGAGTTCATCGGGCATTCGGATGAGGCTTCGTATGCGTTGCAGGCGAAGAGTATTTTGCGGGGGCGGGGGATTCAGGTGGATTATGTAACGTATTTTTTTCATGGGTATCCGCCGGAGATTACGCATCGGGAGGATCATTGGCCGCCGTTTTTGGGGTATGCCATTGCGTCGTGTTTTTATTTTACCGGGGCGGAGGCGTGGGCGGCGAGATTGCCGGGGATTTTTATCGCTTCGGTGGGGTTGCCGCTGATGACGGCGATGTTGACGTGGGCGATTTGTCGGCGGGGTTATGCGGCATTGGCGGCCGGGCTGATCATGATGTCGGCACCACAGGTTTATGGACAAAGCATGAAGGTGCTTGCTGACGGTGCCACCGCGATGATGGTCGCGGGGTTCTGTGCGTGGGTTCTTCTGGCGGGGCGACAGAAGCGTTCATGGATGTACATTTTTGCGGGCGTTTTCGCGGCAGGTGCGTTTTTCGCCAAGGAATCCACGATACTGCTGCTGGGGCTGTTTCCGATCCTCGCGGTCATGACACATCCGAAACGGTTTGGCGTCCTGGCGGACAAGTGGTTTTATGCAGGCTTCGCCGCGGCGATTGTGTGCCTGGCTCCATTTTTCTACGCCAACGTCCGAGACACCGGCCACTTTTTCCGCTCCACGCAGCGTTACGTCACGTCGTTCTACGGCATTGATCCTACGACACATTGGGATAAGGCGATGTATTATCCGTATTGGGACGGTCGCGATCGGGAACTGCCGAAGATTTCCGACCGCTGGACGAAGCATCCGGACTACTGGCAGCGTTCCCGCCAACAACTCGTGATCGCGCTGCAGTATGTTCTGGCGGGAGGGTCGGGCAGCGGTGATATTGCCCGGGATTTTGGGGAATGGGGCGTGAAGGTTCGCGATGTCTTGGAAAACAAGCCGCCGCCCAGCGAAGCTGAAGTCCAAGCCGCTGCTCGCCGCGCCCGCAACCACAGAACGGCGCCGCCACCGCTGACGATGAAGAGCGTCGATCAGTGGTGTGCGCCGGTGTGGGCGATCACGGGTGGAATGGGCATCGTACTGGTGGCGGCCGCGGTGATGTGGGGCGTGACACGCAAAATCGAGAACATCAACAGATGGATGTGGCGAAAGATTCGACGATCGAAATATGACAAACGCACGGTGTCGGCTGACAGGTGGGTAGGACGGGTGTTGGCTGTTGCGATCGTGGGGATCGTTCACGGGGCGTTTTTTGCGTACTTCTGGCGGATAGAGTCGCGGTTTTGCTTTCCGATTCTGCCGTTGATGCTGTCGTTGGGATGTACGTTTGGTGTTGTGTTGATGGAGGGGCCGTGGATTGTTTTGTGGCGTGGCGTGCGATTGGCGGCGAAGTTTGCCAGGGCTCGGAAGATGGTGCGATGGATGAATCGCGTGTCGATGGTTTTCCGCGGCTGGCCGATGACGGCGACGATTCTTGTGGCGATTGTGGTCATGCTGTCGCAGGAACGATTGCTTGGCATTGAGAAGAAAATGCTCGACCGTGAAGGCTCGCATCCGCCGACGGTGAGGGCGGAGAGCCAGTATATCACGACAGGTCGCTGGTTGGGCAGGGAATGTCCGCAGGCGATCGTGATGTGCCGGAATCCGTGGGAGCTGCTGTTTTACTGCGGTCCGGGCAACAAGGCGGTGGCGTTGCCTTATCCGGACGATGACGATCCGCGGGCGGCCGAGAAAATTTTCGCGATCGCCCGCTACTACCACGTCAGTCATATGTATGGCGATGTGATTCATCCCTGCATGATGCCCTACTTTTACGGCCGCAGGCCGGGTCTGATGCAAGTGGAGAACGGACCACGAGATTTGTACGAGATCGACTGGTCAACGGCCCCGACCGCGACCGTGGATGATGTGTTCAAACGCAATTGATAACGTCAATAAGCCATCTATGAGCAAGCCATTTACCTTTTAACTTCCTTTTACCTGCTCTGTCTCAACCCTCTATCAGAGCCGCGACCGTAAGGGAGCGACCCGTGCGACAATGCGGAGATAAAGCCTGTCGCTCCCTTACGGTCGCGGCTCTGATGATCAAATAGCGGAGGATTGAGACAGAGCAGGCAGCCCCCCTTCTGGCTTCCAGCTTCTGGCTTCTTCCCCGCGTTCCTCATAACATAACTTTCCCATGTACTACGTAAAGACTTTTCTTTTTCTGGTGCTTTGTTTTCTGCTGGGCGTCGGCCTGATGCACGGCATCCGCCACTTCCGCGGACGTAACGCGGATGTTTTCGCCACGCCTCGCATTGGCATCGGCAACGCCCCGCCGCTCCGCGGATTCGCCCTCTCCCTGGACGAATCGACCCCGGTGGCAATCGCCAATCTCCCCGTCACGCAACTCCGAGCCACCGCGATCAGCCTGTCTTATCCGACGACAGGAGGGGGGGGGGCGGCCGACAAAACGCTCGCCAAGTCCGTCGCCGCCGCGCACAAGAAGGGCATTCAGGTTATTCTTCTTCCGTCTTGCGTTTTCGCCGGCGGCAATCCTTATCCCCAGCCGCTCGAAAAAATCGCACAAGAAGCCCAGACCGCCCACGTCGATGCCCTCTGTCTCACATGGCTGAACAGCGAACCTGATCTTCGTGATTTGTCCCGCGAAGCGGTCGCGGTTCGCAAAATATTTTCCGGCAAGCTGATCGTCGCCGCGACCCCCGACATCCTCATCGCGATGGAATCGTTCGGCGACGTCGACTACATCGCGGCAATCGGCCCCGTAACTTTACCGCAACGCCTCCCGCACGCCTCGGAAGACGTTGATCTCCACGCGATGCGGGTCTTCTGGGAGTGCGTGCTGGGCTCGCTGGAGTCCCACGCCATCAAGGTGTCTCATGGGCTTTTGCTGCTCAACATGGCCGTGCCGGTGACAATCCAGGCGCGATTGTCCCTACCCGCGTCAGCCCCCGGCTTTGCCGAGGGTTTGCACACCAACGACGCCCATTCTGCCAAAACAGCATCGGTACATGAACCCCCGACGGATGGGGGGAGGCCGAGAATTGACGACCCGAATCTGGACCTTCAGCAAATCACCTATGAAGCTCTATTAATGCAAACCAAGGGTCGTACCAACGTCGAGGGTTTATTTCTTCCCTGGTCGCCGCAGGAGAGTACCACGGACAGCACTGCCGTCAATCGTTTTCCGGACCTAGTGAAAAAGATAGCCGAGCTCTGGTCATCCGCCGCGAAAGTTGCTCCCGTGACCAGCGAACCAGCACCGGAGAAAGAGACAGAGTGACAAGAGACGAGGATCGCCGCATGGCAACGAGCCGTATTGAAAACCTCTATTGAGCCGGCAGCTTGCATGCCGCTCGGGCACCGTTCTCGCAACAGGTAACCGAAAATGCTTGCGGCGTCGCGAACCACGCCAATTTTTCGGGTGTATCCAGAATGAGTGGCAATTCTGGATACGCCAAGCATTCTCCCCCACCTGCCACCCCGCAAAGCGGGGTCGCTACGGGCACTTTTTCGGAATTGCCACTATTGGCGGATGCACGCCAATTTTTCTGTCGTGCCCTCCCCCACTTGGTACCGCGGCCGTTAGTTGGCTATAATCAACATTCGACGTAGTCTGAACAAAGAAATAGGGGATACCTCAGAATAAGCAGTTGAGAACGCGACGATGGATCGTCGCCAACTGCATGTAGGAGGTTATGCGCGAGGAACTTGAGATAGAGAAAGAAATGAATGCCGCGGAGTATAGCTGAGAGAAAAGATTTCTGGGAAATGTTCTGGTCAAGTGGTACATGGCATTATATTGTGTGCGGGTTGGATTGTCAGCGACCGGAGATAATCTGAGACGCGACCGTCAGGGAGCGTTTCGCGGGAAAAACGTTCCTTGACGGTCGCGTCTCGGATTGGCATTTTTTTCGAAAGGAAAACACGTGACAAAGATTGTTGGGATGGCGTTGGCGATGTGTTTGGCGACGGGGGTGGCGTTTGGTGGGAATGCGTCGGAGCCGGTGGGGGAGCCGACGTTGGAGTTGCCGACGCTGCGGTCGTTGGGGGTGTGGTGGGCGGTGAAAGGGGATGATAATGGGAATGCGAAGATGACGCTGGCGTATCGGAAGGCGGGGACGGAGGCGTGGCAGGCTGGGCCAGATGTGTGGCGGGTGGAGAAGGGGAAGCATCTGGCAGGGAAGAAGGGGGATGAGAGCAGCGCGGTGGTGCCGGAGGGGGCGACGTTGTTTGCGGGCTCGGCGTTGATGCTGGAGCCTGCGACGAAGTATGAGTTGAAATTGACGCTGGTGGATCCGGATGGCGGGGGCGTGGAGAAGATATTGACGCAGTCGACGATTGCGGAGCCGGCAGAGCCGTCGGGGATGAAGACGGTGCATGTGGTGCCGGGGGATGGCGGGGGGAGTGGAACGGAGGCGGATCCGTACAAGGGGTTGAAGGCGGCGATGGCTGCGGCAGGTCCGGGGACGATCGTGTTGATGCACAAGGGGACATATGACGGTCCGTTTGAGTTCAAGAAGAGCGGGGAGCCGGGGAAGCCGATCATTTTCCGTGGGGCGGGGGATGGAGAGGCGTTGATCGACGGCAAGTGTCCGCCGGACAAGCGTCAGGGAGCGGCAGTGGATATCGTGGGACTCCATGACATCTGGTTCGAAGGGATATCCATTGCCAATACGTACAATTGCATCAAGGCGCACGGGGCGCAGAATATCGTGTGTCGGCGTGTACATATGCACGATTGCGTTTGCGGGTTCTTTGCGAGCGTCAATAAGCCGGCGGTGATGAAGAACTTTTTCATCGTGGACAATCTCATCGAGGGGAATCGTCCGTTCCCGTCTCATTCGGAGGATTGGGACAAACCCGAAGCGCGCGGCGTCTGGGTCGGCGGGCTCGGACACGTGGTGGCGTATAACCGCGTGCGTCACATGAAGGACGGGATCGACACGGCGGAAGTCGTGCCGTGCGCGGCGATCGATTTTCATAACAACGAGGTCAGCGAGTGCATCGACGACGGAACAGAGATGGACGGTTCGGAGCGGAATACGCGGTGCTTTTTGAATCGTTATACGAATACGCTCACGGGCGTTTCGTTCCAGCCGATCTACGGGGGGCCGTGCTATGTGTTCAAGAATGTCTGTTACAATTTTCGTACGTTGGCGACGAAGCTGAATAATCAGCCGTCGGGGTCGATTATTGTTCACAATACATTTGTGCATATGGGCAATCTATGGCAGGTGGCGACGCCGGCGCCGTTGTGGAAGAGCTATTCGCGGAACAACATATTTATCGGGACTCGCGGGCCGGCGGTGATGTTTGATCCGAAATGTACGGGCTGCGATTTTGATTTTGATGGGTTCGGCGGATGGGATGGTCCGCGGTTTATGAAGTTTAACGGGAATTTTGCTACGCCCGAGGAAGTGAAGAAGAATGGTACGATCGAACGGAATTTGATTTTGCTGGATCCTGCGAAAGTTTTTTTGAGCGGTTTGCTGCCGCCGACGGTGAATTCGAATTACGATGGCAAGACTGCGGTCGGGCATGGAACGCTGGATCTGCAGCAGTACGATCCGACGAAGATCGATGTGCGATTGAAGCCGGACGGCGGGGCCGTGGGCGTGGGTGAGAAACTGGCCGGATATGGTGATGCTCCGAATACGCCGGCGTATTTGGGTGCGATTGCGCCTGGCGAGGAGATGCCGCATTATGGGCCGCGGGAGGAGAAGAAGTGAAGAGAGAAGAGTGAAGAGTAAAAGGTTTAAAGAGGTAAAAGAGTAAGCGGAAACGGAGGAGGCGAAGGCATGGCTGCGGGAAAATGAGGGAAAGTAGGAGGAACGGTGTGACGCTCACGCCCTCCTTGGTTTTGAAGGCGTTTGACGAGAGGAACGTCAACCACCGCGTTACTACGCGGTGCTCTATGTGCGTTAGGTGCTGATGTGTTGATGATGGAGATAGATGTGAAACGGATGATGATGAGGATGGTGATGGCGGCGGCGATGGTTGGGGGTGGAGCGGCGTATGGGGGGAATGGGGCGGAGGCGGTAGGGGGGCCGGCGCTGGAGATGCCGACGATGCATTCGCTGGGGGTGTATTGGGTGGTGAAGGGGGATGATAATAAGAATGCACGGGTGGATTTTTCGTATCGGAAGGCGGGAACGAGTGAGTGGAAAAAGGCGCCGCCGCTGTGGCGGGTGGAGAAGGGATTGCATCTGCGGAAGGGGGGGGAGAGCAGCGTGCAGGTGCCGGGGGATGAGGGGGGGGCGTGGCTGGTTGCGGGGAGTGCGCTTCTGCTGGAGCCGCAGACGGAGTATGAATTGAAGTTGGTGCTGGTGGATCCGGATGGGGGGGGCGTGGAGAAATTGCTGAAGCAGTCGACGATTGGGGAGCCGATGGTGCCGGCGGGGATGAAGGAATTGCACGTGGTACCGGGCAACGGAGGAGGGACGGGGACGGCGAGCGATCCGTTCAAGGGGATTGCGTCGGCGATGGCGGCGGCGGGGCCAAGGACGCGGCTGTTGTTGCACAAGGGGACATATGAAGGGCCGATAGTGATTAACAAGAGCGGCGAGCCGGGGAGGCCGATTATTTTGCAGGGGGCAGGGGATGGGGAGGCGGTGATTGATGGGAAGTCGCCGTTGCCGAAGGATGTCGATGTCGGGCCGAAGCAGGAGGGCAGGGCGCTGGACCTGAACGGGACGCACGATGTGTGGGTGGAAGGATTGACCATTCAGAACGGTTTCTTCGGTGTCAATCTGAACAGTGCGCAACGGAGCGTGGTGCGGCGATGCAATATTCATGATGTGCATGTGGGGATTTGGGGTGGGTCGAATAAGTCGCGGGTGATGACGGGTTTTTGGATTTCGGACAATGTGATCAAAGGGCCGCTGCCGTTCCCGTGCCCGGCGGCGTTGTGGCATAAGGAGTTCACGGTGGGGATCGAGGTGGGCGGGATGGGGCACGAGATCTGCTACAACAGCGTGAGCAATTTTGAAGATTCGGTCGATAATTGCGAGCTGGTTTTTCCGTGCGCGGCGATCGACTTTCATAACAATGAGGGGTACGACCTTGCGGATGATGGATCGGAGTTTGATGGGGGTGAGCGGAATATTCGGATGTTTTACAACCGGTATACCAATTCGCTGACGGGGGTTTCGTTTCAGCCGGTGTATGGGGGGCCGGTGTATTGTTTTCGGAATGTGTATTACAACTTTCGGACGTATGCGACGAAGCTGCATATTGCCGGCGATACGGTTCCGCAGACCGGCGGTGCGCTGCTGGTCCACAATACTTTCGTGCATTCGGGTGTGGCGTGGTTCAATAATGGCGGTGCGCCGATTGTGAACTGCTATTCCCATAATAATATCTTTCTGGGCACGGAGGACTCCAACAACGACCCGGCCTTTAAAAATGTTGATGGCGTTTGCATTTACTTCGGCCCGAAGACGACGCTGTGCGATTTCGATTACGACGGCTTCTCCGGCTTCAAAGGCCCGCGATTTATGAAGTGGAATGGGGTGAATTACGCGACCGTTGAAGAAGCTCGAGAAAAATCCGGCATCGAAAAACACCTGATCATGCTCGACCCCCAAACCCTCTTCGCCAGCGGCATCGGCATTCCCGAGCGCAATCTGAAATATGATGCCTCCACCGAAAAAGGCTGGGGTACATTCGAACTCAACCGGTACGATCCCAAGACGATTGACTTGCGTTTGAAGGCGGGGTGCGCGGCGATTGGCGTGGGGGAGGTACTGGAAGGGTTTGGAGATGATCCGAAGGGGCCGGCGTATTTGGGGGCGTATGCGCCGGGGGTGGAGTTGCCGTGGTATGGGCCGCGGCCGGTGAAGAAGTAAAGAAACGTGAGTTCGATGTAACATGAGCGTCGATAAGAAAATGATGGAGCAGCGCGTGGTAACGCGGTGGTTGACGTTTATTTTCTGTAAGGGCGCAAAGGAACGCCAACCACCACGCTACCGCGTGGTGCTCTTTACGTCGAACTCACGTTAAAAAAGGGACGGTTCGCGACGCCGCAAGCGTTTGCGGGGACCTTTTGCGAGATCACACACACGCAATTTTTCTTTCCCGAGCGGCGGGCAAGCCCGCCGGCTAAATAGACGGGGCGACGTGGGAAGAATGGCGAGGTAGAATAAAAGGTCCTGCTGGTGAGGCGGGGCTTTTTTTTGATGGGATGGATTTATGCCTTTGATTTCTTTGACGCCGCAGGAGATTGTGGCGGAGTTGGACAAGCACATTGTGGGGCAGGCGGCGGCGAAGCGCGCGGTGGCGATCGCGGTTCGGAATCGGTGGCGGCGGCAGCAGTTGCCCCAGGCGCTGGCGACGGCGGTGATTCCGAAGAATATTTTGATGATCGGGCCGACGGGGGTGGGCAAGACGGAGATCGCGCGGCGGCTGGCGAATCTGACCGGAGCACCGTTCATCAAAGTCGAGGCGACGAAGTATACGGAAGTGGGGTATGTGGGGCGGGATGTTGAGTCGATGGTGCGGGATTTGGTGGAGATCGCGATTCGGATGGTGCAGCAGGAGCAGGCGGCGGCGTTGCGTGAGAAGGCGGCGGCGGGGGCGGAGGAGCGGTTGATTGATATGCTGTTGCCGTTGGAGGAGCAGGGACGAGGGGGAGGGGGTGATCCGGAAACGCAGGAGCGATTGAAGCGTTCGCGGGAGAAGATGCGGGGGCAATTGCGTGCGGGGATGTTTGATGCGGCGGCGGTGGAGGTGAGCGTGACGGAGAAGCCGCAGACAGGGAATCTGCTGGGGATGATGGGGATGGATCAGATGGATGCGATGGGCGGCGGGGGGTTGTCGGAGATGTTTGAGCGATTGATGCCGGGCAAGACGCAGCGGCGGAGGTTGCGGGTGCCGGAGGCGAGGGAGTTTTTCATGCAGCAGGAGGCGGAGAAGTTGATCGATCGCGAGAGCGTGGTGCAGCAGGCGATCGAGCGGGTGGAGAATTCGGGGATCATTTTTATTGATGAGATCGACAAGATTGCGGGAGCGGAGTCGAAGAGTGGGCCAGATGTGAGTCGAGGAGGGGTGCAGCGGGATTTGCTGCCGATCGTGGAGGGGAGCACGGTGACGACGAAGCACGGGCCTGTGCGGACGGATCATGTTTTATTTATTGCGGCGGGTGCGTTTCATCAGGCGAAGCCGAGCGATTTGATGCCGGAGTTGCAGGGGCGGTTCCCGATTCGCGTGGAACTGAGCGATTTGACGAAGGACGATCTGACGCGGATTTTGACCGAGCCGGAGAATTCGCTGATGAAGCAGACGGTGTCGCTCTTGTCGACGGAAGAGGTGACGGTGGAGTTCACGGAGGATGCGGTCGAGGCGATCGCGGAGTTCGCCTACAACGTGAATCGCAAGCAGCAGAACATCGGAGCCCGGCGGCTGAATTCGATCGTGGAGAAGGTTTGCGAGGAGTTGTCGTTTTCCGCCAGCGAACGGCGAGGCCAGCGGCACGTGATCAACGGGCGTACCGTGAAGGAACGCTTAACGAAGATTACCGCGGAGGAAGATCGGTCGAAGTATCTATTGTAACAATGTGCACATGACACGAATCTGTATACCAATCTTCGTCGAAGGCGGCGACATTGAGGACGCCATCGGGCAAGCCGAAGAACTCCTTGCCTCCGCCTCTTCCGACACCGGTATGATCGAACTTCGCTGCGACACCGCTTCGCCCAGGCAGATGCTCGCTGCGCTTGATCTCGTTCGTGTGCCTGCGATTGTTACGGTTCGGCCCACCTGGGAGGGCGGGTTTTGTCAGAAATCGGACAAGGAGCGTTTTGCCCTGTTCGAGGCCGCCATCGATGCGGGGGTTGAGTTTCTGGATGTGGAACTGATCGCCTGGGAAACAAGCAAAACGTTGCGGGAAACGCTTTCTGACCTCGCCGCCAAGCACGGCACAAAGCTCATCATTTCCAACCACTCCGTTGACGGTCGTCCCAAAGACCTCACCGAACGGCTCACTCGTTTGCGTGCGGTGAAGGAGGCCGCGATGCTGAAGATCGCATGGAAGGCGCAATCGCTTCTTGATGCGATCGACGCGCTGTGTCTCTCGGCCGAGAACCGCGACAGAACCATCGACGGTCGCCCGCTGGTGGCGCTGGCTATGGGCGAAGAGGGGTTGATCTCGCGACTGCTCGCCGGAAAATTGGGCGCCCCCTTTACCTTCGCCAGCGCCGCTACCGGCAAGGAATCCGCACCGGGTCAGCCGACCGTCAGCGACTTGGCGACCCTCTACCGTTGGGACAAACAATCTATCGACATGCCAGTATTTGGCGTTGTCGGCTGGCCGGTGGGACATTCGCTTTCCCCGCACATTCACAACGCCGGCTTCACCGCCGTCGACGCCCCCGGCGTCTATGTCCCGCTGGCAATCCAGCCTAGCTACGAAGCTTTTCAAACCGCCATCGACGCCCTGCGAGCTTGTCCCCACATGAATCTCCGCGGCTTGAGCGTCACCATTCCGCACAAGGAAAATGCTTTTCGCTACGTCGCCGAAAATGCCGGTGTCATCGACGATGTCTCCCATCGCATTGGCGCCGTCAACACCATCGTTTTCCCCCCCCCCGAAAAGCTCGAAGCTCGAAACTCGAAACTCGAAACTCATCCCTCCTTTCACGGCTTCAACACCGACTACGCCGGTGCCCTCGACGCACTGGTCACCGCTTGGTCGGGCAAGCGAGAGGATGTGCAAGGCAAGCGTGTCGCGGTCATCGGCGCTGGCGGCGTCGCCCGCGCCATCGTCGCCGGTCTGACGGCTTATGGAGCAATCATTATCATCTATAACCGTACATTTGAGAAGGCCCAGGCTCTCGCCGCCGAGTTCCCCGGTGTTGCTACGGCGACGATGGATCAACTTGCTTCCTCCGCCCCAAGCGATGCCTACATCAACTGCACGCCGCTGGGCATGCATCCCAGGACGAATGCGTCGCCTTTGGACAATCTGAATGTGCCCTTCCATTCCAGCATGGTCGTTTTCGACACCGTGTACAATCCGCGGATGACCAAGCTGCTCAAGCAAGCTCGGAAACAGGGCGCAACGATCGTTACCGGCAACGAGATGTTCGTCCGCCAGGCGGCCATTCAATTCCAGGCATTCACCGGTAAGTCCGCCCCGCTCGACGTGTTCCGCAAGGTTCTCGCCACCACTCTTACCCGTTAACGTTTTTTGTCATCTTCTTTCTTCATGATGAACAGATAATTAAATCCACGCAGAAAGTAGTTGCCTTCGATCGCTGCGGTGTGCCAATGCGAGCGTTGCAGGGTGCGGTTGTGGCGAACCACGGAGATGATGTCGATCGGTTTGAAGTGTTTCCGCATCAGCGCGAAAAGCTCAAAGCCGACCGGCATGAAGGGCCTGCCTTTCTTGAACGAATCACTCACATATAACGCCATGTATCTGCGGTTCTTCAGAATGCGGTGAATGTCACGGATCACCTCGGCCATCGCGGTGTAATATTGCGGATCGTCCGTTTCCGGCGAGGCGTCCAGCTTGCCGATGCAACGCGGATCGTCGGAATAGTTCACGTGCGTGGAATAAGGGGGATCGATGAATACGAAGTCGGCGGAGTCGCTGGGCAACGGGATGTGTCGGGCGTCGGCTTGTTTGATCTCCTCCCGCGATGGGACCAGGTCGAAGCAGATCGGCTTGCGGTTGAGTTCTTTGGCCACGTCGAGCGTTGTGCCGCTGCCGCACATGGGATCGACGATGGTGTCGCCATCCCGCGTGTAGCGTTGCAGAAGTTGCCAGACGATCCAGGCGGGCGTTGCGCCGATGTAGTCTTTGTCTCCGTGCGGTTCGCGGCCGTAGTCCTGCGAAGGATACTCCCACAGCGTCGTGGTGAACAATTTCAGCGGCGGTTTTTGATGCATGAGGAAATGAACCTTCAACGTCGTCGCGGATCAGCGGGAGCTCGATCATCCGAGAAATATTGATGGGACCTCGGTTCGAGATTGAAGTGTCGGATCAGCGGTCCCAGGAGAATGGCCGCGACGAAGAGCCAGAGGATCAACAGCAGAAACGAAGTCACCCACGCCGGCGTCTGCGGCACGAGCAACTCAGCGCCGTCCGCAGGCGCGGAGGCCGGCAAAGCAGCCAGAATGGACCAGTAAGGAAGCATGGTTGTGATGATACGAAGAGGGGAGGAGGGAAACAAGGTGAGGGGGGGAGAGGGAGAGCACCGCGTGGCAACGCGGTGGTGGTTGGGCATGCGAGAACAAACCACCGCGTTACCACGCGGTGCTCCCTGTCACCCTGTCATCCCTTCACCTTGTCACTGAACGTGCTCGGCCTGTACAATTCGAGCATGATGAAATCCACAAAAATTCTGTTTGCTGTTGCACTGGCCGCCGTTTCACTGAGCTCGGTGGGATGCGTTGAGCGTAAATTGACCATCGGCAGCGATCCCAGCGGCGCACTCGTGACACTCAATGATGTCGAGATCGGCCGTACGCCTGTGACCGTGCCCTTCACCTGGTACGGCGATTATGACATCGTTCTTCGCCATGAGAAAAATGTCAGCACGCCGGAAAATCCGGTGATGCGACATTATTTCCTTCACACCCACCAGCGAATCAATGCTGCGCCGTCGCAATGGATCGGTATTGATCTGCTCTCCGAACTCGTGCCGTGGACGGTGACGGATGAGAAGTTTCTGGCGTTCACGATTCCGCCGGTGTCGCAGCCGACGGACGCGGAGTTGTTGCAGCGAGCCGCGGCGCTCAAGGCGAGGCTCGGCGGGCCAGGAGCAGCAGCGGAGGAGCCGCAGCGGACCAAGTAATGCCGCTGTCGGAACATGTGATGATCCTGATGAAACTTAGCCCCAATCGATATCGGCACCAGATTCGTCTTCTGGGACTGGCCGCACTGGTCGGCGTCGTGGCAGGACTCGGAGCGATCCTTTTTTACCTGACAACCCGTGTGGCAGAGCATTATGCCCTGGGCGTGATCGCGGGGTACTCGCCCGAGCCGCGGCCCAGTGGCGAGGTGACATTCTCTTGGCTTCCTGAAATCACGCATGGATTCTGGCCGTGGCTCTTGCTGGTGGTTCCGACGATCGGCGGGCTCCTCAGCGGCTTGATTGTTTTTACTTTGGCGCCCGAAGCGGAGGGGCACGGGACGGATTCCGTGATTGCCGCTTATCACAATAAACAGGGGCAAATTCGTCCGCGTGTGCCGCTGATTAAGATTGTTGCCAGTTCGATCACGATCGGGACGGGCGGATCGGGGGGGCGTGAAGGGCCGATTGCGCAGATCGGTGCGGGATTTGGTTCTTTGCTGGGCAATCTGCTGCGATTACGAGCCGCGGAACGTCGCGTGCTGATGGCGGCGGGCATGGGAGCGGGCATCGGGGCGATTTTCCGTGCGCCGTTGGCCGGTACGATTTTCGCCGCGGAAGTGTTGTACAGCTCGACGGAATTCGAGCCGGAGGTCATCATCCCGGCGGGAATCGCCAGCGTGATCTCCTATTGCATTTATGGCATGTTCTCCGGCTGGGCGCCGCTGTTCCACATCCCGGACCTGACCTTTACGAATCCCTGGCAATTGGGACCCTATCTGATCCTGGCACTCTTCATGGCTTTGCTGGCAGCGCTCTACACGCATACCTTTTATCGCTGTCAACGCCTCTTTCATCAATTGCCCATCTACAAGCATTTCCGGCCGGCCATTGGCGCTTTCCTGACCGGGCTGATCGCTTTTGTTCTCTACTATCTTTTCGGCAGGAATCAGCAGGTGTTGGCGGTCCTCGCTTTCGGCTACTCGGCGATCCAGAACGCGATGACCCAGGACGTCACTGCCACGGCGGGAATCCTGCTGATCATCGCCTTGGGGAAAATCGCCACCACAAGTTTAACCATTGGCAGCGGCGGTTCAGGCGGCATTTTCGGACCTTCGATGGTGATCGGCGGATGTGGTGGCGGAGCTTTAGGGCTCGTGCTCCATCACGGGTGGCCGGGGCTGGTTCCCCATCCGGCCAGTTTCGTCATTGTCGGAATGGCAGGCTTCTTCGCCGCGACGGCCAAGACGCCCTTCTCCACCTTGATTATCGTCAGCGAAATGACCGGCGGCTATCAACTCCTCCTGCCCTCCTTATGGGTTTGCACCTTGTCGTTTATTCTCTCGGACAGGCTATCCATTTATTCGTCGCAGGTGGAGAGCCGATCCCTTTCACCGGCCCATCAAGGCAGCTTTGTACAAAAGATACTGGCCCAGGTGCGTGTGAGCCGTTTCCTGACACCTGGGCAGATACCGCCGGTTCTTCATCCAGAGGAGACGCTGGCCGAGGTGACCGAACGGCTCAGCGATGCGTCGTGCTCCATTTTGCCGGTCGTTGATGACCAGACGCGTCTGCTGGGCGTGGTGACGCTCGATGAAGTTTATCTTGCTTCTCAAGTCTCTTCACTTGAGCCACTCGTGCTGGCGGGGGATCTGATGCGGAGCGACGTTCAGCCGCTGCTGCCGGAGGAGACGCTGGATCGGGCCTTGGAGCTGTTTGTCGAGAATGATTTGCTGATGCTGCCGGTGGTGGCCAATCTTGCCCAGCGGCAGGTGATCGGCATGGTCAGCCGATTTGATATTTCCAGCGCTTACTTACGGCACATTCACGGCCCCACGGAAATCAGCCACAGATAAAGAAAACTTTGCATTTTCACGCAATGCGATTGCGTGAAATAGCCTTGCGAAGAATCGCAAGGCTGCGACCGCCGGAGATTCCCATAATAAAACGCTTGTGTGAGCTGCATCTTGGCAAAACGGACTCGCCCTCAATAAATTGGCTATTTTTGCCTTATTTTTTGACATATTTCTTGACAATTGCCGTTCTTGTGTCATACTCAACGCACTGAACATCATTTCACGGCCGTGGTATTTGTTCGTCCACGGTGGAGGCGAAAGAGATGATGGAAGTACCTCTCAAGGAATGCGGTGCATTTGCGTCGCGCTAATCTTCCATATTTCACAATTTGCAGTGCTTGGTAATGTTCTCTTGAATATTACGCTCGGTTTTTATTCAAGAAATATTGCTTGTAGGCGAGTATCTCCTTGCGGCGGCGCAAGGGGAATGGGAGATGTTTTGTCTTTGTTTTTTAGGTCCGCTCGCGTGAGCGGATCAACCAAAGGGCAGCAGAGAGGAGCTATCGGGTGGCTTTTGTCAGCACCCGGATTGAGGATTTTTTTATGTCCAAGTCCAAATCCCTTCTCTCGCTCGCCATTGTCGTCGCGATGGCATGTCAGCCTCCAATCGCCTCGGCGGCCGATGCAGGAAGCCTGTGGTCGTGGGGACGCAATGATAGCGGCCAGTTGGGGATCGGGACCAGTGGTGATGACACCAACTGCAATGTGCCGCAGGAAATAAAACTTTTGGGCAGCGGCGTGACGGCTGTTGCGACAGGATCGTCACATAGTTTGGTGATTCAAAATGGAACGTTGTATGCGTTCGGGGGTTACTCGGGTGGCAAGTTGGGGATTGGGCAGATTGAGCCCTACACAAGCTACTTTCCCGCGCCGCAGGTGGTGACATTTGCGACCAACGACAGCGAGGTGAAGGCCATTGCGGCGGGAGCCAACTTTAGTATGGCCATTGTGGGAGAGAGTAGAACGCTCTATGCGTGGGGTGATAACTCTTTTGGCCAAGTGGGAATTGGGACCTCCGGCTACGGCACCGGCCCCTACGTGCCGATGGAAGTGAAGCCGGCGGCTGACGGGACGGCGATGACCAACGTAACGGCGATTGCGGCGGGATACAACCATAGTTTGGCGATCGTGGGCGGCGCGCTGTATGCGTGGGGGCAGAACGATGTTGGTCAGTTGGGGAACAAGACGACCACGAACAGTGCCGTGCCGACGGCCGTGACGAATATGGGTAGCGGCGTGACGATGGTCGCGGCAGGGAACTATTTCAGTCTGGCGATTAAGGACGACGTATTGTATGCATGGGGGCAGAACACTTACGGTCAGTTGGGGAACGGGACGACGGCGTCATACAGCAATACGCCGGTAGAGGTGAAGAATATAGGGCCTGGCGTGCAGGCCGTTGCGGCGGGCAATAATGCGGTTTTGGCGGTGGATGCGGCTGGCTCCGTGTGGGCGTGGGGAGAGCAATTTGATGCGACACCGGCACCGATATTCACGGACACATTGACGAACATTGTGGATGTAGCGATCACGAGTACAGCGGCTGGCGATGCCGGCACGATCTATACGTACTATGCGTTGGATAAGGAGGGAGATCTGTATGCGTGGGGTGGTAATGCATACGGTGAGTTGGGGCAGGGGTTGGCTACGGACTTTATATATGACTATTATCAGGAGTGGTACGATGGCGAGTGGTATGACACTTATGATATCATCGGGGTCAATGTGGTAACGACGGAACCGGCGAGGATTGGGACCGGCTTTACTGCGATCAGTGTGGGTATGGATGGCACTGTGCTGGCGATCAAGGGGATGCCTGTGCCCGAGCCGGCGACGTTGGGCGTGCTGGCTTTGGGCTGCGTGGCGATGATGTTCCACCGGCGCAAATAACGACACGAAGACTCAAAAACACATGCAACGCATCAGAGCCGCAATCGTAAGATTGCGGCTTTTTGTTGGCGTGGGGCGTGGCCATTTTTTGTGGCAAATGACTATGCCAAAGGCGAAGTCTGCGACGCCACAAGCGTTTTCGATGCGTTTTGGCGAGATCAACGCGAAGCCCCGCATTACCATGCAGGGCTCCTCTTTACGCCTATGCCACAAAAGATGGCCGCACCCTTGGCGTGGGGTCAGCCTCGCCGATTGGAACGAATGACGAGAAGGGAGTATCCTAGAGATTTTCGGGCGCCCATAGCTCAATTGGATAGAGCATCTGCCTTCTAAGCAGAGGGTTACTGGTTCGAGTCCAGTTGGGCGCGGTTCCCCCACTCGCTCAGGGCAAGCGTCTTTGGCCATCGAATAATGCGATTGGCATGACTTTACCCCCACCTGGAAAACCCGTACACTTGCTTGACTCGGCAGGCCTTTGTGGCCTGCCAAACTCGAAACTTGAAACTTGAAACTCCTAACACAGCGAGACAGTTATGCCACAGATCACCGCACAAATGGTCAATGAACTCCGCCAACGTACGAATGCTCCGATGATGGACGCGAAGAAGGCGCTCGTCGATGCTGGCGGCGACATGGAGAAGGCTGTCGAACTTCTCCGCGAGCGCGGTGCTGCCTCGGCTGACAAAAAGCTCGCCAACGTGATGAAGGAAGGGCTCATCGCCGGCAAGATTACTCCTGATGGCAAGCTTGGCGTGCTCGTCCGACTGGGCTGCCAGACGGACTTCGTCGCCCGCAATGATGCGTTCAAGAAACTTCTTGCTGACCTGACTGAGCTGGCTTTCGTTTCCGACGTGAAGACTCCTGCCGACCTGGCCGCCCTCAAATATCCCGGCGCCGGCAAGTCCGTCGAAGAAACCGTCAAGGAAGCGATCGCCACGATCAAGGAGAACATCGGCATCACCGGCCTGGCCCGCTTCTCCACTGCCAACGGTCGCGTTGAGAAATACGTTCACCACAACGAGAAAGTCGGGACTCTGGTCCAGATCGATGGCTCCTCTGACGACGCCGTCAAAATCACCGCCGGCGAAATCGCGATGCATGTGACCGCAGGCGTTCCGACCGTGGCCCTTGCCGTCGATCGTACCGGCATTGATCCGGCGATTGTTGAGAAGGAGAAAGCCGCCGCCGCGGAAGGCATCACCGGCAAACCGCCCGCCATCGTCGAAAAAATCGTTGCCGGCAAACTCGAAAAATACTTCCAGGACGTCGCCCTCGTCGATCAGCCCTTTATCAAGGACGACAAGAGGCGGATCAGGGACCTGCTCGCCGAGACCTCCAAGGCCACGGGCGCCCAGGTCAAAATCGTCGCTTTCGCCCGCCTGAAGGTCGGCGAAGCATAAAAAAGTTAAAAGTTAAAAAGAAGTTAAAAAGAAGTGAAAAGGTAAAAGGGTAAAAGGTGAAAAGTGGTCCCACTGGGCTTCCCACGAATGGTGGGGGAGGTTGCCATGCCTTTTAACTTTTACCTTTTAACTTCCTTTTACCTTTTAACTTTTATTCTTTTAACTTCCACGGAGTCCTCATGCCCGCATACAAGCGTATCCTCTTAAAGATTTCCGGTGAGGGCCTCTGCCAAGAAGGCGGTTTCGGCCTCGATCCCGCCGAACTCCAGGCGATCTCCGAACAGATCGCTCAGGTCGCCAAGTCCGGCGTGCAGGTCGCCGTCGTCATCGGCGGCGGTAACTTTATCCGCGGCGAAACGCTCTCTGGCAAAGGCCAGATTCAACGTGCCACCGCCGACTACATGGGCATGCTCGGCACCGTCATGAATTCCATCGCCCTGCAGGACATGCTCGAATCCCTCGGCCAGCCCACCCGCGTTGCCTCCGCCATCAATGTCTCACAGGTCTGCGAGCCTTTTATTCGTCGTCGCGTGATTCGTCATCTTGAGAAAGGCCGCGTTATCGTGCTCGCCGCCGGCACCGGCAATCCCTTCTTCACCACCGATACCTGTGCCGCTCTTCGCGCCACGGAGCTCAACGCCGAAGTTCTGCTCAAGGCCACCAAGGTTGACGGCGTTTACGATTCGGATCCCAAGAAAAATTCAACCGCCAAGATGTTCCAGAAACTGACTTACAAACAGGTTCTCAACGACAATCTCCGCGTGATGGACATGACCGCCATTTCTTTAGCCATGGAACGCAAGATTCCCATCATCGTTTTCAACTTAAAGAAGCCCGGCAACATCGCCAAAGCCGTCGCCGGCGACCCCATCGGCACCCTCATCACCATCGAATGACATCCCACCTCGGTAAAGATATAATTCAACAAGGTCGAGGTGCAAGATGGTCATAACACAAGAGTTAAAAGGATCAAAAGAGGAGATCGCCCGTCAGCTTGAGCAGATGGATGGGCGGGTTATTTCAGCGATTATCTTCATGGAAAAAGCGGTACCTGAGGTGGAGAGGGGGGGAGGGAAGGGGTTTGTTCCGCCCACTGACGAGGAATTTGAGCGTTTGATGAAGAAGCTCGAGTCTTTGACGGTTGCCGTCGGGCATGTGGACGATTCCCGTGAGGCCATTTACACGCGGATGCCAGGCGAATGATCCTGCTTGACGCCAATATTCTTGTACGCTTGGCTGATCGGTACGATACGAACTACGCTCAAACAGTTCACGCATTGGCTGAATGCAAAAAACGTGACACGGTTGTCTTGGCGCCGCAAACCATTTACGAATTTTGGGCCGTTGCCACACGTTCGCCCCGGCAAACAACGGATTGGGCATGCCTATTGACTGGGTTCACCAAAGGACACAGATTTACCAGTCGCTGTATCAAGTCATTCCGGAGCCCCCTGAAATGCTCGCGGCATGGACCAACCTTGTCGCCAAATACCAAATCACCGGCTTTCGGGTCCACGACGTCCGTTACGTGGCGATGATGCAGCTTTGTAGAATCAGCCACTTGATGACTTACAACGTCAAACACTATCAAAGATTCCCAATCACCATCGTCGATCCTGCCGCGTTCTAGAGCGTTTTTCATGTGGTCGTGGCGTAATGACATGCGCAGGAAGCGAGAGCCAAAGCCCCGCATTGCCATGCGGGGCTCCAAAACGCTACGGGCGAGTGAAAAATGCTCTAATCCTGGCGTTCCTATTGTTGGGGAATTCCGGGGGGAGAAACAGCCTTGCGTGGAAACGCTCACTGGAGCAACGGAAAGGTTGGGCCGGGTGATGGAGCACTTGGCGAAACGAAGAACAACCGCCTGTGACACCCAACACCCGGCCTCTGCCCCCTGCTAGGAGAAGTCCATATCACAAAACCCGCCCAACCCAAACCGATTCCGCCGACAGTATGACATCTTTTTTTATCAAAGAAAATGCTAGATATAGTCTGTAGAGCTTTAGTCGTCAATACGTCACCCTTTCAAGGGTGCGAAAACAGGATTCCAATCTCATCGTGGCGGCGGCGGTCAGACGCCTGCGTCGAAAGCGCGGATGGTCTCAGGAAAAATTCGGTGCGAGATGCAATATCCATCGCACCTACATCGGCAGCATCGAACGTGGGGAAGGTAACATCACACTCAAAACCCTCGATCAACTCGCGGCAACTCTGGGCGTCCAGAGTGACGAACTCTTGAAACATTAATCCAACGTGAGCTCGACGTAAGGAGCACCCCGCGGTAGCGCGGTGGTCTGCTCTCGAATGCTGCTCAACCACCGCGCTACCGCGGGGTGCTCCTTACGTCGAACTGACGTTATTTACGCTTGACATCAAAGTGATATCATATTAGTATCACAAACGATTACAAGGAAAGGAACTTACCATGACCACCACCAACCTTCCGTCCGAAACTCGCACCCCCCCCCCCGCGTCTCCCACCCAGGAACGCGTCATCACCGTCGGCTCCGGCGCACTTATGCTCACCATTGTTCTCCTGCTCTTCTTCGGCGGCATCGCGGGCTTTATCACCTCCATCGCCATGCAAGACCACCGCGGTAACCCCGACTATCTCCTCCTTGTCGTCTCCAGTCTCAGCTTCTTCTGTTCTTTCCTCCTCATGTTCGGCTTCTTCACGCTCCAACCCAACGAAGCTCGCGTACTCGTGCTCTTCGGACGCTACATCGGCACCGTCCGCCAATCCGGCTTCCACTGGGGCAACCCCTTCTACGCCAGAGGCATCACGATGAACATCCAAGTCGGTCAGGCCCAGTCCCAGGCAACTGCCGGCCTTCGCAGAGCCACTAATCGCTACCGCATTTCTTTGCGTGCCCGCAACTTCACCTCCGACCGTTTGAAGGTCAACGACAATCGTGGCAATCCGATTGAAATTGCCGCCGTCATCGTCTGGCGCGTTCAGGATACCGCTCATGCTGTTTTCGACGTGGATGATTACGAGAACTACGTTCGCATTCAGAGCGAATCAGCCGTCCGCCATCTTGCCAGCCGCTACGCTTACGACCACGGCGAGGAAAACGAAGTCACGCTCCGCAGCGGCGGCGACGAAGTCGCTGAGGCTCTCCGCAACGAACTGCAACGCCGCCTCGCCAAGGCCGGCGTCACGGTGGAGGAAGCTCGGATCACCCACCTTGCTTACGCTCCTGAGATCGCCCAGTCCATGCTCCGTCGCCAGCAGGCCGAAGCGGTCATCGCCGCGCGCCAGAAAATCGTTCATGGTGCCGTCTCCATGGTCGACATGGCTCTCAAGGATCTGGCCGACAAGCACGTGGTGAACCTGGACGACGAACGTAAGGCCGCGATGGTCTCCAACCTCATGATCGTCCTCTGCGGCGAAACGGAAGTCCGCCCCGTCATCAACACCGGCACGCTCTACACCTGACCCCCACCCACCCGCCAAACTGATGCGTGATCGTATGTCTGAGCGAAAACCTTTTCTTCTTCGCATCGATCCAGCTCTTTGGAAAGAGCTGGAATCCTGGGCCGCCGCCGAACTCCGAAGCGTCAATGGTCAGATCGAGTTTCTGCTGCGGCAAGCGGTGCAGCATCGCAAAGGAAAGAAATCTGGTACCGCGACCGTTAGGCAGCGCTGATCTCGCTCTGTTCGTCGAGGGAACGCTCCTTCACGAACAGAGCAAGATCGGCGCTCCCTTACGGTCGCGGTACCAAGGGCGATAAACATGTTGTTGCCTTCCACGAAAAACGCGTAGAATGACTCCATTATGTCGCTGCCTGTTCTGGAGATTCATCATGCCCATCGACGAGATTCTTTTTGAAGCGGAAGAACACATGGAAAAGGCGATCGAGCACCTGAAGCACGAGTTTCGCGGGCTTCGCACGGGGCGGGCCACCACGGCTCTGGTCGAATACGTCAAGGTCGACTATTACGGCACAGCCACCGACCTGCGCGCCTTGGCTTCCCTCACCACGCCAGATGCCGCCAGCATTCTTATTAAGCCTTTCGATCCCACTTCGATCAAGGCGATCGTCCGCGGGCTTGAAGAAGCGAACCTCGGCATCAATCCGCAATCCGATGGTAAACAGGTTCGCATGATTCTTCCGCCGCTCTCGGGCGAACGCCGCCAGCAACTCGTCCATAAAGTCAAGGATGCTTCCGAGCAGACCCGTGTCGCTCTTCGCAATGTCCGCCGCGACGCGAACAAGAAGATCGACACCGAGGAAAAGGATTCCGTTCTCACCGAGGACCAGGCCAAGGCCGGTCATGATGACGTGCAGGAACTTCTCAAGAAATACGAAGCGACCGTCGAGACGCTCATTGCCGCCAAGACCAAGGAAATCATGGAAGTTTGATTTTGATTACCCCCCCCCCCATATAGCCTCGGCTTTAGCCGGGATAGGAAAGATGATGACACTTGATACCATTCAGGAACTTCTCGTTCGTCAGCCTTTCGAGCCGTTCCAAATCATCGCCAGCAGTGGTGATCGTTATCCCGTGCTTCACCCTGAGATGGTTCTCCGTGTGAAGAACGGACTCTATGTCGGCATTGGCGGCAGGAAAGGAATTGCCGAACGCGCCGCGTTTATTTCACTGCTACATGTCGCAGCCGTTGAAACGGTTGGCGAGAGTTCTCCTCGTTCTCGTCACAGGCAAAACTAACTTTTAACCAACTTCTCCAGCTCTCCGCGCACCCGCTCGATGACCGTCTCCCAGTCCGCGAATTGCGTTTGCCGAAACAGCCGCATCGTCGGATACCACGGACTTTCTTCTCGTCCCATCCCCCATCGCCAATCCACCGAGTAGGGCAGCAGCGTCCACGTTTTCGCTCCGAGCGCTCCTGCCAGATGCGTCACTGCGGTATCCACGGAGATGACCAGATCCAGATTGGCCACCAGCGCCGCCGAGTGCGCGAAATCCGTCAGCTCCGTCGATACGTCCACCAGTCCCGCTTCCACCAACGGTTTCACCTGCTCTGCCGATAAGCCTTTCTGCAAACTATAAAACCGCACTCCCCCTCCTCCTTCCGCGCCGAACAATGGCAACAATTCCTTCGCCGCTATCGACCGCAAGTTATCCGACGAATGCGTCGGTCGTCCCGCCCACGACAGCCCAACCTTCAACTTCGCCCCTTTTAAGTCTTTCGCTACACGTTCTTTCCACTGCGCCACATCTTCCGGATATGCCGACAGGTACGGCACCTCGTGCGGGATCGTCTCCTTCCGCGTCCCAAACGCGCCGCCCAAACTCATCAACGGCAACTTCACATCGCACGCCGGGAACATTTCCCCTTCACTCGCACACCCATCCACCCCCGCCATTCGTGCAAACAACCGCTTCAACGG
>WQYP01000055.1 GCA_009781185.1 Phycisphaerales bacterium | reverse complement strand
TTGAGTGCTCCGGCGGTTTCAAACATCGCCAGTTTATCGCCGACCAATGAGTCCATAAAATCGAAGGCATCTGCGTTCTGGAATACGCGGTAATCTTTACTCACGATGCCGAGGATGGAGCGGGTGTCATCGCGAACGTTCGCAACGTGATCGGGGTCGGATACTGAGTGCCAAGAGGTCGGGTCGGTGGCGTTGATGGGCCACTGACCAACGTGCCAGTTGAGACCGGCGAGGTTGATCGCCTCCGCGCTGGTTGCGGCGTGTTCGATGGTTTTACCGAGATGATGCCATGCGGGGGTGCCGGTGACGAAGATGGCGGCTTGGCCGGTGCTGGTGTCGATTTCATGCGGCATAGGAAAAATCCTTTCGTTTGAAAACGTTGATTATGAAAGAACATTGCGTACAGAAATTACGATGCAGGAATTACGGTGCGGGAATGACACGCGGCTTGCGGTGAAGCTGGTTGAGCCACCGGGGATCACGAAGCCAGCGGCGGGCAACACGGCCTTTTCTGCGGGGTAGGATGTTGTTGCCAAGCTCGCGGCAATCACTGGTGCTGAGCTGAGACATCAGAACGATAGACATAAAAATCTCCTTCCCACCTGAGGTGGGGCAAAAAGGTTAAGGTTTAGGATCAAAAAACAATGGATGAGTTTCTTGCGATGGGTCCGGCGGCGTAGGAGCCGGTCGGGAAAGATGCTCATCGCACTCTGGCGTTTACGTACTTTCGGCCCGGACCGGGACTACCCGGACCCCTGCCTTTGCCCGCCAGCCCCCGAAGAAACGCGAGTGCTCCCACAAGAAGGAAGGTGGCAATGATCCACACGACGGCCATGAAAATGTTGTGACACGCTCGTTCAAGATGCTGCGCGATATGTGATAGGCTTCGAGACAAACTCATCAGTCCCATGAAAACCGGCACCAGAAGCCAGACCGCTCCGGCCAGAACCAATAGTGGTACCGCGATAAAGAGGAGGACTCGCAGCCCGAGGATAATCCATGCCCGAAGCCAGCCGTTAGGACCGAGCCGGTACTCCACCACCCCCGCGAAGTATCCGAGCGACGCGATCATTCTTCGCGTCATGCCGAAGTTGTCGAAGTCGTCAGGCATGGCCGGGGGCGTCAGCGGGTGCAGGTCACAGGTCACGACTGAGCGGATCATGGTGTGTAAGGTTTTCCTGGCCTGCGGCTTAACGGCGAGGGCGGCATCATTTTCGTCCGGCGTCATCACGGTCCCTCCTGTCCGGGCTGCCGATTTGCGTGTGCCCGGCGAGCCGTGCTTCCGATGGCCGTTCCGGCTACGACGCCGACCAAAGTACCCAAAGGAATGCCCAACCACGCGATGCCTCGCCATCTCGCGGAGGCCCGTTGTTCCGTCAGCAGTTCCTCACGCACACTGGCGACCGCCTTCCGCTCATCTTCGAGTACCTGTTTGATTTCGGGGTTGGACTGTCGGAGCATTTCGAGTTCAGCGCGTGCCACGTCACGCTCCCGCACGACGGCGTAGTAGGTCGAATCGAAGGTGAGAGCCTTCGCGGACGGCAGAAAAACCGCCATGAGGCAGCACGTCACTGCCACAAATTGAAATACGTTGATTCGTAACATGATTTAGTCTCCTGAGTTGATGCCGGTGTACCGGGGGCACAGGTTTGAGACGACCGGGGAGACGGCCTCAAACCTGTGCCCGGGGAGAGGGAGGACGCGGATGGTTTATCTGCCGCCGCAAGCGGAACATCGGCTGCGGTAGGGGCAGGTCGTGCAGTTCATCGGGTGAGGTGCGGCGTAGAAGTTACCCGCGACGATGGCCGACCACGTTTGGACGGCGGATTCGGTCATCGCGGCGATGCGGTCGGGATCGGTTGGGACTGGCAGAATTTGGACCTTCGGCGACTTCGCCTTCGTCAAGATCGCAAACGCCAGCTTCACCGGCAGCGCCATTTGCTCGGCTATGTCCGCCGCCGCCGAAGCATAAATCTGTAGTTGTTCGCTCGATTCCTGGGCCTTTTCTGGCGTCCATTTACTGCGACTTGTCTTAAAATCTGTCACGAAAAGAGCGACATCGGAACAGGTCACGAGGTCCACCCGCGCCAACACGTCCGGTAGGTCGGGATGAAGGACGATCCGAAGCTCTTCCTCGATTCCGAGCACGGTGCCCTTCGGGGTCGCCAGCGGACTCTCCAAAAACGCGGCGATAGTGCGATCCGCGAGGGCGTGTACGGCGGCTTCGTCTTCCTTCGCCCCGTACTTAACCGGCACACCTTCACCCGCCTGCTCCACGTTCTCCTCCCACGCCAGCCGGTACGCTACCTTCATCTCGTCCGCCGAGAGGGTCAGCCCTTCCAGCCGAGCACGGTAGAACGATTCAAGGCTGGCATGAAGGGAGCCACCGTAGATGAGACTGACGGGCAGAAAATCCTTCGGGGCGTTCTGGACATACTGAAATTCAAACTTTTTCGGGCAGGACCGCATAAGGCTAAGCTGGGAATAGCTGACATATGGTCGTCCGGTGATCTGTGTTGCGATCTGATTCGGTGGTCGTTGCGGGAGCGGCGTTGGCGCAGAGGCCCGCCGGTCCACAGTCATCGTGGTCATAGTGGTTCCTTTTTTTTAGATGTTGAAAACGAAACGCTGAGGGAAGACGGAACGGAGGCGACTATCACCTCGCGGCGGACCAGCGACGAGAGTGACCGTTTTGCGTCGGAGCCTGCGACTTGAGGTGGTCGATGAGTTCACTGGCCTGTTTGATGCTCAGTTCGTCCAGCGACACGCCGAAAAGATCGTGGGCTTCTTGCGAGGGATCGAGACCGGCACGGTCGGCAATACTTTCAATGGCACGCGCCTGGGACTTCGTGACGCCGCCGCCGTTGTGGTTGCCGTTGGTACGACCGTTACCGTTCGCGTAGCCGTTGCCGCTGCCGTTGGCGTGACCGTTGCCGTTTACGGGACCGCAGTGATGGCTTCCGCCGTTCATCCTCCCCGCAGTGTTCGCGGGCATCGCTTCCGCCGCATGAGCGTTCACCTGACGATTGATCGCGTCCTCGGCCTGTGCATAAAGCCCGTCGATCTGCGACTGCAACTCACCGGGCTTCGCGAGAAGCGCCTGGTCAAGTTCCGCTGTGACGTTGATCGAGTAGCCGGTGCTCTGATAGTCTTTGCTGGCCTTCCGCGATAGACCGACGTTAATGGAAAGAGGCATAGTGTCTCCTTTGCCCTGAAGGGCGGTAAAAGTATGAAATGCTCGGGAAAACGATAAAACGGAACCGGCACACACCGATCCGTTCAAGCGGAACCGCTAAGCTGTCCCACCATATATTCTGACGCGTTTAGATGCGTTATTTAGCCGTCGCCCGACGAGATGAGGGAGGAGCCAGGTGCCGGGCTGTCGCTGGGGTTTTGACGTTGGAGCGGGGGCTTGGCATTGATCTCAGCGTGGATATAGAATGACCTCATCCGTGCCGTGGAGCAGAGGCATCCCGGCTGATTTCGGTTGACCTTTTATGGAGAAATACCGCTGTAGTAAACGAAAACAAAAACGTCACCGCGTAGGTCGGCGTCATAACTTGGGAACCGGCAGAAATCTACGAAATTCAAGTCGTTCCCCATTGGAGATTCACCCAGGCGTCCTTCGGGATGCTTGTGTGTGTGTTTCTCCAATGGGCTTTTCGTAGAGCCTCTGCCGGGACGCATGGCAAGCGTCCCCTTTTTTATTGCCATCGCGTCAACAACGACACGGATCAGCCCGAATCCTCTGTGATTCGGGCTTTTTTAATGGAGAAAACCATGACGAAACATATTCTGCAAACCGTTCTCTTGCTCGGCATTCTGCTGACCACGAACCTCATCGCGTTCGGACAGGCAGCCGCCAAGCCTACCTTCAAGTCCCCCGACGCCGTCGCCGCCGTCAAAGCCTACGAAGCCGCCGAAGCGAAGGCCAAGGCCGACTACGAGAAGGCCGTGGCGACAGCGAGGACTACCGCGATCAAGTCGCTGACGGCTGCTATGGAGAAGGCGACGAAGGCCGGGAGCCTTGATGAGGCCGTGGCGATCCGCGACAAGATCGCCGAGTTGAAGGCGGAGGAAGAGGCGGGGACGCCGAAGCCGTTCGTTGCCGCGATTGTCGGAACGTGGCGAGACCCCGGCGGCGATACTTGGGTCTTCACCGAGGACGGCAAGTTCGAGTCGCGGCGATGGGGTGCAAACGGTACATGGACGGTTACAGCGACTGCCCTGCAAATAACCTTTACCAGCACCAATCACCGAGGACGTGTTGATACGTTCCAGTCGCGGGACGGCGACACGATCAAAGGTAAGTCATCATGGGGGCAAGCCGTAACACTGAAAAAGGACGCTGAGAAGTGATGAACATCTACGTCCTAGCCGTCAAGTCCCGTCAGCCGGTCATCACGAACTACCTGCACATGATCGGCTTACCGTTTGAGATCGCTGATTTTGAAAGCGACACCCGAATTGACCACCTTGCTATATGAGGAGAAAACCATGCTTGATACACTGAAAAATGTGAGCGCCATCTCGTTGCTGTTGGTCATCGTAGGCGTTTTGGGGTGGTGTAAACTAACAGACACTCCTGAAGCCTGGGTGAAGAAACGCGGTGGTGATGTTAACAAGATCAACGCGGGAGTAAACGGCGCTGACTATACTTTGATGCATCGGGCCGCTATAGAGGGACGTGTGGATGTGCTTACTTGGTTAAAGGAACGAGGCGCGGATGTAAACGTCAAGGACGGGATGGGCTGGACACCCATGCATTGGGCGGCTTTTTTTGGCAAAGTCGATGTTATGGAGTGGCTACGAGCACAAGGTGCTGTTGTAAACGTCAAGGACAAGGATGGCGTTACGCCCATGTCTTTGGCAAGGCAGCGAGGTCATGTTGAGGTCGTGAAGTGGGTGAAAGAGACTGCCGCTCGTCCAACTGACCAAGGGCTGGCGGACTGGGCGAAGGGAACTCGCGTGGTGTACAAGGAAGGGATGATTTATCATGATTATTGGGATGTTGAAGCCAGCCAAGTGAGTGATCTCAATGTGGAAAGCGTGTCGATCGGTACTAATGACCTGTACGAAATCACCTATAATTTCAAGGCGCTTGCCGAAGGTAAAGGCGTATATATAAGAGTTCTCGTGCGTTATTATGAAGAGGAGAATAATAAACTTAAATTCCACGACTTAACGGTCCTTGACCATAAAACGATTAGGTAACGCAAATTCGAGAGAACTTTCGGCAGGTGGCCACCGTTTCTACGGGATGACGACCGAACCGAGGCAGGAATCGCCCTTCGACCACTGGGACGTGGCGGGGAGTGTGAGGCGGGACGGTTAAAACATGAGGAGGTGCCATACGGACTACCTCGACGAAATCAAACAGCGTGTGACAACTTTTCTTGCCAGACAACTTGATCGCGATACCTTTTGTGTAAGCATCGTCGCGGACGACATGATTATACCGTCTGCTCGCTTTTGCCGGGCAGGCAATGCGCCGGGTCAACCTCTTTGCCGCATTCGCCGCAGGCGGCACTTCAGCCCGGAAGAATCCAGCCGGTGCGGGCGATTTGCGGGGCGTTTGATCGTGGCGGTTCCAAGTACCGCCACGACCTCTGGCATCGCTTGGTGAGGCTTTCTCCGGCCTCCTACGCCTTCCCCTCCTCCTTCCCCGCCAGCAGCCGTCACACCGCTTCAGCTTTCCGTTGACGGGCGATGTCCATCTTCCGGGCGATCAGGCGGTCGATTTGCGGTGAGGTCGATTAAGATGTCGAACCGTTACCCGTCGTGACCTACCGGGTGCCGCAGTCGCCGCCGGTGGCACTTCACACCGTTGGCCCTCTTCGTCGTGCCGTGCCCACCGAGAGCGTGGCGCGTGGTTTCTGTGCGTTCCTGGCTGTTTTACGTCGGAGCATTCGAAGGCCGATATCACGCAAATTTATGCCGAGTTCAGCTTGGACAAAACCATCGAAATCGTGAGAATGACCAGCTGAGCTTACAGCCGATCATGCGAAGAGCGTTTTTTACGATGAGCCAGAGCTACGAACATCCTTATCTCCGTGAAGCCGCAGAGTTCTTCCGGGAGAAGGCGGGCGAGATGCAAGAGTCGATGAACGAGAAAAAGGAAATGCTTTCGAAAAAGGAAACGCTGACGTTGATGAACGGGTTGCGGGAGTTGAAGAAAAAGTTTGCTCGTAATCTCGGTTTCGCTGTTTCGGAATTACGACGCATAGTATCCGACAAAGCAGTATACGACAAAGCATTACGTGAGCTTCTATGGTGGAATCATCCGCTGCGTTCTCCAGACGACGACGCACTCCGACAAGCAATCACCGATCCCGATGGCATTCCCAGCCGATGGCCTACCTGGGAGATAGGGTACAACGACTTCCTCTTTGATGCGGGGCGATACGTGCTACGAGCCTCGCGTCACTACGGCGTATGGAAGGCTCTCACCGACGATTTCCCCTCTGAGACGCCCTGCGATGATGCCGATGACAATGCCTGTCGAGCATATTGGGAGGAGACCGTTCTTCCGCAGAGTAAGCGGAGATTTAAGCAGGATTTTACATCGAAGGACAGTCCGGAGGCCGATCTGTGGCGATGTGTCATTGATCGCATTGATGCTTTTAAGCTATGGGCGAAGCTGATCGAAGATCATATCAACGCGACTCCGCCTGCGACTGACGGCGGCGAAAAGCCGGTATCCTCTGAACCTACGCCGGTGACAACCAAGCCAGAACAAGGGAATGCGTCGGGAGATCAGGACGCCGCAATCAACGAACGCCAACAAAAAATCCTGATCGCCATGTTCGAGCTAAAAGCGTTCGATAGCGATTCCCGCTGTAGCACCGAGAAGATTGCCAAGCACACTGACAAGTTCGCAACCCCGAAGAGCTACAAACAACCGATGGCGGATTTGGGAAGGCACGGTCTGGTCAATAAGAAGCGAGGTTCCGGCGGCGGTTGCTGGTTATCTGAGAAGGGACAAGAGCGAGCCGAACAGCTCAAAGGAAAGGTGTAACACCTTTTACACCTTTTTTGCACCATTCCAGTCCTGTTTAACACCTTTATAACTGCATACTGTTTCTTGTTATGACCGTCATGTAGGCGGCCACAAACTTTCCTCGTGTAAGGAGTATAAGTGATGGGTCTGTCAGTGTCATCTAAGAGCAACAAAAAGGAGCAGTATGTTTAACCAGAACAGAAATGCACAGGATATCCCGGCCCTGCTGACCAAGGCGCTAATTCGCAAGCATTACATTCCAGCGGGAGAGCGCACGTTGGACCGCTGGATTGCATCGGGGACATTCCCCCACCCGGATATTGCCATCGGCGGCAAGGTACGCTACTGGAAGCGCGAGACAGTCGAGGCGTGGATTGATGCGCAGGCACAAGGGGATGCGTATGGTGGAACTGTTATGCAATGGGCATAACCGAGGAATGAGCGTGATAGACGGAAAGACGGTGAAGGGAATGCGATACTTGATGAATAGTCATGTATGCGGTAAGATGCCGAGCATGAGCAAGATTCTCGACGCGATTCGGAAAGCTATCGAAGCCGGTGATAAGACCCGGTATCAGCTATCAAAGGAAACCGGGCTCGACCAAGCCCAGCTTTCACGGCTGATGAGCGGGGCTGGCGCGATGAGCTATGAAAATTTGGAACGTCTGGCCGATGCTTTAGGGTTGGAAATCATCATCCGGCCAATGAAGGTGAAAGCCGGTAAGGTAAAGAGAGGTTAATTATGGCAAGTATCTTTAAGCGGGGGCGGTGGGTGGATGCTGACGGGAAGGTTTGTAAAAAAGGGACGCTGGGAGCGACGCTGCAAAAATCCCGTTACTGGATGGTCAAATACTACATCGATGGCAAGCCCCAGTTCGTCAAGGGTTACACCGACCGGCAGGCGTCGGAACAACTGGGCGCGAAGCTGGAGCGTGCCAAAGCACACGGCGAGCAAGGTTTAATTGACCCGTACAAGGACCATCGTGCCCGCCCGCTTGCCGAGCATATCGACGATTACCTTGCTGATCTGCGGACGCTGGGACGCGATGACATGTATGTGTACAACATCGAAAAACGTCTGGCGAAGCTGTTGTCTCTTTGCGGGTGGACGAAGTTGGGCGACATTACTGCTGATTCGTTCTGCCGATGGCGTGAAATGCCAATCGAGCAGCAGCAGGTCGCGGGGGAGGACAAGCGGATCGGCCCCAACACATTAAACCAATATTTGGAGACGCTGCGGACATTTTGCGGCTGGGCTGTGAAGCGGAAGCGTATGGCGACCAATCCCCTTGTGGATGTGGAGAAGATGGACGACTCTGCCGACATCCGCCGGGAACGACGATCGCTGACGCCAGAACAAATCGCTTCACTGCTGGCGGTTGTACCAGCACACCACCGGATCGTTTATCGTTTAATTTTGTCCACCGGGCTTCGCCGACAGGAAGCCATGGACTTGCGGTGGGGTGATGTACGTTTTGGTTCGTCGAAGTCATTCCTGCAACTGCGAGCCGAGGCGACCAAGAATCATCGTGCCGCCATGCAGCCTTTACTGAGCAGCGTGGCGGCGGGTCTGCGAAGGCTACGGGGCGATGCCGGTGATAATGACAGCGTGTTCCCTTCGATCCCAAGCATATATATCCACCGCAAATATCTGGCGGCGGCGGGCATTCCGTGGAAGGATGAGGATGGACGCCAAGCCGACTTCCACGCCCTGCGACATACCTTCGGCACACTGCTCAGTAACGCGGGCGTACCGCCCCGCGTCGTTATGGAGCTGATGCGGCATTCAGACATGCGGCTGACAATGAAGACGTATACCGACCCGTGTGCTCTTGATACTGTCGGGGCGGTAGAGAAGCTGCCACTGCCAACCGGCGACGATTCGTTTGCCGTTTCCGCGACGGGGGCCGATGGCGAAATAGTGGACTCTGCGCGCACCTTTTGCGTTACCTATCCACAGGCTGAAATAGGGATATGTTCGGCTGCCATCGGCGACTACAGCATCGACGCAACAAGTGACGTAACTCTTGTAATTGGCGGCAATTGGCAACAAAAAACCCCTTCCGGCGAGGAAGGGGTCACTAGCTGGGGGACTAGGATTCGAACCTAGACAGGCAGAGTCAGAGTCTGCAGTGCTACCGTTACACCATCCCCCAGTGTCTCGGTCGGGTTTCACAGTTTATCCGATTACACCACTTACTTCAATTTGCTTCAATTCCTTCCTTTCCACAAGGGCGAGCCCGTTTTTTCAGGGCGAGTCAGTTTCGATGGTCAAAGGCATTTTGCCAGTAGTGGTTCCAGAGGCCGGTGCTTTGGTAGAGGGCTTCCAAGGCCATCAAGGATTCGGCGTTGTCGAGGTCCCAGCGGCGGCCACGACCTTTGATGCGGTCCGTTGTCACACCACTCATCGACTCCATCGGGCCGCTGCCGACGTCCCAGCCATGAACATCGCACTGGTCGTAACCTGCTTCCGCGTGACTCCCACCAGTCGATGTTCCTGAGACTGATCATAAAAAATAGTGACATAGACCTGCTTATAACGCTGGTCCGACCCTCGCTTAACACCGGGCAATCGCTTGAGCTTCCCTCGCTTGCCACGAGGCGTGGCCTTAGACGGGGGTTTGAACATACAAGCCACGAGACGAAGATCACGAAAAAGAGCTATCAATCCAAAAATCTTCGTGCGTCTTCGTTTCTTCGTGGCTTCGTGGTAAATTTTGGCAAGATAGAAAGGAGTGGCGCGATAGTAGTACAAACAGCCACAGACAGAATTTGGGTTGCCAATTCCTTCGTCTGTCTGTGCTTGTCTGTGTCTGTCGGTGGCTAATTTCAGCTATACTTGGTGGTTATGGCTCGGACAATGCTTTTTTCTGTAGGGCATCGGGGAGCATCCGCGTATGCGCCGGAAAATACGATCGCGGCATTCGAAGAAGCGATCCGATTGGGCGCCAAGGGCGTCGAATTCGATCTGCGAATCACGGCAGATGGCGTCATGGTCGCACTCCACGATGAAACCGTCGACCGAACAACACACGGAACAGGAAAGGTTGCCGAGCTGACGTGGCACCACCTGCGGCAACTGGATGCGGGTTCGCAACTGCATCCGCGCTTTACAAGAGGGAGGGGGGTGCGGATCCCGTCGCTGCAGGAGGCGCTTTTGGCGATCGGCCCTTACGCCCGGCCGGTGATCGAACTGAAAACAGAGCTGCCCTGGGCTGAACTCGTGGCGATGCTGCGGCGCTTCGACCTGGAGAAAAAGGCGATGGTGATCAGCTTCGAAGGCAGATGGCTCTCGGGCGTTCGGAAAGCATCGCGGGAGGTGCCACTGGGGCTGCTTGCCCAGCGATGGTATGAGAATTTGCCCGATCTGGCACGAGGACTGGACGCGGAGGCACTTTTGTTGCATACTGACATTCTGGGGACGAGTCAGGTAGCGGCCGCGACTGCCCGGGGACTGGAGACTTGGGCCTGGACAGTCAATGATATAGGCGTCGTGGCGGCGAGTGCGGCGATGGGCGTCACCGGAATCATCACCGATCAACCGGATCTCATCCGCACGCGGTAAGGCCTGAATAAACGGTAGTTTGATTTTCGATTTTCAATTTTCAATTTTCGATTTGATGCCGAAATTGAAAATCGAAAATCGAAAATCACTTCTTTTCATTTTGGATGGATGACACTTGCCAGAGAACAAACACCACGATCGGCCCCAGACGATGGGGATGCTGGAAATCACCGACAAGGGGCACGGATACCTGCGGATGGCTGAGCGCCGCTTCCGTCCGCAACCGCTGGACCCGTATGTGCCCACGGATGTGATCAAGCGGACGCAATTGCGCGCGGGATTGATGCTGAATGTGAACACGGGGCCAAACAAGCGGGGACCTGGGCCGTTGGTGACGTATGTCAATACGGTGGAAGGGCGGTCGTTGCGGGAGTATCTGCATACGCCCTATTTTCAGGATTTGACGGTGATCGACCCGCGGGAGCGGCTGCGCCTGGAAACGCCCGGCGGACCGGCGTCCATGCGGATCATGGAATTGCTCACCCCGATCGGACGTGGCCAGCGCGGACTGATCGTCGCACCGCCCAAGACGGGAAAAACAACGCTGCTCAAGCAGATCGCCGAAGCGACGGCCAAGAATTACCCGGACATCAAAGTCTTTGTCCTGCTGATCGACGAACGCCCGGAGGAAGTGACCGACTTCCGCCGAAGCCTCCCCATGTGCGAAGTCTGGGCAAGCAATACCGACGAAGATATCGATTCGCACGTCCGCACGGCACGGATGGTCATCGAACGAGCCCGGCGACTGGTAGAGTTCGGACAGCACGTCATGGTCATCCTCGACTCGATCACCCGCGTAGGCCGAGCGTTCAACCATTTCGTCGGAAGCTCCGGCCGAACCATGTCCGGCGGCATCGACGCCCAGGCCATGCAGGAACCCCGCTCCATGTTCGGCTCCGCACGAAACATCGAACACAAAGGCAGCCTGACGATCATCGCATCCGCCCTGATCGACACCGGCTCACGCATGGACGAACTGATCTTCCAGGAATTCAAGGGAACAGGGAACATGGAACTGGTACTGAGCAAGAAGCTCGCGGAACGCCGTATCTGGCCGGCGATCGATCTGCCGGCATCGGGCACGCGAAAAGAAGCCCTGCTGCTCGGATCGGAAGTGGAACGCAAGGTAGCCTTGTTACGGCGAGACCTGGCGAGCCGAGATCCCGTGCAGGCGATGGAAGCGCTGCTCAAAGCAATATCGAAGTTCCCGACCAACGAACAATTTTTGGCGAGCTTCTAAAGCATTTTTCACTCGCCCGTAGCGTTTTGGAGCCCCGCATGGCAATGCGGGGCTTTGGCTCTCGCTTCCTGCGCATGTCATCACGCCTCGACCACATGAAAAATGCTCTAAAAAAAGGCCCGTTTGATGTAACGCAGGCATCTTGCCTGCTGTGCCGCGGGCATCTTGCCCGCGTTACATGGTCAGGAGCAGTGACGCGGGCAAGATGCCCGCGGCACGGCGGGTGAGACGCCCGCGTTACATCGAACTGACGTTAAAAAAAGCCCAGGGACTGCAGTCCCTGGGCTTGTGCGACTTCATGGTTGCGTTCATGTCGGGGGGCGAGCGTCAATGGGAGCGGCGGCGATAGAACATCGCCAGGCCGCCCAGGCCCAGCAGCATCAGGCTTGCCGGTTCCGGCGTCGCTAGAGGGCTACCGATGGTCAGGAGGATCGTGTTGTCTTTGACCGAGAACATGTAGTTCATGCTGCTGAGTTCGAAGCCCGCCGGGGTGTCGCCGATGGCGAACTCATCGTTGAGGTTGCCATAGAAGTTCAGGGTGTTGAAGGTGAAGAGCGTGTAGGAGCCTTCCCCAATCGAGCCTAGACCGTTGGCTTCCGCGTTGTCGATCAGGTTCAGCGTGATCTTGCCGGTTTCCGGCAAGGTCAAGGTCCCGTCGACGGCCAACATATCGCTGTGTCCCATGGATCCGAACTCGAAGTCCAGGACGCTTCCGTTCTCAAAGGTCACATTTTCGCCGGTGAGGGTGCCGATGGAGTTTCCCGGAGCGAGGTGCGAATATTCCAGGAAGGTCACGTCGCCGATGATTTTGCCGGTTCCGCCGATGATTTGGTTTTGGTGCACTTGGAATCCGTCTTGGACGCCGCTGACATCGAGTTGTCCGCCGACGATGATTTTCTGGACGTCGAGCACGCCGCCGTTGAGGATATTCAACGACACTTGGCCATAGCCGCAATTGATTTGGCGAGCGGAGAGCGTTCCGCCATTGAGGGTTAAGTTCGCGGTGCCGTACTCCGCAAGTGTGACGGTGTCACTGGTGACCAGCCCGCCATGGGTGATATTCAACACGCCTTTTCCCGAGTCGCCGACGGTCAGGTTGCCGGTCAGTGCCCACTCTGAGCCTCTGCCGCTGACCGTCACCGTTCCAACGGCCTCGGTGCTGCTGTAGCCGCCCAGGTACCCATCGGCACTATTGACCTTTCCGCCATGAGTGATGTTCACCGTGCTGGTACCGCCGCCGCCGTATCCGACGATCAGGCTTCCGGTCATGGTCCAGGTCGAGCCCCGCCCGTCCACCGTCACTGCGCCGGCGCCGCCACCATAGGTGTAGCCCAGGTAGCTATTGGCGTTGTTCACAGTGCCGCCATTAATAATGTTCAAGGATGCGGTGCTCACGTCGCCGACAATCAGGTCGCCGGTCATGGTCCATTCGGAGCCGTGCCCTTGTACCGTCACCGTGCCTGTACTGCCGCCGGCATATCCCAGGTATCCGGCAGCACTGTTGACTTTTCCGCCATGGGTGATTTCGAGTGTGCCCGTACCGTAGTATCCCACGATCAGGTTTCCCTCGACCTGCCACTCGGAGCCGTGACCTTGCACCGTAACTGTACCGGAGCCCATGGAGTTGTATCCGATGTAGCTATCGGCATTACTGACCTTTCCGCCGTTGATGATTTTCAGCGAGCCGACGTTGGATTCGCCCACCGTCAAGGCGCCTTGCATCGTCCAGGTACCGGCTACTTCCGCGGACCCGGCGGCATTCACGCCCAATTCGGCGTTATTGGTTCCTGTTCCTGTCAGCGTGCTGCCGCTGTGGATTCTCAACGCGCCATCGCCGCTGACGTCCCCCTGCTTGTCGACGCCGACGGACAATCCCCCGCCATAGCTGACTGTCCCGCCATTGCGGATGTCCAATACGCCGGCGCCAAGGTCGCCCACGGCCAGGTTGTTGGTGATCTGCCAGCTTGAATTGACGCCGTCGACCGTGACGTTGCCGCTACTGCCGCCGTTGGAGCCGAGGTAGCCATTGGTATTGATGACTGTGCCGCCGTTGGTGATGTTCAAAGTGCCGGTGCCGTAGTTGCCCACCACCAGGTTGCCCAGCATCGTCCAGGTCGAACCTGTACCGTTCACCGTCAACGTGCCATCGCTGCCTGCGTACTGGCCCAGCGAGGTGTTTTGCGTTGTGACGACGGCGCCGACGTCGAGGAGGACGGAGCCGGATTGGTTGGGGTTGTTACCGATAACCACGTCGGTGTCGCTGGTCCAGGCGTTTCCATGATTAGGTGGCGTGACGTCGCCGACGATGGTAACGTCTGCCCGCGCCGACAGGGCGGTCATGCCCAGCACTGCCAGGGCCATCGGATGAATCACGGAAAACTTGCGGATACTCATGCTCGTCCCTCGTTGAAAAGATAGTTGAATGGATTGACCACTTTTTTACCGGGCATCAAACACTGATACCCGGTCGCCTGCGGCAAAGGCGATCGCCCCCCGCTACGCGGTTGAATGTTACCCTCATATATGCCACAGATATCGCGGGATGCAAATATTTTTTCTATTTTTTCAGCTCGATGCCTGATATTTTTAAGCGTACGGAATGCTGGGAATCATGGGGAAAATAGGAAGTCGCCGGTTTTTGAAAAAACTCGAAAAACGCCGGATATTTTGAGACCTATGTTATTTTCATTATGAGACCACTGCACATGATTATAAGACCGCCGCCAATTTTTGGTTTAGAGCATTTTTCACTCGCCTGTAGCGTTTTGGAGCCCCGCATGGCAATGCGGGGCTTTGGCTCTCGCTTCCTGCGCATGTCATCACGCCTCGACCACATGAAAAATGCTCTAATTCCCGTCGTTTCGATCATTTGAACATTTGAATTTGCTTCGAATTTCGAACTTCGAGTTTCGAATTTCTTCTGGCTGCTGGCTTCTCACTTCGTGCCGGTGTATTTGCTCACAAGTTTTTGGATCACGGGCTGATCGGGGTTGACTTTGAGGGATCGGTCCCAATAGCCGAGTGCTTCGCGCGCAGCATCGAGGTCGGGCGGCGAGGAGGCGATGGACTGCGTCATCGCGACGACGCCCATCCCGTTGAGAGCCGGCGTGTAGTCGGGGTCTTGGCGAAGCGAGTCGCTGAAGGCTTCGCGGGCGGCGTTGTAGTCCTTGAGCTTGTAGCAGGCCAGACCCAGACGCTCGGAGACGACGGGCGAAGGCGCAAGTTCGCGGGCCGTCTTCAGCGTGTTGCGAGCCAGGTCGAACTTGTTGAGCTTGATGTATTCCTGCCCGAGATTGATGTACACCTCCGGCTGGCGGTCGTTGAGCTCGATGGCACGCTTCAGCGAATCGATCGCGTTCTGCGAGTAGCCCATCTGGGCGTAGAGGGTGCCGAGATTCGCGTTGTTGGCGGCAGATTCGGTGTTGCCCTGGACCGCACGCTGAGCATAGGGTAGCCCACGCAGAGGCTGCCCCATCTCCGTGTAAACCATCGCAAGGTTCATGTTCGCCTGCGGATCCAGCGGCCGTATCTCGACCGCCTTCTGATAAGCCACGACAGCCTCCGCAAAACGCTTCAAATACTGGCACATCAACCCAAACTGATAGTTGGCGTTGAAGTTGTACGGTTCGAGAACGGTGGCCCTTTTGAAGTCGGTGGCAGCTTTTTCATAGTCGCCCTTCTTCTTGTAAACGTCGCCGCGAGCGATGTAAGCCAAACCCAGCGAGGGATTCTTGTCGATGGCGCTGGAGAGGGAAGCGAGTGCGGCGTCAAGCCGGCCAGACTCAGACTCGAGCTGACCCTTGAGATAGAGGTCCACGGAGGAGTTTTGGACTGCAGGTGCGCAGGCGGTAGCGAAGGCAGCAAGAATGACGAACAGCGGAATACGGAAATATTTCATAGCATTGTCTTCCCATTTGGATGCATTCATGGGGGGATTATCTATTTTTGGAGAGCAAATGCCAAGCGACCGCTAGCCTTGCGTGGAAACGTCGGAGCATGACTTCACTCCAGGCGCCTAACTGACATCAACTCGTAAAATTCGTAAAGTTCGTAAAATCCGTGGTGGGGTTCATGGCACTCGACAAGTTTAGCCGCGAGCCGACAGGCGAGCGTTTTTCCACGAATTTTACGAATTTTACGAGTTGATGTCAGATGGACACCTCATGTGTCATGCTCCTTGGAAACGCAAGGCCATTGGCTCTTGCAAAAAAATCCGCGCCCCCAATTGGGCGCGGATCTTGTTGGATTTTGGCAAGGTACTGCGTCTTATGAAGAGAACGCCTTAATTGTTTGGAACCGGGCGCTTGCTGAGCCAGCTCGAGCGATCGACGAGGCCGACGGTTTGCATGTCGTCGACCATTTGTTTGCCGTTGGTGTCGATGGCGCGAGCCATGCGATTGAAATTTTCACCCGGGGTATCAGTGAGGGTCGAACAGCCGACCTGGGGAAACGCGAGGAGCGAACAAGCCATCGTGAACAACAGTGCTTTCATGACGATCTCCGTGAAATTAAACCACGCCGAACTTCGTTACTCCTATTGGTATCCGCTTTGGCGTGTTGTGTCAATCGCCAGATGGGTTGATTTCCGTGAAGGGGGTGCATCCAGAATGAGTGGCAATCCCAAAAAGGTGCCCGTAACGACCCCGCTTTGCGGGGTGGCAGGTGGGAAGAATGCTTGGTGCATCCAGAATTGCCGCTCATTCTGGATGCACCTCTCTTTACCTTGTCACCCTGTCACCCCTTCACCTTGTCACCTTGTCACCTTATCATTGCCCCTTGACAGGTTCGAAGCTGGGCTGTATTTCCACAGGACTTTTTGGTTCGGAGAGTTTTATGAATCGTCCGGCAGACATTATTGTAGAGCGATTGACCAAGACGTATGGGCCGTTGGTGGCGGTCGATCGGGTTTCGTTTGAAGTGCCTAAAGGGGAGGTCGTGGGGTTTCTGGGACCAAACGGCGCGGGGAAGACCACGACGATTCGGATGCTGACCTGTTACATGCCGCCGACGTCGGGGAGCGCGAAGGTGGCGGGTTTTGATGTGTTTCATGAATCGCTGCAGGTACGGGAGCATATTGGCTACTTGCCGGAGTCAACGCCGCTGTATCACGAGATGCGGGTGAGCGAGTACCTGGATTTTCGGGCGAAATTGCGGGGGTTGGATCGCAAGACGCGTCGAAAGCGGATCGCAGAGGTGGCGGCCAGAACATGGCTGACCGACCGACTCCGAAGTCCGATTCACACGCTGTCGAAAGGATATCGTCAGCGTGTTGGGATCGCCGAGGTGCTGCTGCACAATCCGCCGGTGCTGGTGATGGACGAGCCGACCGTCGGGCTCGATCCGTCGCAGATTCGCGAAGCCCGGCGTCTGATCTCGGAACTCGCGGGGGATCACACCGTGCTGCTCTCGACGCACATCCTCCAGGAAGTGGAAATGGTCTGTCAGAAAGTGATCATCATGGCGCAGGGGCGGATCGTGGCGCAGGGGACGCCGGAGGAATTGAAGAATCGCACGGGAACAGGGATTCGCGTGGAGGTTCGTGGCCCGGCGGACCAGGTACGCTCGGCCATCAATGCGATCAACGGCGTCGACAAAGTGGAAATGGTCAGTGGGAGTGGTGCTGCGATTTGCGTACTCAACGTTCGCGGGAAAATAACGCCGGAGTTGCGGGAGGCGATCGCGACAACGGTCGCCCAGCGTGGATGGTCGCTGCGCGAAATGCGCCAGGAAGGGGCAACACTGGAAGAGTTCTTTATCAGGATCACGGATCCGGGTTCAATCGCGGCGTAACGCAGACGAAATGAGACGAAAATAGACTAAAACAAACAAACAGAGGGTTTATGAGTATGAGTCGGACATTGACGATAGCCAGGCGGGAGTTTACGTCGCTGTTTTATTTGCCGGTGGCGTATCTGGTGCTGTTTCTCTTTTTGTTGTACATGGGCATTTTGTTTGGGATGTTCATTTTTTATCCCGGTGCGCCTTCAGAGTTGCGAGGGGTGATCGACTTTTCGCGATTCGGGCTGTTTATCATCGTACCGTTGATGACGATGTCGTTCTTTGCCGACGAGTACAGTTCGGGTCGGATCGAGATGCTGCGGACGAGTCCGATCACGGAGTTTCAGCTGGTGTTGGGGAAGTTCATCGGCGCGTCGCTGTTTTACCTGGTGCTGGTGGCCTCGACGCTCATTTACGTGGGACTGCTGGCGATATACGGCCATCCGGACTGGCTCCAAACAGCCGCGTCGTACCTGGGACTGATCCTGATGGGCTGCATGTTCGTGTCGATCGGATTGTTCTTCTCGGCCTGCACGCAGAACCAGTTCGTGGCAGCGACGGCGAGCATCCTGACTCTGGGGGTCTTCAGCATCATCAGCGAACTCTCGACGCGGCTCTGGGGCGAAATTTCGATTTTCAACTGGTTCAGCATTCCGTTGCGGGCGCCGCTGTATTACCTGGGCGTCGGGCCGCACATCGCGGATTTTTCCAAGGGCGTCGTGGATACGTCGCACCTGGCTTATTTCCTGGTCTTCACGGGACTGTTCTTGTTTTTGACGTACCTGCTGCTGGAGAGCAAAAAATGGCGGTAAACGAAGAAGCCAGAAGCCAGAAGGTTTCAGGTTGATGGCTGATTCAAATCTTCTGGCTTCTGGCTTCTAGCTACTGGCTTCTTCATAGGAAAAGGTAAGTATTATGGCTGAGATTTCACATACAAAGCGGCATTGGTTGTACGGATTCAACGCGGTGGTGCTGGTGGCGATCGCGGTGGCGATCCTGGTGCTGGTGAGCTACCTGACGCAGAAGTGGCGGACGAGTTTCGACTGGACGTCCGGCGGACTCTACTCGCTCTCGGGCTCGACGAAGAGCCTGCTCAAGGAGGCCGAGGCGAAACAGCAGAGCTATGAATTACTCTCCATGTACCGTCCAGGCGAGCGCTCCCAGCGTGTGATGGATCTGCTCAACGAATATGCCCGGCAATCGAAGGCGATCAAGGCAACAGACGTGTCGGACGTTTCGCTGGAGGAGACGGAGCGTCGGATTCGGTCGTTGTATACGGAGGAGATCAAGCCTTACGAGACGACGATCGGCGGTTTTGAGCCGTTGGCGGAGGAGTTGACGAAGTTTTTCAAGCAGGAAGGGGCCAATGTCGGGGCTCTGGCGCAAAAGCCCGGGGCGAGCGAAGCGCTGAAGCGTGCGGCGGCGGAGACGCAGGGGGCGTTTACCAAGGTCTTGCCGGAGAAACTGGCCTATATTGCCAACATGCTGCGGAAGTTGACCGAGTCGACGTCGCCCGAGTGGTCATCGGCCGCCAGTCTGCTGAAAACAGGGGTCGCCACCAACGAGGTTCCATCGATCGACATGTTGGAAACGACGCTGAAAATTTACGTGGATCCCGCCAAGCGAAAGGACGCTTTACCCGAAGAGTTGCTGCCGTATTTCGCGTCGGCGGAGGGGCGGTTCAAGGACATTCTGGCAAAGGTAACGGCATACCGGGAACAGCTCGATAAATTGCAGCCGCTGAAAGTGCAGGAGGTTCTGGATGCGATCGGGGAACGGTCGGTGGTGGTGATTGGGCCGCAGGCGGTGAAGGTGATTTCGCACGAAGAGCTGTTCAAGCGACAACCCGGGTCGGATACGGAAGAGGAGTTTAATGGGGAGCAGGCGGTGAGTTCGGCGATTCTGTCGCTGGCGCGTCCGGAGAAGGTGAAGGTGGTGTTTGTGACGGTGACGCCGCAGCGACTGACGGGGCCGGGCGGGCCGTTCAGCGACATGATTAGTACGCTAGAGCAGAGCAATTTTGAGGTGATGGAGTGGTCTCCGCCGTCGGCGACGCCCAATCCTCAGGCTCCGCCGCCGAGTCCGACGCCGCCGGCCCAGGGCGCAGGCGTGGTCTGGGTGGTATTTCCGCCGGATCCGCCGAATCCGCAGATGATGATGATGGGCATGCCGCCGCCGGATCCGCAGCCGGTGATCGGCGCGACTCGGCAGCACATGGCCGCGGGCGGACAGGTGCTGTTCCTCTCCGAAGCAAGCTCCGGAATGATGGGCATGATGGGCTTGTCCGGTTATCCGTATGCGGACCTGGTGAAGGATTTCGGCGTGGAGGTGCAATCGCAGTATACGGTGGTGCAGCGGTTTCAACGGGAAGGGCAGGACGGGGAGCTGGTGGCCTTTGTGATACCGGCGGTGCTAGTGCAGCGTTATCCGGAGACCGAGATCACCCGACCGATGCAGGGGTTGCAGACGCTGTTCCGCTACGTTTCCGGCCAGATGGGCCCGATGGGGATGCCGACGGTGGTAGGGCCGGCCAAGACATTACCCGAAGGCGCCAACGTGAAGGTGTTGGTGGAAACGCCCAAGAGCCCGGATGTCTGGGGCGAGTCGAACTTCTCGGAAAAAATGGAGAAGTCGACGTTCGACAAGGGCCAGGATTTGGCCTCGCCGCTGCCGATGGCGGTGTCGGCGACGCGCGGGGGAGTGGCGGGGGGGGGGGGGAAAGAGAGCCGGATTGTGGTGATCGGGAGCAAATTCTTTGCGATGAATCCGACGCAGGATGAGGTGCAGCTTGTCTGGACCGGCCGCGAAGTGCAACGGATTCTGCGGTATCCCGGGAACCAGGAGTTGTTCCGGAACTCGGTGCTGTGGCTGGCGGGCTACGAGAACATGATCGCGGTAAGCGCGAAAGCGAACGCGGCGCTGCGGATCGGAGATATCTCGCCGGGAACGCTCACGGCCATTCGCTGGGGCGTCTTATTCCTCGGCGTACCGTTTGCAACACTGGTCATCGGCGGAATTGTGTGGTTCATCAGGCGAAAATAATCATCGATACAATGCAAGCCCAGGGACTGCAGTCCCTGGGCTTATTGATGCGAAGGAAAATGTTGATATGAATTTCAAATTGACGTTTGCTCTGGTGCTGGTGCTGCTGGTGATCACCAGCGTTTTTGTGTTGCTCAGCAATCGCACGCCGCCGGACAAGAGGGCGGTCAAGTCCGAAACAACGCCGCTGTTCGCCGCGGCTCCGAAAGCAATCAAAACCATCAGCTATCAGCGGGACGGCAAATTGCAGATGACGTTCGCCAGGGAAGGGGGGGAGTGGGGAAAGTGGCAGTTGACGCATCCGATGAAAGCGGCGGCGGAGGATGCCAAGCTGGACGACATCGCCCATTCGCTGACCGATCTGAGTTACAAGGAAAAATTCGAGCCGACGAGCACGGGACCCCGCAGTGCGGTGGATACCGGGACGCAATCGCCGCGGTATCTCGTCACGTTCACGGATGAGGCCGGGAAGCAGTACACGCTGGGACTGGGCAAGCGGACGGTCGGCGGCGTGTTTGCGACGCTCAACGGGGAGAAAACGATTTACGTGCTGGCGTGGAATCCGCTCGAGGAGCTGGATAAGGATCCGCAGGCGTTGCGGGAGAAGCACCTTCTGGATGTGCCGCAGGAGAATGTAAGGACGCTGATGGTGAAACATGCGGATCAGACGGTGGGGCTGACGAAGTTGCCGGGGAGATCGACGGATGGCTCACATTTGGAGCAATCGGCATGGATGATCATCTCGCCGATCACGGCTCGCGCCGCGGAAGCGACGGTGACGGAGATGCTCAAGGCGATCAGCAGGATCAATGCGTCGAGCTTTTCGGACATGACCAAAGACATGCCGGCGACGGGACTGACGCCGCCCGTGGTGTCGGTGACGGCGGAGTTCACGGAAAAATCGCCGCCGGAGCAGACAACACCAACAACGGTGGCCTCGCAGCCCGCAACGAAAACCGTGACGCTGGAGCTCGGATATTTCACGGACCTGACGAACAAGAAATACGTGTATGCGTCACTGGCGGGCAGTTCGCAGGTCTTCACGCTTCCGGCGGAAGCGCTCAAATCGCTGAACCGGCAATTGAAGGATTTGCGTGATCCGGCCGTAACGCCGGCGGCGGTGGGCGATGCGGCAAACGTCAAGATCACTTCGGTGGATCCCACGCACACGCTGGAACTCTCGCGGAAAGATGGCCATTGGCAGATCGCGAGCCTGGCGACGCCGGTGAAGGCGGGGGATTTGGAAGTTGGCAATTTTCTCGGCGACGTGCGGAATCTGCGAGCGATCAACTTTTCGGACAACGCGGGTGATTTGAAGGTGATCGGTCTGGACCCGCCGCAGACGACGATTGAATTGACGCTTCCGCATCAGAGTCAGCACGAGATGATCTTGATTGGGAAGCCTGAGACGGCGGACAAGGTAACGCCGATGATGAGGCAGGGCGAGCCGACGGTGTACATGGTACGGACGGCGGATGTTGAAGGGCTTTTGCCGACGGCACTGACGCTGCGCGACAAGGAAGTAGAGCGACTGCCGTCGGAGCGAATCAAGACGATCGCGATCAGCGGCGCAGGGGCGACGGGCGGGGGTGTGACGTTGCAACGCGAAGGAACGGTGTGGAAAGCAACCAGCGGCGGTAAGAGCTTGGTTGCGGATGATGAGAAGATCACGTCGCTGCTGGCGGAGTTTACGCCGTTGACGGCAGCGAAGTATTTGTCACAGGACGCCTCGACGAGCGGTACGCCGGAGGTGACGGTGGCGGTGACGTTCACGGAAGTGGCCACCACCTCACCAGCAATGGGTCCGACGACGGCACCTGCAAGTGCGCCGGCGCCGGCAAAGGAAACCGTCGTGACGCGAACGCTGAAAATATTCAAGGTGGCAAAGGAAAACGGGACATCGTGGAAGGCGGTTTGGGACGGGCCGGGGAAGCAGTGGACGTTTGAGCCGATCGCGGAGCTGATGACTGCCCTGACGAAAACGGTTTACGGCATGGAGGCCACGACGGAGCCGAGAACGACGGAGCCGAGTCCGCCGACAACGGAAGCGAAGTAGCCATCGTTTGAATGACGAAATTCGAATTGGATTCGTCATTCGAATTTCGTCATTCAACTCATGTTTTGATCGAGTCGAGCATGACGATGGAGATGGGTCCGAAGATCAGCACGGGGAGCCAGGCGGCCAGGAGCGGGCTGAGAGTCTTGCCGTTCATTGAGAAGAGCACAAATGTCGCGGCGAAGACCACCGCGGTCACGCCGACGCAGTAGATCATGTTATGGATCAGACGTGCGGGTTCACGGGTCAGCAGGAACGGAATGCCGATGAGGAGCATGATGATGTTCATCAGCGGCTGCGTGAAGCGAAGATACATCACCTTGTAAAGCGGCCCTTTGTTCACTTCCATGGGGTTGGCGGCAAGGTCGCGAACCTGCCTGCTGGAAAGATAATCGACCGCCTTCCGCTGAAGGATCAACTCGAGCTGCTGAGGCGTGATGCTCGTCTGGTGGGTCATCATCGGAACGATGCCCGCGACCTGCTTGGCAGGATCGACCTGGCTCACGTCGTCGATCTGCATCACGTTCTGCATGATCCAGTGCTCGGTGGTTTCGCCCGGCGGGACCGCCCAGGTCGCAATGTCTGCCATGATCCAGCGTTTCAAACGATTGTGTTCGTCGCGGACTTCGATGGAAATCCCCTTCATCTGCTGCTTGCGGCGATCGTAGGAGACGGCGCTCAAAAGCGAGTTATCGTTGTCGCGGATGAAGTCGATGCGGTCGTTGCGAAGTGAGGACTCCACTTCGCCGTGCTGGCGGAGGAGCTTTTGCACCACGAAATCCTGCGGGATGATGACTTCCTGATTGAAGATGCTGAGCATGGAGAAGGCGACAGAGACCAGGACGATCGGAACGGCAACGCGGAAGAGCGAAACGCCCGAGGCGAGCATCGCGGTCAGTTCGTTGTGCCGCGTCATGCGGACCATCGTGAAGCCGGCCGCCAGCAGCGGAATGGCCCCGGAAACCTGCTGAAAGATGATGAGGAACTGATACGCATAGTAATCCGCGATGCCGGCGAGAACGTTCCACGCCGTCGGCGGGATGACATCGGCGGCCGTGGGAGGCTTGGTGAAACTGTCGAAATTGACGATCAGGTCCAAAAGAATGTACATGCCAACGAGCACGGCAAGCGCCAGCAGGTAGTTCACCAGGAAGGATCGGACGATGTAACGGTCAAGGATTCGCATGATCCATTCAATGTCGCAAAAGCTTGGAATAAACGACGCCGATGAAGGCGACGATGATCGCGTTG
>WQYP01000054.1 GCA_009781185.1 Phycisphaerales bacterium | reverse complement strand
CCCCCCCCCCCCCCCCTCCACCACCCGCATCAGTATCTACGACACCACTCTCCGCGACGGCACTCAGGGCGAAGGCGTTTCGCTCTCCGTCCAGGACAAGCTGCTCATCTCCCGCAAACTCGACGAACTCGGCATCGATTTTATCGAGGGCGGTTATCCGCTCTCGAATCCCAAGGACGCAGCCTTTTTCGAAGAGGCTAAATCTCTCAAGCTCAATTATGCTCAGCTCGCGGCCTTCGGCATGACCCGACGCAAAGGCGTCAAACCCGCCGACGATGTCGGCCTCAATGCGCTCCGCGACGCGGAGACGCCTTATGTCACCATTGTCGGAAAAACCTGGGATCTCCACGCCACCGACGTTCTGGGCGTTTCACTGCAGGAAAATCTTGACATGATCGCGGAGTCTGTCGCTTACCTGACAGGTCTGGGCCGCAGGGTTGTCTACGACGCGGAACATTTCTTCGACGGCACCGCCGCCAACCCCGACTACGGCCTGAAAACCATCGAAGCCGCCGCCCAGGCCGGCGCCACGCTCATCTGCCTCTGCGACACTAACGGCGGATCTCTCCCCGACCGCATCGCAGATTTCGCGAAAAAAGCCCTCGCCAAACTCAACCACAAAACCCCCATCGGTATTCACCCTCACAACGACTCGGGCCTTGCCGTCGCCAACGCACTCGCCGCCGTTCAAGCAGGCGCCACGCAGGTCCAGGGCACCATCAACGGCATCGGCGAGCGCTGCGGAAATGCCGACCTCATTACCATCATCGCCAACCTCGCCCTCAAAATGGGCTACCCAGTCCTTTCCCAAAACGCAGGCATCAAACGCCTGACGGAGGCGTCCCGCTACGTCTACGAAATCGCCAATCTGAACCTCGCCAACGGCCAGCCCTACGTCGGCCTCTCCGCTTTCGCCCACAAAGGCGGCATGCACGTCCACGCCGTCAATAAACTTTCGCGAACCTATGAACACGTCCCGCCCGAATCCGTCGGCAACACACGCCGCGTCCTCGTCTCTGAACTCTCCGGCATCTCCAACATCGCCGCCAAAGCAGGCAAAAAATTTGGCATCGAGTCCAACCGCGTTACGCAGAAGAAAGTTCTCGACGAAATCACACGCCTTGAAGCGGAGGGCTTTCAGTTTGAAGCTGCTGAAGCATCTTTCGAATTGATCGTTCGCCGAGTCATCGGACGTTATCAGAAATTCTTCGAACTCGACCATTACCGCTGTGCGGTGAATAAGACCGGCAGTCATCCCGCCATCACCAAAGCCAGCATTTCGCTTCTGCTCAAAGGCCGGGAGATCAACGCCTCCGCGGAAGGCGACGGCCCCGTGAACGCCATCGACAACGCTCTCCGCCAAGCCCTGCTCCCCCACTACCCCAGCCTCGCTTCTCTCCGCCTCGTCGATTACAAGGTCCGCGTTGTGAACTCTGCCGAAGCGACCGCCGCCAAGGTACGCGTCATTATCGAATTCAAATCGCCCCACGCCACTTCCGAAATTTTCGGAACCGTCGGCGTCTCCGAAAACGTCATCGACGCCTCCTGGCAAGCCCTCGTCGACGGCGTTGAATATCACTTACTCCATGAAGCAGAAACCAACGATCCTCGCCCTGCTGGCGGCGTTGAACTGGTCGAATGGCGAGTTCGTCACCGCATGAAAAACGATCCTGAAACCGCCCGCGGAATCGCTGAGAATCCTGAATTGAACATTGAGAACCGTTGAGACGGAAAGATTATAATGAAATGATGTTGCGATTGAGGGCCTAAGTGATGGACGAAAAGCTGTTGAAAACTTTGCTTGCTCTGCCGGTTCGTGAACGGGTGGTTGCGGCGGGTGAGATCTGGGATTCGCTCGCCGACGAAGACGTTCCCACATCCAAATCCGTTCTCAAAAAAATGCAGACTCGTCTTGATCGTTATCGCCGCGATCCCTCCAGTGCGATGACTCTCGAAGAGTTCAAGCGGAAAACCAGCCAACTGATCAAGAGCCCCCCCCGCAAGGATCGCAAGACCGCATGACCGAGGTTCGCATAGCAGTTGAAGTGTGGGGCGATGCGTTTTTGGGCTACGAGTGGTACGAGTCGCGTTCGCAGGGGTTGGGGGCTGATTTTATGCAGGCCGTTCATGAGACGCTCGACCGAATTAAACGTAATCCCCTGCAATTCCCTGTCGTCGAAGGAAGTATCCGAAGAGCTCGAACCAGGCGTTTTCCTGACGGTGTTTTTTTCTGCCTTGAAGATGGAGATGCTGTCGTGCCGGGAATTGAAGACCTTCGAAAAGCGACCATGCAATGGAAATCTCGACTATGACCGGAAGATGCTTTAGGTGACATTCAGTGGTTTTGCTCTAAGGATCCAATATGAACATCGACCTCCCCCCGCAATACTCTCCGCAGTCCGTGGAATCCGCCATTTACAAGAAGTGGCTCGACAGCAAAACTTTTCACGCCGTCCCTGATGCGCGTGCCGACAAATACTCGATGGTGATTCCGCCGCCGAACGTCACAGGCGCTCTGCATCTCGGGCACGCTATCAACGGCACCATTCAGGACATCCTTGCACGCTATCACCGCATGAAAGGCGATAACACGCTCTGGATGCCCGGCATCGACCACGCTGGCATTGCCACACAAGCCGTCGTTGAAAAAACCATTTTCGAAAAGGAACACAAGACTCGCCACGACCTCGGCCGCGAAGAACTCGTCAAACGCATCTGGCAGTGGAAAGAACAATTCGGCGCCCGCATCCTCACGCAACTCCAGTCCATCGGTGCTTCCTGCGATTGGGACCGTACTCGCTTCACGCTCGACGAAACCTGCGCCAAAGCCGTCCGCGAAGCGTTTTTCAAAATGTTCAAAAACGGACTGATCTTCCGCGGCAAACGGCTGGTCAACTGGGATACCCATCTGCAAACTGCCGTCGCTGACGATGAAATCTACCACGAACCCGTCAAAGGCCAGCTCACATCCATTAAGTATCCGGTGGATGGCTCGCCCGGCGAATTTCTCGTTGTCGCCACGACGCGTCCTGAGACGATGCTCGGCGACACAGCCGTCGCCGTCCACCCCGACGATCCGCGTTACAAGCATCTCATCGGCCAACACGTGATCCTTCCGCTCATCGGTCGCCGCATTCCCATCATCGCCGACGGCCAACTCGTCGATCCCAAATTCGGCACCGGCGTGGTGAAAGTCACCCCCGCCCACGATCCCAACGACTACGCCACCGGCCTACGCCACAACCTCGAACAAATCAACCTCCTCACCCCCGACGGCAAAGTCAACGACAACGGCCAGGGCGAATTCCTCGGAAAAAAGTATGCCTACATCGGCCTGAAATTCGCCACCGCCGCCCGCAAAGCCGTCTTAGCCGATCTCGAATCCCTGAACCTGATCGCCGACAAAAAAAAACACGACCACGAAGTCGGCCATTCCGACCGCAGCAAAACACCCATCGAACCCTACCTGAGCGACCAATGGTTCGTGCGCATGGGCGACATCACCAACGACAATCAGAGCCGCAACCGTCAGGGAGCGACATCAGAGCCGCGACCGTCAGGGAGCGACTCCTCCTCAGCCAACACCTCACGGTCGCTCCCTGACGGTCGCGGCTCTGATGGGGTCACTCTTGCCGACGGCACCCGCGTCCCCGGCCTCGCCCAGGCCGCCATCGATGCCGTCGCCTCAGGACGCGTCAAGATCACCCCCGAGCGTTACGCCAAAGGCTACATCGACTGGCTCAGCCAAAAACGCGACTGGTGCATCTCCCGACAACTCTGGTGGGGACACCGCATCCCCGTGTGGACCTATCAGATGTCCGACGCCACGGTCAAGGTACTGGCTGAAAAAGGTCACGCGGGGATTGATGAAAAAGATTTGATTGCTCAAGAGGCATTCGCTGGCTGGCTACTATTGAAGCCGGATCAAGTCGCAGTCCCCTCGTGGCTAAGTCCACAAAGAATCACTATTCAAGGCAAACACGCCGCTGGATTTCCTTGGCCCGAAGATGGCCGCCTGATGATTTGCATCAAAGACAACCCAGCACTTGAAAAAGAAGCCGAAGCTTTAGGTTTCGTCCAAGACCCCGACGTCCTCGACACCTGGTTCTCCTCCGCGCTTTGGCCGCTCTCGACGATGGGGTGGCCGGACCGCGGCACAAGTGCCACCGCTAATGATGAATTGCTGCCGTATTTTTATCCCACCAGTCTGCTCTCGACCGCCCGTGAAATCCTCACGCTCTGGGTCGCCCGCATGGTCGTCTTCGGCCTTTACTGTCACGGCGATGTGCCGTTCAAGGATGTTTATATTCATGCGGTGATTCAGGACGGCGAAGGCCGACCCATGAAAAAATCGCTCGGCAACGGCGTCGATCCCGTCGACATCGTCGCCTCCCACGGCGCCGACGCCCTCCGCTTCACTCTCGCCGCGATGGCCACCGAAACGCAGGACATCCGCATGCCCGTCGTCAAGGATTCCAAGACCGGCATCAACACGTCGCCGAAGTTCGATCTCGGCCGCAACTTCGCCAACAAAATCTGGAACGCCAGTCGTTTCATCCTCGGCGCGATTGCCGAAAATACTCCTCAACTCGAAACTCGAAACTTGAAACTCGAAACTTTAGAGGACCGCTGGATTTTGTCGCGGCTCAACTCTGCGATCCAATCCGCCGAATCCGCTATCAATGCGTACCGTTTCGCCGATCTTGCCGAATCGTTGCGTTCGTTTTTCTGGACCGATCTGTGCGATTGGTATCTTGAAATTTCGAAGGCTCGCATCAAGGCCGGCGACCAAACCGTTCAGCAAATTCTGCTGCATTGTTTGAAAACGTCGCTGCAATTGCTCCATCCGGTGATGCCGTTCATTACCGAGGAACTCTGGAGCAAGCTCCCAATCGAAAATCGAAAATCGAAAATCGAAAATCTCCTCATCACCAGTCCATGGCCGCCATTCGACTCTGCCCAACTTGACTCCGCCGCGGAATCGCAACTTTCACTGATCCAATCGCTGACCAGTGCGATCCGCGAAATTCAGAACCGCTATCCCGCCGCCAAGGGCAAGCCGGTGATCCTTCAGCCCAGGAACGCCGCGACACAATCGCTGATCGAACAGTCCCGCGCCATCATCGAATCTCTCGCCCAGGTCACCATTCAGGAGAACTCTCCCACCGCAGAAAAACCCGTCAACGCCGCCACTGCCGTCCTGTCTGATGGAGGGGGCGTGCAGGTTTTCATCGCCGACGTGATCGACAAAACAGCCGAGGCCGCGAAGCTGACCAAGCGGAAAGCTGAACTCGAAAAACTGATCCTTTCCGCGCATAACAAGCTCAGCAACGAATCCTTCGCCAGCAAAGCCCCCGCCCACATCATCCAAGGCCTCAAGGATCAAATGTCCAAACACCAGGAGGAACTCATCGCCATCGAAAAAAATCTCGCCGAACTCCAAGCGAAAACTTGACACCCTGCTCGCAAAAGACGAAAATCATGATAATGATGAATTTTTCATGCCATCAGGAGAATGCACACATGCGTCCCATCAAATCCATTCTTATGGCTGCGGTCGTCATGGTACCGCTACTGGCATCGGCACACGATGCCTACTGTGGCTGAGGTTCCAGCCCAGCGGCGCCGGCGGCGTCGTCCCAACCCGCTATCCAACCTACCACTCAACACGCTGCCACCCAACCGGCCAGCACCACTCAACCGGCTAAACCGGCCAAATAGCAGGTGCGCCCGGGTAACAGTGATGTGGATCGCCTCTTGAAATCAGTGGCAGTGAAAGTGTTGCGCAATATTCTGGAGACGATGGGTGTGGCCGTCTTTTATGGCAAATTGTTACAGCAAAAGCGAGGTCCGCGACGCCGCAAGCGTTCTTCGGTGGCCTTTGGCGAGATCAATGCAAAACCCCGCATTGCCATGCGGGGCTCCACTTGACGTCTATGCCACAAGAGATGGTCACCCCCGAGATGATTCACCCAATCAAGTTGACATTCCTTCCCATGCGCTCAAGAATCCCCTCAGTTACGTACCCCTCCACTTTGCCACTCAAACGGAGTCTGCCATGCGTTTTGCGTCCCTTGCTCTTGTTCTTTCTCTCTCCCTCACCACCGCGGCCATTCCCGCCTGCCGCAGTAATGCCAAGGACGCTCCGCTGATTGCCGCTCCGAGTTTCCCCATCGCCGACGTTCCCATCCCGGCGGGCTTTGCCATGATGAAGAAAGTCTCCACCAGCAAGGTCGTCCCCGGCGCCACGCGATTCGTCGACCACCAGTATTCCGGCTCGGACGACTTCCTCCCAGTCGTCAAGTTCTACCAGGATCAAATGCCCGGCCAGAAATGGACCCTCGTCGAACAGAACCAAGGCAACGCCTCGGTCACCCTCCACTTCACCAAAGGCAGCGAAGACTGTGTCGTGAGCGTTACCGACGGCGACGTGTTCACCCCCACCCGCATCCGTGTCCGCATCGACCCCATGGCACGGAATCAGTCGTCAAATCGTTAAATCGTCAAGTCGTTCATTGTCTCGTTTTCCGAGACTGTCGCAGTCGCTTCATTGCCGTTGGCGTCGGCGGCTTCGAGGGATTGATTTTCGTATAATTTTCGATAAGCCTCGCAGGTTTCCACCAGTTGCGTGTGCGTGCCGATGCCGGCCACTTCGCCTTTGTCCAGGCAGACGATCATGTCCGCTGAAATGACTGTCTGGAAGCGGTGCGCAATCATCAGCACGGTGCGATCCTTGCTGATCTCACGCAGGGCCATCGTGATCTTCATTTCCGAATCCGAGTCGATCTGGCTCATCGCTTCGTCGAGGATCAGGATGGACGGATCGCGCAACACAGCGCGGGCGATGGCGATGCGTTGTTTTTGGCCACCGGAGAGGCGAACGCCGTGCTCGCCGACTCGCGTTTCGTAGCCTTCCGGGAAGGTTGCGACAAACTCGTCGACGAACGTCCGCCTCGCAGCATCCATGACCTGTTCCCGCGTGGCGTGACGCGAGCCGTAGGCGATGTTGTTGTAGATCGTGTCGGCAAACAGGAGCGTGTCCTGCGTCACCAGGCCGATCTGTTTTCGCAGGCTCCGCAGCGAGACGGTTGCGGTATCAATGCCGTCGACGAGCACCTGCCCTTGCTCGGGCACATACAGTCGCGGCAGGAGTTGTACCAGCGTCGTTTTGCCCGAGCCGTTCCCCCCGACGATCGCCACCTTCTGGCCCGCTTGGATGTTCACGGATACATTTTTGAGTACGATTTCATTGTGGCCGGGGTAATTGAATGTGATGTTTCGGAACTCGATGGACCGGGCATGCCGGGGCAACTTCGGCAGGGCATGGCTGGAGTTGGGTTCCTTGTCCATGTCGATGATCTCGAAGACGCGTGTGGCCGCCGCGTTCGACCGCTGCACCCGAGCGTTGACGTCCGAGAGTTTCCGCATCGGCTCAAGCATCGCCCCCAGGCAAACCAGCAGCGTCACCACGTTGGGAATCTGCAAGTCCCCACGCAGGATCCACCTTGCCGCGATCATCATCGGAATGGCAGTGATGATGACGGCGAGCGTTTCGATCACCGGCCGCGACAGGGCGTTGTAATGGTTCATTTTCCGCTGTTCGTTGTAGAGTTTTTTGTTGATCCACGAGAAACGCCGCCGCTCGTAGCCTTCCGCGGAATAGGCTTTCACCACTCGTACACCGATGAGCGTTTCATTGATGATGGCCAATAACCGCGAGGTGCTCTCGAGCGTCCGTCGGCTGGCCTTCCGCAGGTGCTTGGAAAATTTTCGAATGATCAATCCCAAAAACGGCATGAACGCCAGAATGAACAGTGTCAGTTTCCAATCGATGTAAAGCGCTGCTCCGAAGGCGCCTATGGCTTTCACCGGCTCCTGCACCGCCTTGCCTAAGGCCATCGACACGCCGTCGGTCAGCGTGGTCGTGTCGTTCGTCAGCCGACTCATCAGGTCCGACGTTCCCTTCTGGGCAAAGACCGATGTCGGCAAAGCGACCACGCGGTCGTACATCCGCCGACGCAAGTCCATGATCACGCGGTTGGCAACGTTCATCCCCAGGTACTGCTGGTAATAGCGGAAAGCCGAACCCACGAAGCAGAGGAAAATAAAGAACGCGACCATGATGTTGAACGCGTCAATCGGATCCGTCGGCAAGAGGTCTCCGAAGTAGACCAGTCCCCGAGCCTGCACCGTAGACCAGTCCCCGAGCCACCTTCCCGTCGCCGGCAATTCGACGTTCACGGTCTGCAGCGGATCGTCTTTGTGCTGAATTTCCAGCTTGGCCGTCGTTCCCGCATCCGCGTGTGCCAAAATGCGGACGATTTCCTGCCACTGTCTGGCCGGGTCCGCTTCCCTCTTGGAACTCTCCATCTTGCCGTTTACAAACGCCTCGACGCTTGCGATGCTCAGGTAAATATCCTTGGCCTGCAATTCCGGAATCGTAGTCGCCTTCGACTTATTAATGTGCAAGCCCGTTGCGTTGTATCGGATATTCGTGTCCAGGTCCCACGTTTCGATTTTCAAGCGAGATTCGGTTGCGGAGCGATTGGCCCATCCCTGGATTTTTTCGGCCGACATAAAGATTTTCATCACCGGCAGCATGACCACCACGCCACTGGCGTAACTGCCCCCCACGCCGACGGCACAGATGAGACTGATCACCATCAGCCATCGGTACGGCCAAACGCCCTTCAATACCCGCCACCAGGCCCGCATGAAACCTCGATTCTTGAGACTACACCAAGGAAAACGCAATATTCTATCAAATCCGCCTTTCCCCCTCCACTATCGCATTGCTGAAGTTAAACAATACGACGCAGTTGAAATTCGTATTCATTAATTATCAATTTGGTATCAATTTATTCAGAATTAGTATGACACATATGTTGGAGAAAAGCGTCATGTTTCTTGGATGCTGAGCTTGCGGAGTTTGAAGCGGGGGGACTGGGAGAAGAACGTGGCGGGGTTGTTGTAGAAGATTTGCAGGAGTGTTTGGAGGGAATGGCCGCGACGCTTGGCTTCGAGAAGGGTACGGTGGGTTTGCAGGGGATCACTGACTCCCCAGTCGGCGGCGGCGTTCACGCAGAGCTGATCGGAGCCATAAAGTTCCATCAAGTCGACCGCTCGCTGCGGCGTGCATTTGCTGATCGGGTAGATCGTCATGCCGGCCCAGCAACCGGCCTCCTTGACCAGTTTGATGGTGTGTTCCTCCACATGGTCGATCAGCACGCGGCCCGGATCGATGGCTCCACCAAAATCCTTGAGCATCTCAATGATCATCTTCGTACCCTTGAGCTTGTCCTCCAGATGTGGGGTGTGAATAAGGATCAAGTGGTGCTTTCCCCCTCTCCCCCTCTCTCCCTTGAACGTATCAATGGCCAGTTGCACATGCTGCTGGAAGACTTTGGCTTCGTTGGGCGTGTTCTTATTGAGGCCGATTTCGCCGACGCCCAACACCGTGGGACAAGAAAGAAACTTCGGCATCTCCGCGAGCACCTCCTTGGCCTTGCCTAAATCCTCCGCTTCCTTGGGATTCAGACAGATCCAGCAGTAATGCTGAATGCCGAACTGGGCGGCTCGTTTGGGCTCGGTTTCGGTGAGCTGGCGATAGTAATCGATAAAACCGGCAGGCGTGCGATCGTAACCGGCCCAGAAGGCAGGTTCGGAGATCGCCACGACGCCGGAGATGGCCATCGCCTCGTAGTCGGCCGTGGTGCGGGAAACCATGTGACAGTGCGGATCGATAATGAACATGCTTGTGTCCTCGACGTTATGATGGCCGAGCGCGGTTCTTCGAACCGCGGCTAAACGGGGACGGCGATTTCGGATATCATATCAGAAAGAAAGGGTTGTATGCCGATCAGGATTTTGTGTCTGGGAGATATTGTTGGCAAGCCGGGGCGTCTGGCGTTGGCGGAGCTTTTGCCCAAGGTGATCCAGGAACGAGGAGTGGATTTTGTGGTGGCCAATGCGGAGAATGCGGCGGGGGGGAGTGGACTGACGCCGCCGATCTTCGAAAAAATCCTCAAGACTGGCGTGGATGTCTGCACGCTGGGGGATCATACGTTTCGCAAGCGAGAGGTGTTGGGGATTCTGGAGCGTCATGAGCGATTGGTGCGGCCGGCGAACTATCCGCCGCAGGCGCTGGGCAAGGGCATGACGATCGTGGCTACCCGCGGCGGAGTGAAGGTCGCGGTGCTCAATGTGATGGGGCGGCTGCACATGAACCCGCAAATGGATGATCCGTTTCGGACGATTGATGCGTTGATCGCCAAAGTACCGGCGGATGTGAAAGTGAAAGTGCTCGATTTCCACGCGGAAGTCAGCAGCGAAAAAGTCGCGATGGGCTGGTACGTGGCGGGACGGGTGAGCGTTTGTGTCGGCACACACATCCACACACCCACGGCAGATCACAAAATTCTCACAGGCGAGAACGGCGGAACCACGGCGTTTGTGAGCGATCTGGGCATGTGTGGGCCGTATGATTCGGTGTTGGGGCGGCGGAAGGATCGTATCTTACGTTTTATGACGACGGGGATGCCGGTGTTTTTCGAGGTGGCGACGGGCGATCCACGGATGTGCGGAATTCTCGCGACGGTGGACGAAGTCGGCGGACATGCGCTGGCGATCGAACGCGTCGATCTGAAAGGAACCGAGCAGGCGGGAGCGTATGATGCCGATGACGGCAAAGGGATGTCGACAGGCGGAGAGATGTAGCAATCGTTAGCCCCCGGCTCTGCCGGGGGTTTCGGGCAAGGCAAACGCATATGGAGACCGCTGTATCTGAATGAAAAATAAAAGTCATAAAGTTAAAAGTTAAAAGGAAGTTAAAAGGTAAAAGGTAAAAGGAGTCAGTTGATGAATGCGGATCAGGTGTTGCGAGTGAAACAGGAGATGTGTGAGGTGGGGAAGCGGATTTGGATGAAAGGGTTTTGTGCCGGCAATGAGGGGAATCATTCGGTGCGGATCAGTGGGGGAGGGGAGGATCGGATTTTGTGTACGCCGACGGGGGTGAGCAAGGGGTTCCTGACGCCAGAGATGATTTGTACAGTGGACATGGAAGGCAGGCAGCTTGCTGATTGTCCGGCGTTGGCGGCGGGGTGGAAGCGGACGAGTGAGGTTTTGCTGCATTTGCAGATTTATGCCAAGCGTGCGGACGTGAAGGCGGTGATTCATTCGCATCCGCCGCATGCGACGGCGTTCGCTTGCGCGGGCGTCGCGGTGCCGGAGGGAATTCATCCGGAAGCGGAGGTATTTTTAGGCAAGGTCAAAACAGCCGCCTACATGACGCCGAGCTACAAGGAACTCGGGGAGGGCGTCTGTGAACTGATCGGGCCGGAAACGAATACGGTGCTCATGGGCAGTCACGGATCGGTCAATTTTTCGAAATCACTGATGGACACGTATTACAAATTGGAAATTCTGGATTCGTATTGTCGGCTGCTGCTGCTGATCAAGCAGGTCGGCCGGGTGAATGTGCTGAATCCACAGGAGATGAAGGACCTGCTGGTGGTGAAGGAGACGTTCGGCATCACGGAACCGCGACTGAAGAACCTCTCGGCCGTCGGCGCGGATAATGCGGCGTATGTGGCAGGCTTCCAATAAGTTAGCCACAGACAGACACAGACAAACACGGACAGGGTTTAACTGACGAATTCCAAACTCTGTCTGTTTTTGTCTGTTTTTATCTATTTTTGTCTGTGTTTGTCTGTGGTAAATCAATTCACGGACGGATCCGGGGGGATGCGACGAGGGTCGACAGCGGGCATCGTGGTGTGACGCGTCTGCTTGAGAAGAGAAAGCCAGAGTTCCGGCGGCGTCGAAAACATGTAGGCGGGTTCGAGCGGTGCGACCAGCCAGGCGCCTTGTTTGAGTTCGGATTCGAGCTGCTCGGCAGACCAGCCGGCGTAGCCGACGAAAAACTTGATCGGCTCAAGAGCGTCGGTAACCAAAGCGCGAACGGCATCGGCATCGGTGGAAAGATAGACGCCGCCACCTCCGTTTCCGTCTTCGTCGGTGATCTCCGTCTGGGCGCGGTTGGGATCCTGGTGGAGGACCATCAGCGGGCCTTCGCAGGGGCCGCCCTGGTACAGAGGGTCGGCGTTGGGATAAGGCACGGAAGAGACCTGCGTCCAGGCTTCCTGCACGGTGGTCTCCAGCGGGCGATTGAGGATCAGGCCCATGGCTCCGTTCTCATCGTGCTGGATGATCAAAACGACGGCACGCGCGAAGTTGGGATCGAGCAGTTCCGGAACGGCGATGAGCACTTTGCCCTTCAGTGGCGATTCCATGAGAGCCTCGCAAACGAACGCCTTGTATCATAGCGGGTAGAAGCCGGAAGCCAGAAGCCAGTAGCCAGAAGATTTCAAGCTCGCGGCTTATTCAAACTTCTGGCTTCGGGCTTCTTCTTTAAGACTCTGGCCAGCGTTTATCTTCCGTCACGATTGACCAGAAGACCTGCTTGAGCCGTTCGGGAAAATTTCCTTTGCCTACCGGGTGCATGGGGATCCATGTTACCTTTTCCGGATGCTTGAGTCCCCACTCAATAAATCGGGTTGTCTCAGCAAGCATCCGCGTACGCCATTCGTCATACGTCTCATTGGGCTGTCCAATCGTCACCATGCATCACTCCCGGACAAAATGCTTCTGGCTACTGGCTTCTGGCTACTGGCTTCCGGCTACTGGCTTCTTCATCAGGATCGGGGCGGCGAGGAGGCCGGTGGAGCGGAGTTGGTATTCCAGGGACCAATTGGAACCGGAGGTTCGCCAGGATGTTGGTCCCCACCAGCGCCAGTGTTTGTTGGTGTTGTGGAGGGGGCCCAGGAGGTTGGCGCGGTTGCCGTAGAGGGTGATGTCGAAAGTTGTTGTGTTTGCGGGCAGCGGGGCGCGGAAGGGGGCGAAAGCGATGGGGTGGGTTTGGCCGGCGATGGTGATGTCGGCGAGAGGGTTGTTGTAACGCAGTTCGATTTGTAGATCGGTGGTGGGAAGATTTGCGGGCAGTTCGCAGTGGTAGGTGACGTTGCCGGCGTAGAAGGGGAGACCTTGACGGGTCCAGTCGCCCCAGGCGAGCGTGCGGACGGGGGCGGTGAGGCGTGCGTGTTGGCCGACGAGGGTAACGCCGAAGTCGCCCAGGAGATAGGCGGCTTCGACGTGGCGTTTGCGGGTCATGGGGATATGGATGAGGAGTTCGTGGGTGCCGGGGGCGAAGGGCGGGAGAGCGGTGGTTCGGATGGATTCGTCAACATAATATCCGGTATCATTTATTGGAACATTCTGACCGTCGCAGGTGATGGTGACGGCGTGGAGGTCTTCGATTGCCAACATGGCGTCGGAGACGGCGACGTCGTTGTGGATTTCGTAGCGTAGTTCGAGGGTGCCGGTGACGGGGTCGGGACTGGTGTCGGTCCAAGGTTGAGCCATGCGTCCGTCGCGAGGAGGCATGTGAAGTTGTTTGCGAGCGGCGTCGTCGATGCGAAGGATTTCTTCGCGGGGTTGCCAGTTGTCGGTGGGACGGGTACGCCACTGGGCGATGTCGAGGAGCAGGACGTTGGGCTCGGCGAGGGTGACTTTCAGGGGGTCGGCGAGTCGGGCGATTTCCTGGGCGGCGGAGGTGGGGAGCGTGTTGTCCTCCCCCTTTTTTTGGCGTTTGCCGGGTTCGAGTTCGAGGAGGAGGCTGCCGTGGGCGGGTGCGTCCCAGTGGAGCTGGGTCCAGCCGCGGGAGTAGGTAGCGGCAAGGTTCGCGGTGTTGCCGGTCATCGTGTCCCAATGTTTGAGTTTCCAGTCGCCCTTGATGAGGATGCGGGCATCGTGGCGGGCGCGGGTGCGGTCGGTGTTGCAGAGGAAGAGGTAGCGGTGATCGCCGTTTTCGCGGAGTTGGTAGAGGAAGACGTCGTTGTCGGCATGGAGTTCGCCGTGGACGTTGCCGGGGCCGGGGAGGATGCGGATGTCGCGGACTTCCTCGAGTTGCTGGAAGATCGCGGGTCGTTCGAAGGGAACGCGTGAGCATTTGGCGGCGAGTTTTTGGGCACGCTGTGAGGGCACGGCATCGACGAGATCGGGGATTTGTCCGGCGAAGATGACCTTGCCGCCGGCCTTGACCATCGCTTCCAGGCGATCGAGCGTGCTGCCGCGGATGGTGCGAAGGCCGGGGAGGATCACGACGTCGTAGCTCGCTGCGCCGACGAGGAGCTTTTTGCCTTTTTGTTTTTTGGAGAGAATAGGCAGAAGCGACTCGGCGATGTAATCGAAATCGACGTTTTTAAAGAGCAGCCATTCGGTGATGGACTTGAACTGCCATTCTCGCAGTTCGCGTTCATTGTGAGTTTGCTCGAGGGGTCCGAAGCAGAGCCAGAAGCTTTCGACGGGATGTACCACGCCGACGCGAGTCACAGGTTTGCCACGGGTGAGCACGGTGTTGAGTCGGGCGAAGTGATCTTCGACGACGGGGAAGCGTTTCCACCAGGGGGCCTGGTATCCGAAGGCGGCGGGATAATCGCGTTTGGCTTCGCCGGCCATGCTGACCCAGGCGAGATGCGGGACACGGACAGTAACGCCGAGAGCGGCCTGCCAATCGCCTTGGCCTTTGTAACCGGCGAAATCGAAATGCCAGCCGGTGACGCCGTAGAGTTCGCTCATAACGCCCTGGCGGCCGAATTGCCGGGCGACGGATTGGGCTTGTTTGGCGGTGGTGAGTTCCATGTCATCGCAGAGCATGTCGATGCCGGGGATGTCGAAGGCGCGAAGGTGGCGCATGATCTCGCCGGAGGAGGTGGTCTGGGAGCGGAGGGATTCTTCGGCGACCATGTGTCCGGTCATGAGGATGCCGTTCTTGCGGCACCAGTTGCCGATGGTGTCGGCGAAGGCGGAAGCGAAGCGTTCGGCAACGTGCTCGTGGAATCGCCAACGTGTGACGGAGGGTTTGTTGTCGGGGAGATTCCAGATGACTTCCGGGAAGGAGTCGCCGAGTTTTTCGCCGTAGGCGGCGAGGTAGGTCTCTTCGAGGTCGTCGGTGATGGGCCAGAAGAGATCGGGCGTAGCGAAAGCGTCGGGGAGTGGACGTTTGGGAGCGAAGTGCGGCTCGTCGGTGAAGATCGCGGGTACGGCTTTGCCGAACTCATTGCCGACGGCTCGCTTGTAGGCTTCGTGGGTAATGTCGACGAATTTTTCCATGGCGGCGGGGCTGAGCACATCACCGGCGGTATAGTTGTTGTACCAGGTACTGCCGGCGCAGACTTCGAGGTAGGCGTACCAGAGAGCTCCCTTGCCGCGATATTTTTCGTTTTCCTTGAGGCGACGGTAGTGCTTGAGTGTGCCGTCGGAGTTGAGTTCGATGGCGTATCGCCAGAGGAATCGCCCGTTCTCGCGGCGGGAGGCGCCGCCCATGGTGTCGGAGAACTCGCCGATTCCTGCGCCATAAGGCCGCGGCGTAAAGAGCAGATGGCGTTCGCGGAAGCGCTCGTCCTTGGTGAGCAATCCGCCGGCGAAGCTGCTGGGCCAACGGTCTTCGTCGTAGAGCCACATGAGCAGTCCGCGGCGTTTGGCTTCCTGGACGCAGGCCTTGACGTGATCCATGAATTCCGTGCCGAGGTATTCGCTGGCCATGCCGGTGCGGGAGTGCATGTGTGCGCCGCCGAAGCCCATGTCGGCCATCTGCGCGACCTGGCGGAGCAATTGGTCGCGATCGAGTTTGCAGTTCCAGCTCCAGAACGGAGCACCACGGTAGGCGGCGGTGGGGTTGCGGAAGAGAGCGGGATCGATGCGCTTGGCGGCGTGATTTTTGGGATAAAGAGACATGTTTTCTCCTTTGATATTTTGCCTTTATCAGAGCCGCAATCGTAAGATTGCGGTTATTATTTCGCAATCTTACGATTGCGGCTCTGTTTGAAGGAGATCGTCATGGTCGAATGGGATGTCAGCGAAATGGTGCGTTGTTGCCAGCAGGCGTGCGTCATCATGGCGGCGGCGGAATTGGAACTCTTTGATCGCATGAACGGTCCGCCTTTCACCGCGAAGGAGGCGGCTCGCGCTTTGGGAGCTGATCTTCGTGCGACCGCGGCGCTGCTCGATGCGCTGGCGGCGATTGAGGTGATTCGGAAAGTGGGTGAGCGTTATCGGATTCCTGCGGCCGTCAAAGCGGCGCTTACCGCGCAAGGCACACGCAGCGTGCTGGCGATGACTCAGCATCAGGCGACTTGTCTTCGGCGGTGGTCGCATCTGGCGGAGGTTGTGAAGACCGGGCGTCCTGCGCCGCGTGAGGCGGGTATTCGCGGCGCCAAGGCGGACTATGCCGCCTTTATCGAAGCGATGGATAATATTGGTCGGTCTACCGCACCGAAACTTGTTGCGGAGTTGCAGCCGCTGAAGTTTCGGCATCTGCTGGATGTCGGCGGGGCTTCAGGGACGTATACGATTGCTTTTTTGCGTGCGAATCGGCAGGCTCGCGCGACGATTTTTGATTTGCCGCAGGTGCTGCCGCAGGCGAAGGAACGGCTGAGCGAGGCGGGGATGAGTCGGCGAGTGGAACTGGTGGCGGGCGATTTTTATGTTGACCGTCTTCCACAAGGGGCCGATCTTGTGTGGCTCAGCGCTATCGTTCATCAGAATTCGCGCCAGCAGAATCGCGTTCTTTTTGAGAATATCTTTCGCGCACTGGTCTCCGGCGGACAGGTGCTGATCCGCGATTTCCTGATGGACTCTTCCCGCACCGTGTCCGTTGCCGGGGCACTGTTTGCCATTAATATGCTCGTCGCTACGCCGAAAGGCGGCACGTTCACCGTGAATGAACTGCGTGACGACCTCGCGGCGGCGGGATTCACGAGGTTCGGCGTGCTCAAACAAGATGGCACGATGCAGTCCGTCGTGGCGGCGAAAAAACCGTGAGAAAAAACGAAATTCGAAACTCGAAATTCGAATCAAGCTCAAATGTTCAAACAACCAAAACCCCTGAAACTCCCCAAAAACTGTTTTGAATTTGGAATTTTGAACTTTGGATTTGATTCGAGTTTCGAGTTTCGAGTTTCGAACTTCTTTTCATATTATGGCGGATTGGAGGGCGAAAGTCCCAGTGGATCTTCGAGGGGGGTACGGACTTCGCCGGCGTAGTCGGCGTACCAGTCGTGGGTGGTGGTCGCATCGTTGTAACTGCCGCCGGAATCGTAGACGGGGAAGGCGGAATAGGCCCAGGCGGGGGAGGCGAAGGCGGCGGTGTCGGTGAGCGTGACGGGCTTGAGCGGGACGTTGGCAGCGTAGGTGACGGTGACGGAGTTGTCGTCTTGGCTGAGGCGGTTGGGGAGGCCGGGGCGGACGTCGGTGAAGCCGGCGGGGGGCTGGAGGGTGCCGGTGGTGTAGCGGGGAGGGGCGTTGTGAATGGCGTCGGCATAGGCTTTTTGCTGGGCGTCCCAGGCGTTTTGGAGGCGTGCTTCGCCGAGGGAGAGCAGGCCGCCGGTGATGAAAAGAAGGGCCAGGAGAATGGGGATGACCAGGAGAAGTTCGATCTCGGCGGTGCCGCGGTTGTGGGGCCGGAAGCCAGAAGCCAGAAGCCAGAAGCCAGAAGTTGGAAGCTTGGAAATCCGAGCCGCGCCCGTAAGGGAGCGACCGTGCTGTAAAGGAAGGATGCCTGTCGCTCCCTTACGGTCGCGGCTCGGATCGTCCAAGGCAATTGCCTTGCCCCTTTCTGGCTTCTGGCTTCTGGCTTCTAGCATCTTCATCAGTGCAGCCCTACGGTATCGAAGTCCGATTGCTGGCCGCCGGTGATGCCGGCGGTGTTCATGTAGGATTGGAATTCCGGGTTATTCTGGATGGTTTGTCCGATGGCGTCGGAGATGGCGAGTCTGGGTTGCCAGGCCCATCCGCCGACGGTGGAGAGTCGCCAGCAGCGAGGGACGGGGACGTAGCGGAGGACGGAGTAGCCGGGGGTGTCCTGATAGGGGAGGACGGAGACTTCGTCGTAGCGTTCGCTGCCGCCGTAGTTGGTGTTGTATTCGTTCCAGTTGAGGGTTTCGGCCTGTGCGTAGGTGGCGAGGGTTGGGGGCGACTGGAAGATGGCTGGGATGAGGAATCGCGGGGTGGTGCCGTCGGACTGTTTGGCGGCGGCGAGGAGGGTGAAGAATTCCTGGCGGTCGCCTTTGGTAAGGCCTCGCCAGGGGGGGACGGGCTCGGTGGTGGGCGTGATTTCATAGGGCCAGGGACGGTTGAGCCATTCGCGAGCAATGTTGATGGCGGCTTGATGGGCGATGGGGGGGACGACCTGGAAGGCGAGCGTGATGGCGCGGGGGGAGTAGTAGGAATAAGCGTACTGGCGTCCCATGGGCTTGACCACGCCGTCGGGGTCGATGTTGATGAGGTCTCGGATGATGGCGCGAGTGACGTTTCCGGGGTAGCCGGTGCTGCCGATGTTGCGGACGTTGATCTGGTCTTGGATGGCCAAGACGGCGCTGTCGTTCATACCGCCCTTGAGCTCTTCGGGGATGTAGCGGAGTTTGTAGGTGGCGAGGACCATGAATCCGCGGCCCTGGTCCTGCCAGGCGCTTGTGCCGAGGTCCTGGAGCACTTCATCGCGTGCGTAGGCGACGGCGGAACTCCAGCAATCGACGGCGAAACTGTCGGTGAAACGCAAATAGAGCGTGGCATCGTTGATGAGCAACGCGCGAAGAGCATTGACGGCGGCGATGTACTTGCCGGAATGCTGATTGCAAAGCATGACCTGGGTGCGGAACTTGGCGGTGGCGGTGGGCGGAGCGGTGAGCGAAGGGAGCACGTTGATTTGTTCGATGGCGCCTTTGTCGTCGGGCTGGTCGTCGGGGATGGAGCCGGGGAGGGGGGCGATGGGGGGTTGCGGGCCGGAGTTGAGGCCGAGGATTTCGCGGATTTGCCAGGCGAGGTCACGGGGGTTGTTGGGACGATTGTTGCGAGAGTCGTCGAGGTATTGCATGTAGGTGGTGCAGAGGGTTTGCTGATCGTTCCAGACGCGTTGGTTGTAGTAGCGTTCGAGCGGGAAGCACCAGACGTGTCCCCATCCGCCGGGGGCGTCGCAGATGACGTTGTAGGTTCTGGCGGTGTCGGGAACGATGCCGCTGGGGAGGGGTGGATGCCAGACGCGGGCGTCGCCGAAGACGGGGTTCTCGGTCTGGGGATTGAGGGGGTCGATGTCGAAGGTGAGCGGGAGTCCGGCGGCGGCGGCTTCGGCGGGGAACTGGGCACGGATGGAGTCGGTGTAGCCCTGGCCAAGCGTGGTGTCGACCTGGTCGCCTTGCTGGACGGGCGCGGTGATTTGCGCGGAGCCTTGGTCGCCTTGCTTGTTCATGGGGTTGGCGAGGGTGATGTCGGCTTTGTAGAGGGCGGCGAGTTGAGAGCGCTGGTCTTCGACGGCCAGTGCGACGCCGTCGAGAACGGCCTTCTGATCGGCGTAGACTTTGATTTCATGGTTCTGTACTTGCGCATCGACGGCTTGGTTGACGACGGGGCCGGTGCGAGTTTCAAAAGAACGACCATCGGGGGCGGCGTTATCGGGACCTTGAATGATGGGCAGTTCGACGGTGTTGATGTAGTTGATAATGAGCTCGAGGACCAGGATGTTGGGGTCCTGCTTGGTCATTTTGTCCTGTGCGATTTGGAGGAGTCCTTCGCCGCCGGGGCCGGGGCCGCCGGGGCGACCGTTGCCGGGTTGGCCGCCGTTGAGATAGGTGGAATCGACCCAGCCCTCGGCGGAAATGAGCTGGCGGAGCTGTTTTTGGAAATCGGTGGCGGATTGGGCGTCAGGGTAATTGCCTTCCTTCAGGTTGCCCGCAAGGTCACTGATGGCACCGTCAAGGAAGCCTTTTTCGATGGCAATGTTGTTGATGGCGTTTTGGATGCGGCGTTGGAGCGGGTTGGCGTTGAGGCCGTCGAGCATCAGATTCGCCTCGACGAGTTCGCCGGCAAGTTCGGATTTGATGTCGTGGCCCTGGCGGCTGGTATTCGGGCGACGGTTACCTCGGCCACTGCTACCCTGGCCACTGCTACCCTGGTCCATGTAGGTGCCGTCGGGTTGGACCGATACACCGGGATTCGGGTTCACGCCATAGTCTTTACTGACAATAGCCAGCCAAATCGTTTCCGCGGCGGCGTCCTGGCAGATGATGGTGTTCTGGGCGGCGATCTGGTTGGCAGCGCGGCTGGTCCAGAGCATCGCGGAATGAGCCGCCGAATCCGCGGCACACTGCAGCGTCTGCTTCTTCTGTGCGTATTCCACCTGGTTCCAGATCATGGCGATCATCGCGACGAGACACCAGATGGTCAGGAGAACGAGAACGGAAATGGCGCCCTGCGTATTGTGGTGGAAGCGGCGGAAAATTCGAAATTCGAAATTCGAAATTCGAAGCAAATTCCAAATTCCAATGTTCAAATGACGGAAACGTCCTCCCCTTCCGAACACGCTAAAGCGTGAACTCCGGGAGTTTTGGACATTTGAACTTTGAACATTCGAATTTCTTTCGAATTTCGAATTTCGAATTTCGAATTTACTGTGCATTATTCACTCCTGCTTCTCGGCCGTGGGTGAGCTGGACGATGTAGGAGGCGTTGAGGGTGAGGAATTTGCCGCTGATGCCGGCGACGGTGTCGTCTTGGCCGAAGCCTGGGAGGCTGCGGAGGGCGGGGACGTTGAGGTAGAATTTGTAGTGGACGGTGAGCTTGATGCGCTGGCCGACGTTTTCGGCGAAATCGAGCGGCTGCCAGGTTGGCTCAGAGAGGGGAACATCGTTGTTGTCGACACGGACCCACTCGATGGTGGTGGCGGCCTGGGCGTAACTGTAACGGGCGGCGTAGGTCGAGGGAACGCTGACACCGAGGTTTTGCATGGCGGTGACGACATCCTGAGCGTCGGAGGCGATATCCGTGGCTTGGGGTGAAAGAGGCTCCAAAGCCATCCATGCAGCGCGGCGGACGTTGTCATCGCCCTGAACATAATCGACGTCAGGATCGGTGGGGAGAGAAGTCACGGCACTTCGCCCGGCGGCCATCACGGCACGCTCCAGCCCCATCCGCGCGTTCACGAGAAGGGCGTACTGCGTCAGAATGCAGATGATGAACAGGAAAATGGGCAGTGCGAGAAGGAAGGTGACGGCGACGGTGCCGCGGTTATCGCGGTGAAGCCGAACGAGACCACGAAGACACGAAGGGCACGAAGACCCACGAAGGCGGGGAGAGGAAGGAAAAGAGTTTGTATGGTTGTAGTTCACTTTTATTCTTTTACTCTTTTTAACTCTTATTCTTCTTCGTGCGTCTTGGTGGCCTTCGTGTCTTCGTGGTTTACTTGGCTCCCAGCAGCGTCTGGATGTTGATGACCTGTGAGATAATAAGGCCGATGGCGAGGGGGAGGGCCATGGGGATCATGTTTTTTGGGAGAGGTTTGCTGTCGTCGGTGTGTGTGGGGGTGTTGATGCGGCGGAGATAGACGAGTTCGAGGAGTTGGATAGCGGTGATGCGGCAGGCTTTGTCGAGCTGGCCGCGGAGGGCGAGATTGGCGAGGGCGTAGAGGAGGGCGACGGTGAGTCCGTAGATGAGGACGCTGCCGACTTCGAGGATGCCGAGCATGGCGCCCAGGGCGGCGAGGAGTTTGATATCGCCACCGCCGACGGGACCGACGAGGGTGCCGAGCAGGCCGAGGATGGCGCAGATGAAGAAACCGGCAAGACTGTAAGTGAGGTCGGGGGCGGCAAGCCATTTCAGGGCGATAGGGAGATGGGCGTGATCGAGAGCGACGGCCAAGGCGCTTGTGGCAAGGCCCAGCAGAATAGCGGTGTAGGTGAGTGGGTTGGGAATGCGAACGGTCCAGGCGTCAAAGAGAGCGGCGAGCAGGCAGACTGCGATGGCGAGCACGGGAATAAAAAATCCGCCACGGGCGTGAGTGAAGATCACGAGCATCGACGCGACGAAGGCGGAAATACTCACCAAGGCGACCCACGTTGCGAACCAACGGATAGGCCAGTGGCTGTAGGCTTTCTCCGTGATCTCGTTTGCGTTTGAGCATGTCACGGCTTGCTCGCTCACTTGGAACTCCTTTGAGCATCCGAGCCGCGCCCGTAAGGAAGCGACCGTGCGGCAATGCTAAGGCAACACAAGTCACTCCCTGACGGTCGCGGCTCAGATTACCTCGCCCCCCCGGCCAAGCCGGGGGTTGACGGGCGCGGGCAAGACATCCGCGTTACTTACGGCGTGTAGTTGGGCCCTTGGCCGGCCTCTTCGCCAAGCTTGTCGGATTCCGTCTGGAAGTAACCGATGATCTTGTCGCGGAAGAGGAACAGCACCACCAAGAGCGGCAACGAGATCAGCACGAGAATCAAGATCATCTCGATCTTCATCGCGCCCGCGTCGTCACGGTGAAAACGTGACAGAGCTTGTTTGAGTTTTTCGATCATGGGTGGCCCTTTCGAAAAAACTGACGTTTCCTAAAGCCGAGCGGCAGGCAAGCCTGCCGGCTAAATAAAGGCTATATGTCTAACGCTTCTCATTATCGTCTGTTACACGGTAAAATCCAAATCATTAGCCGAAGGGCAGGGCGATGCTCCAGAAGAACCGGCCGCTGTAGGTGGTGATCATCCGCAAGATCAGCGGAGATAACAAAGCAAGCGGAATGACGACAATGGTCAGAACGAGCAGATATTCGACGGCGGAGGCGCCGCGGGAATGGTGAATGGAGGGACGGTGGTTGGCTGGGCAGTTGATACGCATCTTATCGGACTCCGAACGTATGACCTTGCGAAACATCGTAAGGTTTACCTGTGCGTTCCATGAAGGGTCTCTGGCGTTCGAAGCCTTGCGTTTCCACACAAGGCTATAGGCATTATACCACAAAATCACAGCATGGGTTTGGTCAGGTCCATTTGATCAACGAAGCCTTCGAACCTAAGTTGCTCGATTGTTTCCGGGCGGGTGCCGGTCCATGTTAATGTCGGTTCGCCGGAGACTTCGTCTAAGTGGAAAATATCCTTGGCGATGTAATTCTGGGTAGATTCGTCAAAGTGACATTCCGTGATATGGGAGATCAGGCGACGGCCTGTGGAGAGGCGGGCGGTCTGGACGATGATGTCGATGGCGGAGGCGACTTGGCGGCGGAGGGCGAAGAGGGGGATGCCCACGTCGGCCATGAGGGCCATGGTTTCGAGGCGGTAGAGGGTGTCCATGGGTGTGGAGGCATGGAGGGTGGTGAGTGAGCCGTGATGGCCGGAGGTCATGGCCTGGATCATGTCGAGCGCTTCGCCGCGGCGGACTTCGCCGACGACGATGCGGTCGGGGCGCATGCGGAGGGCGGTGATGAAGAGGTCGCGGACGGTGACGAGGCCTCGGCCGTAGACGTCGGCGGGACGGGCTTCCATTTGTACGACGTGCGGGTGCTGGACCTGGAGTTCGCGTGTGTCTTCGATGACGACGATGCGTTCTTCCGGTCCGAAGGCGGAGGTCAGGACGTTGACGCAGGTGGTTTTTCCGGAGCCAGCGCCGCCGGAGACGAGGATGTTGCGGTGGGACTTGACGCAGAGCATCAGGAATTCCAAGGCCATGGGGGTGAGTGATTTTTTCCCGAGGAGGAAGTCCGGTGTGGCGGTGTTGCGACCGAAGCGGCGGATGTTGATGTGGGTACCGCCGCAGGCGACACCTTCGCCACCGCCCAAGACGATGCAGACGCGAGAGCCGTCGGGGAGGCGGCCGTCGAGGAGCGGGCGTTCGTTGGAGAGGGTCTGGCCGACGAATTGGGCGATGTTGTTGGCGGCAGCCTGGACGTCGGCTTCGGTGGGAAAGGTGGCGGTGGTCAGGGCGATGCGGCCGGCTTTTTCGACGTAGATCCGGTCGTGGCCGTTGACCATGATTTCGTTGACCTCCGCGTCACGGAGGAAGGGCACCAGCGGGGAGAGGAAGAATTCGAGGGAGGCTTCGAAAGAGACGTGGCGGCCGGAGCCGACGCGGATGGCGGGAGCGGCGGGGGCCGGTGCGGGGGCCGGCTTGCGACTGGGCATGCCGGGGACGTTGCGTTGGGGTGTGGTGGTCATAGGGCTCTCAGTATAACACGGAGGAAATTCGAAGTTCGAAATTCGAAACAAATTCCAAATTTCAATGTTCAAAATTCGAAACACCGCCCACGCCATTCCCATGCCCATAGGCTATTTTGAACTTTGAACTTTGAGTTTTGAGCTTCTTTCGAATTTCGAGTTTCGAGTTTCTAATTTTATTTCTCTAAAGCCGTTTTTCACGGGCAAGATGCCCGTGCTACGTCCGCGTTATGGTCGTGTGATGTAAATCAGGCTGCCTTGTGGGACGTTTTGCATGGCGGTGTTGAAGACGGGGGTGCCGTTGATGACTTGGCCGACTTGGAGAAGGGTTGCGGGGGAGGGCGGAGGTGGCGGAGGGGGAGGTGGAGGGGCTGCGGCTTCGGTGTCGGCGGGTGGGGCTGTGG
>WQYP01000053.1 GCA_009781185.1 Phycisphaerales bacterium | reverse complement strand
TCCCCCACGACCCGACCCCGCAGCACGTTTTACTACAAATGGATGATCAACACCGGCTACTCCACAAGGCTACTCCACAAGGCTACTCCACAAATTGTTGTATCAATAAAAATCCGGGGGCCCCATTGTGGAAGTCAGGAAGAATTTAGCCGCGAGCCGATAGGCGAGTGCTTTGGCACTTGCGATGCGTGGCCCCACTTGAAATATCCAACAAACACCGCTCGGATTATCCATATCTATTTTTAATGTATAAATATAGATAAAAATACTATTATTTGTAACAAGGCTCCGCACTGGAATCTCGCCGCATTCTCCCGCAAACTATCCGCATGAACATCATTTTCCTCGGCTCAGGCTCTTTCGGCATCCCTTCGCTCCGCACGCTTGCAGGAGGGGGGACGCACAAAATCCTGCACATCATTTCTCAGCCTGATCGTCCTGCCGGTCGTGGAAAGCAGCTCACGCCGACGCCGGTGTCCGAATTCGCCCTGAATCATGACATCCCCCTGACCCGCACCGACAACGCCAACGCCCCCGAAACCCTGCAACTTCTGCGAGAGCTCAAGCCCGATTGCCTCGTCGTCATCGCCTTCGGCCAGAAGCTCTCCGACGACTTGCTGGCGATTGCTCCGCACCGAGCAATCAATCTACACTCGTCGCTTTTGCCCAAGCATCGCGGAGCCGCCCCGATCAACTGGACGCTAATCAACAACGACCCCCTTGCCGGCGTCTGCGTCATCGACGTCACCAGCCAAATGGACGCCGGCGACATTTTCGCCTCAGCCTCCACACCGATCGTCCCTTCCGAAACCGCCGGCGAACTCCACGACCGCCTCGCCCACCTCGGCTCCCCTCTCCTCCCGCAAGTGCTCAACCATCTCGCCACCGGCACACTCGTCCGCACACCGCAGGATCACGCTCTTGCCACCCGCGCTCCCAAACTTTCTCGCGAACTCGCATGGATCGATTTCAATCAATCCGCCGCCACAGTCTCCGCCCGCATCCGCGGTCTCTCCCCCTGGCCCGGCACACAAGTCCAACTCACCGACGCCCAGGGAAAACCTCGCACCATCGCAACCATCCTCAAATGTCAGGCCACTTCTTCGAATCAAGCTCATCCCCCCGAGCAGCGTGGCACCGTCCTGCCCGACAAAACCGTCGCCTGTGCCATCGGTTCCCTCCAACTCCTCACCATCCAGCCACAAGGCAAAAAAACCATGGACCTTTCTGCCTTCGCCAACGGCTACGGCTACGCTCCGCTCGCAAAACTCACCTCCTTGGTTCCAGTCCCTCCCCATTGAGTCCTCTGTCTGTGTCTGTCCAGGTCCCGTAGGGACCCATTTGGCTATATACTACTCCGCACAGTCTTTGCATGAATCGAGGTCTCACATGATCCACATCGGCTTCATCGGCGCCGGCGGCATCGCCCGCGAACGCCATCTTCCGAACCTGGCGAAAATCCCTGGCGTTAAAGTCGTCGCGGTAGCGAACCGCTCTCTGGCAAGCGGCCAAAAAATCGCCAAAGATTACAACATCTCCGAAGTGCTCGACGACTGGCGAAAGCTGCTCTCACGCAAGGACATCGACGCGATTTTCATCGGCACCTGGCCCTACATGCACAAAGAAATGTCCATTGCCGCACTTGAAGCCAACAAACACGTTTTCTGTCAGGCGCGAATGGCCATGGATCTGGCGGAGGCCAAAGCGATGGTAGCCGCAGCCCACGCGCATCCCAGGCAAGTGAACATGATCTGCCCCCCGCCGACGCGGATGCCCTTCGAACCTTACATCAAGCAACTGATCGCTTCAGGCGAGCTCGGCACGATCACGGCGGTCGAACTTTACGCCGTCGGCGGAGCCAACCTCAACCAAACCGCCATCTCCTGGCGTGAACGTCGCGAATACTCCGGCAATCAAATCCTCGCCATGGGCATCTACGCCGAAACGCTCAACGCCTGGCTCGGCCCCTACGAAGACCTCTCCGCTCGCCTCGCCACCCCCATCCCCACCAAAACCGACCCCACCGTCAACGGCGGCGCCCCCTACCCCATCCAAATCCCCCAAGTCGTCACCATCACCGGCAAACTCAAAAACGGCGCCCTGATCTTCGAGCACCACACCGGCCTTGCCACCGACAAATCCTCCCCCGGCGCCCGCTTAACCATTTGGGGCACCAACGGCACACTCCGCTACACCTTCAGCAACACCATCGAGTTCGCCAAACTCAACCACCCTCTCACCCCCGTCAACGTCCCCGCCTCCCTGCAGCGTAACTGGCACGTCGAAGAAGATTTCATCGCTGCCGTGCAGAGCGTCCAACAAGGCAAACCCTGGCAAGTCTCGCCCGACTTCGACGAATCGCTTCTCTACATGCAAAAAGTAGAAGCCGTCCACCTCTCCGCAGCCACCGGAAAAGCAATCCAACCCGCAGACCTTTAATTCTCTGCAGGTGTGCCCGTTTTTCCGCATCACACGGAATGCACCGCAGAGCACGCGGAGGGCGCAGAGACGTTTTTTAAAAACTCTGCGATCTTTGCGTGCTCTGTGGTATATTCCAAATTTGAAATGTCTACATTACCTAACGGTCGCGGTACTCATTTCGAATTTTTCGCCGGCCCTTCGCCTCCGGCGTTGCCGCCAGCGGGTCCTCCGGCCATTTGTGTTTGGGATAACGCACTCGCAAATCTTTTCGCACCTCAAAGTACGCGTTTCGCCAGAAGCTTGCCAGGTCGCTGGTGATCTGCATCAGTTTGAAGCCGGGGGAGAGCAGATGCAGGAGCACCGCGATGCGTCCGCCGCAGATTCGCGGGGTTTGCGTCCAGCCGAAAAGTTCCTGCAATCGCACGGCCATCACGGGAGGCGGCGGCGCTCCCTCCCCGCCCATGGCGTACTCCAACTTAATCCGCGAACCCGACGGCACCTCCATGCTCTCGGGCGCCAAGAGTTCCAACTCTCGATCCAACGGATACACCAGCCGCCCACGCAGACCATCCTCCAATCTTCGCCCCTCCCCCCTCCCCACTACTTCACTTAACGCTTTTTTGCCTGCGCACACTTCCGCCAGCACCTCTCGCAATTCCGCATCATCAAACGTCGGCCACGCCTTTTCGCCGATAAAATGCCGCACCAGTGCCACGCGTGCCAGAAGCTTCGCCGCCCGCTCGTCCTGCAGAACCAATTCCCTGGCTCTCGCCCCGAGCGCTTCGGCCAACACCTTGCCCGCCTTGTCCGCATCCACCTTGCCATGCGGATCCTCCGCCAGCACGAGATCCCCAAAATACCGCCGCGTTGTCGCCGCCACCTTCTTTTTACTCTCATCAAACGCCAGTTTTGTTTCCGTGCGGATCTGCTCCGGCAACAGCTTCTCGAGCCATTCTTCCTTCACGACCGCCCATGTCTTCACGACCGCTTCAGCCTTTTTGTTTCGCGGATCGTGATGTGCATCGAGCGCCAGGAACAGCTCGCTCGTCGCCAGTGCCGGCGTGAAAAATTCCTCCGCCACCCGCACGCCGCCGCCGCCAACCATCACGCCTGCTCGCGGATCCCCGCCGCTTCCACTACGCCTCCGACAAACTCGATCCGCATAGCCCAGCAGCAAAACTTCCTCAATCGACTTCCCCTCCCCGTCACCCCGCAAAGCGGGGTCGCTACCTGCATTTCCCTCAACTCTCCGAGCCACGGACATCAACTGTTCCCGCACCCGCTCAAGATGCCGTAATCGCATGTGGCTGCCGCGTCCGTCAGCCCCCGGCTCTGCCGAGGGTTTACCCGGTGGGGCCGGAATCTGGCGGTTGCGGTGCAAACCCCCGGCAGAGCCGGGGGCTGACGAAGCTGCCACCACGTCACCCCAGCCTCGCCGCGAATCATCCGCCAACAATGCCGCGACATTCACCACATCGCCCAGCAATTTTCCCCCCGCCCCCATCAGCATCCGTCCCACGCGCGGATGCACCGGCATTCCCACCATCCGCTCGCCCATCTCCGTTAACTTCCCTTTGCGCAACGCCCCCAGCATCTCCAGCAACTCCTCCGCCGCTTGCAAACGTTCCTCGCTCGGCTGCTCAAACCATCCAAACTTCCGCACATCCGCCCGCCCCCACCCATGCACTGCCAACACCGCCTGTGCCAGATCCACTCGCTCCACCTCCGGCACATTGAACTCCGCAAAATGCTTCTCCTCCACTTCACTCCACAACCGATACGCTTTCCCCGCCGCCTGCCTGCCCGCTCGTCCCGCCCGTTGCACCGCCGACGCTTTCGACACCCGTTCCAGATCGAGCCGATCCATTCCGCGATCCGCATCAAAGCTCGCCACTCGCACCAGTCCCGAATCGACAACCGTGCGTACGCCGTCGATGGTCAGGGACGTTTCCGCGATGTTCGTTGCCAGAATCACCTTCCGCCGCCCATGTGGATCGGGCAGCAGCGCACGCTGTTGCTCATCATTCGTCAGACTCCCATGCAACGGCAACACCGCCACATCACTACGCCTCCCCCCTTCCCCCATCCTACGCCGCACCCGCTCAATCTCACCAACCCCCGGCAAAAACACCAGCACATCGCCACTTCTGGCTTCTGGCTTCTGACTACTGGCTTCTTCCCCCAAAGCCTTCTCCACCACCCGCACTATATGCTCTTCCAGCCGCGAATCCCGCCCCGGCCGCCACGCGATTTCCACCGGCCAACTCCGCCCCTCCACCTTCACCACTTCCGTCCCCCCTAAAAACGCCGCCACAGGTTCCACCTCCAGCGTCGCGGACATGATCACCACTTTCAGCTCCGGCCGCACCGTCTCGCGCAGCTCCCGCAAAAACGCGATCGCCAGATCCGTATGCAAATTCCGCTCATGAAATTCATCGAGGATCACACATCCGACGCCATCGAGATAGGGATCATCGAGCATCATCCGCGTCAGGATTCCCTCCGTCATCACACGGATTCGCGTCCGGCCGGTGTATCGTTTTTCGAATCGCACGTGGTAGCCAATTTCGTTCCCCACTTCCCACCCGCGTTCCCCCGCGATGCGTTCTGCCACTGCCCGTGCCGCCACACGCCGAGGCTGCAGCATCACGATCGCCCCATCGACTCCCCCTCCCTCCATCAGCGCCGGCGGCACCCTTGTACTCTTCCCTGCCCCCGGCGTCGCCACCACCACCACGCTCCCACGATCACGCAGCTTCCGCGTAATCTCCCGCAAATAAGCATCAATCGGCAACTTAATCATCCCACGATGATATGCGATGCCGCTTTGGCCATATAGCCCCGGCTTTAGCCGGGATTGGCTTTCGACTCACAATTGAAGCCTCGGAGTCTTGTCGCTCATCAGAGTCAATCCCAGCTAAAGCCGGGGCTATATGGGAGAATCTCCTCACGATCGCGGTACCAGTCCTGTCTGCTATAATCCGCGCACGATGAAGACCCTCTTCGTGATCGTTTGCGTTGTCCTTTTCGCGTCTTGCCAAGCCAAGGAGTCGACTTCGATGCCATTGTCACTCGCCACTCAAGTTTCACCTGCTCATCCGCACCTTTACTTTGCGCCATCCGACCTTGCCGTTCTTCGGCAAAAAATCAGCGATCCCCAATTCGCCCGTGATTGGGCCGCCATTCTCGCCAGTGCTCAGTCCGTTCTCCAAGAGACGCCCATGCCTGAAAGCAAGAGCATTCGCAGCCTGTTCGAACTTGCATTTCATCAGTCTGCCATCAAGGGGCCACCGATGCCGGAAGGGCATCGTACCGCGGCCCTTGCGACCGCCGCCACCAACGCCGCGAATTGTGCCTTCGCCTATCGCATCACCAACGATCCGCGATATGCCGCTTGCGCCCTTGCAATCGTTGAGGCGATCTTCGAGACCGAAACGTGGACCGGCGAATTTCTCGGCATGAAAGGCGGCCCACTTTTCCACCTCCATACCGCCGCCCTCTGCAAAGGACTCGCGATCACTTACGACCTGCTCGCCTCCGAGATGTCGCCGGCCGAGCGTAAGCGATTCGCCGATGTCTGCTGGCAAAAGGCCCTTTCCGCCTATATCGCGGAATGTAAACCGGGGGCGGGAGATGAAAACGTTTATCTCAGCGGCAATCGCACCATGAACTGGCTTGCCGTGCTCTCCTGCGGCGCCGGCTCGCTCTTCATCGCCCTCGACGGCGACGTCTACGATTTTTCCCGCGAAATCGAAATCACCAAGTCCCACGTCCTGCGTTTCATCGAATGGGCCGACGATGACGGCTCCGCTCTCGAGCATGGCGATTACTGGGTCTACGGCATGAGCAACGCCCTCGAACTGATGTACGCATTAAAATGCAACGGCTGGCCGAATATCCTCCACCAGCCCAGCCGAAAACTCCAACGGTCCGCCTATCCCATCCTCTACGGCTGCATTCTCGGCAAGCACGTCGTCAACTTCTGCGACGACTTCTACGGCGAACTCTCCGCCCGCAATAACGCGCTTCTCCTCGCCGCCGCTTTCCAGGATCCCACCCTGCAATGGTTCGCCGATCAACTCCCCCCCGCCGGCATCATCGGCCTGATCGCCGCCGACTCCAACCTCCCCGCCATCCCACCAACACATCTCCCTACCTGCATGTTCTTCCCACGTACCGGCATCGGCATCATGCGCGAAAGCATGACCGATCCCAATACTCGCCTGCTCGCCCTCAAAGCCGGTCGCACCCGCGGCGAAATCTACGACGACCCCCACTGCCAATTCGACCTCAATGCCGTCATCCTCGACGCCTTCGGCCAATCGCTGTTCGCCGACCCCGGTTACGGCCACGATTGGACCGGCCCCATCTCCACCAACGATCCCGCCCATCCTTTCAACTCCACCCCTCCGCACAACACGCTCCTCATCAACAATCGCGGCCAAGAAGCCCAATATTCCCCTCTCGCCTTCCTCACCGACCTCTCCCCCACCCCCGAGATCGACTACCTCGTCTCCCGCATGGAGCAAGGCTACGGCCCGATTCTCAAACGTTTCGACCGCCATGCCTACTTCATCGACAAACGCTTCTTCGTGCTTCTCGACGACATCGAACTGACCGAGCCCGCGAAGCTCACATGGAATTTCCACGGCGTCAAAGGCGCCACTCTCACCACCGATCCGATCCCCACCATCACCAACCAAACCGCCAAGCTCGAAATCCTCCCCACCACCTCCATCCTCCTGACCCGTAGCGTCCAGACAACGCACGTCTTCCCACGAATCGAATGGACCACGCAATCCCCCACCGCCACCGCCCGCATCGCCTGGCTCCTGCTCCCCTCCCGCACCACCGATCGCGTCGCTACCCCAACGCTGCAACTTCAACCTGACGCCATTCTCGTCACCGACGGCCCCAAACAATGGCATCTCCCCATCGTCTCCCGCCGCGTCCCTCTCAACTCCTCCATGACCCTGATCCAGAAAAAATAACCAATCAGAGCCGCGAGCGTAAGCTCGCGCCGTCACGCCTGAAGAGCATCAACATACGCAGCCGGGGGCAGCGCCCAATGGCACACAATTGGGCGTGGTTCCGGTGAGAACACATCAGAGCCGCAATCGTAAGACTGCGGTTATGACTGCGCAATCTTACGATTGCGGCTCTGATGGTTTGATCACTTCCGCACCTTTTCCCACTGTTTTTCAATGCGCCGCTGCGATATCTGCGTCGCTGTGCCGAGTTCCTGCGCGAAGATCGCCACGCGCCATTCCTCGATCATCCATCGCAGCGTATCAAGTTCCATATCATGCATTGCCACAGTTTTATGCTTCTCCTTGATCTCAAGATATTTGTGCCACCACGAGCGCACCTTTTCAATGCCCGCGGCATCGCGATCGGCAAGTTGTCTGCCGCCGCCACGTAATTTTTCGAGGCGAATCCGCATGGCCGCCACGTATCGCGGAAACTGCTCCAGCCATGCGTAGCCCGTCTTGACCAGAAAATGCTTCGGCAACAGGAAAATAAGCTGATCATGTACATCCGTCTCTGCCGAGCCTTTATGCCCGCGTTCTTCCATCAGCAGTGCCAATTTCAGATGCTCGTCGAGAATTTTGGCCACCAGTGCTCCAACCTTTTCTGCCGTCTCGTTTAATCGCGAGAGAGCCAGCGTCGTTGCCGCTTCGTACTCTTTCAAATTTCGTGGAGGCCAAAGCCCCACATTACCATGCGGGGCTCCGTTGCCCCCACCGCCCGGAGCATCAAGCGCCCGATCCACAATCAGCGTCAGCAAATCTTCCTGCAATTCCTTCGACCGCCCCAGCAGCAGATACTGCAACTTCATTTTCGCAAAGTCCGGCAGTTTTCCCGTGAGCCCCTTGATCGCCCGCCGATGCTCTCCCCAAAACAATCGACGCACTCCCGCCCGATGCGATTCCTCCGCCACTTCCTTCGATGTAAGCAACCTAAGTCCGCACGCCTCGCCCACCTCCACCAATGCCGGATATCCGACGATCGTCATCCCAAACCGTTGCACCGTCACTGACTCCGGCAGTTCCCCAAAATCCCATCGCACAATCCCGTTCCGCGTCCACCCCCCCCCCTGCCCCTTCACAATCCCCTCCAGCGTCCCCGCCGCCTCTTTCGCCAACTTCCTCTGCAGCACTCCGAGCTCCCGTCCCATCCCGACGATTTTTCCCGCATCATCCACGACCCGAAAATTCATCCGCAAAAACGCCGGCAATTCCCGCTCCACAAAATCCTCCGCCCGAATCCCCACCCCCGTCTCCCGCTCCAAAAAAGACGCCAACGCCTCCCCAAGCCCAAAGATTGCAATCCCTGGGCTTTCAGCTTCTGGCTTCTGGCTACTGGCTTCCGGCTTCTTCCCAATCGCCGCCGCCGCCGCTTTTGCCCACTCCGGCACCGGCACGAAATTCCGCCGCAGTCCACCCGGCAGGCCCTTGAGCATTGCCGCGATTTTTTCCTCGAGCATTCCCGGCACCAGCCATTCATATCGCTCCGCCACCATCTGCCCAAGTCCCGCCAGCGGTACCGTCACCGTCAGCCCGTCCATCGCGTCCTCCGGCTCATAGCGATACTGCACCGGCAACCTCAGCCCGCCACCCGCCTCACTGACCTTATCCGGATAATTTTCCGACGTGATCGCCGGCGCATCCGCCCGCAGTAAATCTTCTTTCGACATATATAAGAACCTTGCCCCCCCCCTCTCCTGTCGTTCCGCTCCTCGCCGCCACTTTTCAAAATCCGCTCCGTTTGTGATGCCTTGTGGCACCTTCGCATCGTAAAACGCATACCGCGTCGCCACATCCGCCAGCAGATTCCGCTGCCGAATCTTTGCTTCCAGCAGTTCCACCTCCGCTACCAGTCCCGCATTGAATTTGAAAAACGCCCCTTCTGTCCGTAGTTCCCCGAGCACCAGCCCATGATGAATCAAAATCTCCCGCGCCAGTTTCGGATTGATCGGCCCAAACGGCACCACCCTCGCCGGTATCAACACCAACCCGTAAAGCGTTACTTTCTCCGTCGCGATTGCCGTCTGACGCGCCGCATCCCATCGCGGTTCCGCATACGTCCGCTCCACCAAATGCCCCGCCGCCCGCTCGATCCACTGCGGTTGCACCACCGCACACGTCCGAGCATACAACTTCGTCGTCTCCACCAATTCCCCCGCCACCACCCATTTCGGCTTATTCGCAAAAAGCCCCGATCCCGGAAAAATCAAAAATTTCGTTCCCCTCGTGCCAAAATACTCATACCCATCCCCACGCACCCCCACATTCGACAGCAACCCCGCCAGCAGCGCCCGATGAATCGCATCGTATTTCGCATGCCTGGGAGCCCGACGCTCTAGCGGTTGGAATTCCATCTCTCCATTTTAACAAAACCCCGCCGCTTGCGACGCCGTGGGCTGCCTCGGCTATAATCCCCGGTATCTCTTACAAGGAGTTCCCATGAAACTTCTCCTGGTTCTGCTCGTCGCCACCACTCTCCTTGCCGCCTGCGAATCGACCGCCACCCCCCAGACCGGCAACGGCACTTCCCCGGACAACAACGCCATCCACGTCTCGGGCTCCATCCAATCCGGCGCCACCCTCCACACCCGCTAATGCCCAACGGCTAACGACTGACCACTCACTATTCACTACTCACTACTGACTCACTGCGGAGCTTCCCATGGTCCAGGTCGAACTCAAGCGAATCATCATCACCGAGACATCCGATCAGCAGGTGATTTTCCTCAAGGAAGTCACCGGCGATCGCGCGTTCCCCATCGTCATCGGCTCCACCGAAGCCTTCGCGATCGACCGCCGTCTCAAAGGCCAGCCCACGCCGCGTCCTCAAACCCACGAACTGCTCTCCGCCGTCATCGAAAAGCTCGACGCCAAACTCGAACGCATCCTGATCAACGACCTGCAGGACTCCACCTTTTTCGCCCGCCTGGTCATCCGCCACAGCAACGGCAAAACCGTCGAAGTCGACTCCCGCCCTTCCGACGCGATCGCCCTTGGCGTCGCCAACAACGTCCCCATCTTCGTCGCCGACCACATTCTCGACGACGTCGGCTCGTAACGGAGTTCACGCTTCAACGTGTTTCGCAGAGGAGCACTGCATGGCAACATGCCGTGTTGAAAACATCTATTGAGCCGACATACTTGCATGCCGCTCTGGCACCGCTCTCGCACCAAGGCACCGAAAACGCTTGCGGCGTCGCGAACCCCTCCTATTGCAACCCCGTTCTCACACTTAATCGATCTCCTCCACGCATTTTACGAATTGAACCAATTTTACGAGTCACCTCACTCCACCGGCAGCGCCCGCGTCTTCACCTCACCAACTATCTTCTCCAAAAACGCTTCGACTTTCATCGCGCCCAGATCCTTGTCTTTCCGCGTCCGCACCGCCACGGCACCTTGTTCCTGCTCCTTGCCGCCGATGATCAACATATAAGGAATCTTCTGCTCACGCGCCCGCCGGATTTTTCCGCCGATTTTATCGCCGCTTAGATCGATCTCCGCACGCACGTTAACGACCTTGAGCTTCTCAAGCACACCGTTGGCATAATCATTGAACTTCTCAGAAATCGTCAGCACCGCCACCTGCACCGGCGAGAGCCACACCGGGAACGCCCCCGCAAAATGTTCGATCAGAATTCCCGTGAACCGTTCCATCGAACCGAAGGGTGCCCGGTGGATCATCACCGGCCGATGCCGCGCATTGTCCGCACCGATATACTCCAGCTCAAAGCGCTCCGGCAAATTATAGTCCAACTGCACCGTCCCCAACTGCCACTTCCGCCCGATCACATCTTTCACCATAAAGTCAATTTTCGGCCCATAAAACGCCGCCTCCCCCTTCGCCTCCTCTGCTTTAATCCCCACTTCCTTCACCACCTTCCGCAACGTATCCTCCGCCCGGTCCCAGTTCGCCGCCTCGCCAACATACTTGTTGCTCGCCGGATCGCGCAGCGACACCCGGCACTCATAATCCTTGAATCCCAGCGTCTCAAAAACATGCATCACCATTTGCACCGTACTGCGGAATTCCCCTTCCACCTGCTCCGCCGTGCAAAATAGATGCGCATCATCCTGCGTAAAGCCGCGAACTCGCGTCATCCCATTCAATTCACCCGACTGTTCGAAGCGATACACCGTTCCGAACTCCGCCAGCCGCACCGGCAGATCGCGATAACTCCGAGGCTCCGCCGCATAAATCTGAATGTGATGCGGGCAGTTCATCGGCTTCAATAAATACTCGCTTTCGTCCTCCTTATCCCGCTCTTTCATCTTGATCGTCGGAAATTGCGAATCCTGATAATAAGGATAATGTCCCGAAATTTTATATAAATCCACCTTGCCGATATGCGGCGTATACACCGGCACATACTCGCGCCTGGCCAGCTCCTCCCGCATAAACTGCTCCAATTCCTGCCGCACCAGCGCCCCCTTGGGCATCCACAAAATCAGCCCGCTCCCCACCAACGGCGAAATCGTAAATAACCCCATCTGCTTCCCTATCACCCGATGATCCCGCTTCTTCGCTTCCTCCAGCTGATTCAGATAAACATCCAATTCTTTCCGCGAAGGAAACGCCACGCCGTACACGCGTTGCAACTGCTGCTTGGATTCATCTCCATGCCAATACGCCCCCGCCACCGACATCACCTTGATTGCCCCGATCCGCCCCGTGCTCGGCACATGCGGCCCGCGGCACAAATCCTCCCAATTCCTCCCCGGCTCCCCCGTCGCATAAAAACTGATCACCGCATTGGCATCCCCTTCCATCGCACGCTGCGCATTATCCACTTTATAAGGATTCCCTTCCTTCTCTATCTTTTCCATCGCCTCTTTCTGCCCCAGTTCGTAGCGTGTAAACTTCCGATCCTCCGCCAGAATCTTCTGAATCTCCTCCTCAATTTTGACGAAATCATCAACCGTGAGTTTATGATCCAGTTCCATATCATAATAAAATCCATTTTCCACCGGCGGCCCATACGCCAGCTTCGTCTGCGGATACAACCGGCAAATCGCCTCCGCCATCACATGCGCCCCCGAGTGCCGCAGCAAATACATCGCATTGGCATCATCCCCCCCCCCTCCCTTTGCCGTCACCACCGACACCTTCGCATCTCTGCCAATCGGCTCACTCAAATCCTTGAGCTCCCCATCCACCACCACGCCGATCGCATCTTTCGCCAACCGCGGCCCAATCCCCTCCGCCACCTGCAACCCCGTCACACTCGTCCCCTCAAATTCCTTCACCGCACCATTCGGAAGCGTAATCTTAATCATGTTCAACTCACTTTCTGTCCATATTTGTCTACACTATCAACTCTCAATATCGTAACGGATTTCATAAAACATGACACATTCTTCAGGTACGCCGGGGCTGCCAATTTTTCTGTCGCAGGCGTGGCGTTGAGGTGACAAGGTGGCAAGGTGACTGGGTGAATTTCCCCTGTCACCCTGTCACCCTGTCACCCAGCGCCACACCCAGCGACAGGTAGTACAATAGGAGCCCAAATGGCCGATGTGCCGCACAATTTCTTTCTGGGGGTTGACGGCGGTAATTCCAAGACGATCGCTCTGATCGCGGACGCCGATGGGCGAGTCGTGGGAGCGGGTCGCGGCGGTTGCGCGGATATCTACGCTCCGCCGTCGCCTGATGCCGCGATTACTTCCATTGCGATGGCCGTCGGTGAGGCTCTGCGTTTGGCGAACTTGCAGCCTTCCGCTCTTGCTGCTGCTGCGTTTTCTCTTGCTGGCGCGGATTGGCCGGAGGATGTGCAGTTCCTGGAAAACGCTCTCCGCCATTACGCTCCGAAAACGGCGGTTTTCAACGACGCCATCGGCGCCATCATCGCCGGTGCTCCGGAAGGATGGGGTGTTTCCTGCGTCTGCGGGACCGGCGGGACTTCCGGGGCACGCTCGCCCAATGGAAACACCTGGCACGGCGGATTCTTCCACGACAGTTCCTGCGGCGGCGACAACCTCGGCCGAGCCGCTCTCGCCGCCATCAAGCAATCCGATTTGCAACTCGCGCCGCCGACTCTGCTCACTCGCCTGATTCTCGAGCATTATCGTGTTCCTTCCGTGGAAGCTCTGATTCACGCTCACACTCGCCGTGAGAATCGTCTGCCCAGGAACGCTGCATCGCTTGCTCGCCTCGTTCTCGATGCCGCTGCGCAATCGGACGCCGCAGCCCGCCAGATTCTCGATACGCAAGCATTCTCCGCGGCGAAGTACGTGATCCTCGCCGCCAAACAAGTCGGCATCCTCGATCAGCCATTCCCGCTGGTCCTCGCCGGCGGCGTGTTCCGGCATCCCTCCCATCTCCTCGAAACCACCCTGCTCCAACATCTGCGAACGCTGACACCCAATGCCTGTCCGATCCGCGCGCAGATCGAACCCGCCGCCGGCGCCCTGCTCGCCGCGATGCAACTCACCGGCCAGACCATCACGCCCGACCTGCGAAACCGCCTCGAAGAAACCCACCCACCACCATCCCTTTTCACCACCTCCTAAGGAAGGATGCCATTTTGAACACAATCGAAAATCGAAAATCAAAAATCGAAAATCAACCCCGTGTTCTGGCGATCATGGCGCATCCCGGCGACGCTGCCGTCGTCTGCTTCGGCACTCTTGCCAAGTTCAAACAGCAAGGCGCTCACGTTGCGTGGTGTTGTGTTACCGACGGTGCCGGCGGCAACAAGTTTGCGCCAATGCCCCCCGATAAGCTCGCCGCCCAGCGAAAAAATCACGAAACTACCACCGCCAAACTCATTGACGCCGAGCTTCACTGGCTCGGCATCCAGGACGGCATGGCCTTCCGCACCAACGCATACGTCCTCTCACTCGTCGACGTTATCCGCCAGGTGCAGCCGACCCTGATCATCACCCACCATCCTGACGACTATCATTCCGACAACCAGTACACCTCGAAGGCCGCCTTCATCGCCGCCGGCATCGCTTCCACCTTCAACATCAAAACCGCTCACGAGCCCACGTCTCGCCGTCCTTCACTTTTTTACTGCGAAAGCTGGATCACCCGCGCCTTTATCCCCACGGATTATGTCGACATCACGGAGACCTTTGCGATCAAGAAGAAAGCCGTGGCCGCGAACAAGGTCGGCGTCGCCTGGCTCCGCGACTTCGACAAGATGAACATTTTCGACCTGGTCGAATCCAACGCCAAATCCCGCGGCCAGCAGTGCGGCTCCACCTACGCCGAAGCCTTCCGCACCGATCCCCACTGGCCGAACAACGCACATCTGCTGTCTTGCCTCCCTGATGCCCGCGAATTAAATTAACGCCAGTGCGACGTCAGGCGTATCCGGACACGAAACTTTCCTCCGAAAAACCCGATCGTCTCCGCGAACTTATCAGGCAGCCCATCCCCCCTCCCTCAAAAAGCGAGGAGAATCCAATGCGGCCCCACACGAATATCCTCTTGGCAATGGCTCGGCCTTCAACGCTCGAGCGCCGGCTCGTCATGGTGTTGAATCCTTCGCAAAACCGCCGCGGAATGACACGGAAGTCTTTCCTGACCTACACTGTCACGCTTTTCGTTCTCGCACTGGCGTTTGCCATCTGTCGCGCCGCGGAGGAGCCGTCGCCGGCGCTCAAGGAAGTGCGGCAATGGGCCAAACAGTACGGACTCGAGGCGCAGGATATCGAGCCAACGACCCTGGAAACCCAAAATGGCTGGCGCAACTTGCCTTTTACGCTCAGTAAAGCCGAAGAAGCCGACGCGAAAGCCTGCGTGAAAATCGCCAATTCCACGCGTTCCAGCCACAACGGCGTGACAGAATTCTCCATGCCTCAGGTCCGCGCACAACTCGAAAACCTGATCAAGACACGACCGGACGATTTTTACGCGCACTGGCTGCTGGCCTTGTGGCACCGTGACTTCGGCGACGCGATCGAATCCAAACGCCAACTCGACGCCGCCTACAAAAACGCTCCCGCCATCATCGTTCAGCGCTATCAGTATGCCGATGGCTCGCCCTGTGCCAACAAACGCATCAACAGCTTCGCGCTCGAATGCAACCGCGTTGTGAATGGTGCGATTGACCCAAGCCTGCAGTTGTCGTATCCCAATCTCAAAACCGATGCCAACGGCTGCATTTACCTTCCTGTCTACAATACCGTCTATCGCACCAACGATATGGCATCCCCCCCCGGTTATGACGCCAAATATCCGAGGCTCGGATGGTTCCAAATATCCGCGAAGGTCGGCCTTTTGCCCACCGCCATCGTCACCGAAATCTCCGGCGGTTTCGTCAGCACCGCGCCCGCGGGCGCTTTACCGGTGACGTCCGTCACGTTTCCCGACAACAACACTGTTTCGCTCATCGCCATCGGCCGCTGGCCCGATCCCGCCAACACCTTCTGGTTGCCCGACGGTTCACCGGCCAAAGGATCCTACAAGACCGGCAAGCCGTCCATTGCCTCGTTATCCGAGGAAAATAATAATGTTCGCCGGATTCTCTTCCGCTTTGCCAGGCCGCCAGCGAAGGATGACAACCTCATGTTCATGTTCTCCGTCCCCGTCCACCAGCACTTCTTCGACAAGTCCGACGTGCTCTTCTTCGGCCTGCCCACGCAACCCAAAACCCTCGCGATCCGGGTTGGCATGGCCCGCGGCCCCTGGAAAATCGCGGGCAAATACGATCCGGCCACCGCGAAAACGACCGGAACTCTCCCGGAAGGCTTCAGCTTCTTCATCGACACCAAGGATCGCTACTTCACCAAAGACGACGGCGCGAAGATCGCCATCGCGTATCCCGAATCGAGCCTGCAAGTCCGCGTGCGGGCGTTTGACAAAGCCAATCGAGAAGTCCTGTCCAATAGCTCGGCGATGAGCTCGCAGAATGTTCCAGATGGCGTTCACCATGAAAATCATTACCATTTCAAAGAGCCTCCCAGCAAAATCCAATGCTTTCAGCTCGAAACACGCGAGTACCAGTGGCGCGAATTCAGCAACATCGCCATGGAGGCGGCGGGAGCACGCGTGAATAAGTAAAAACGTTGATATTTTTATTTTGCAACTCTTTTTCTTCCGTCCATTGGAGCTTCCCATGACCAAACGCCGAGTCATCCAACTCGTCCTCAACGGCCAACGCCCCCCCTATGTCCCCTGGTCCTTCGGATTCACCTACGAAGCCAACGAAAAACTCGAAAAACACTTCGGCAAAAACAACCTCGACGATATCCTCGACAACCACCTTCTGGGTCTGGGCAACGGCATCGGCTTCTTCGAAGACATCGGAAATAATCACGTCCGTGACGTCTTCGGCGTCGTCTGGGACCGCAGCGTCGATCGCGACATCGGCATCGTCGAAGGATGCGTTCTGCCAGAGCCGACGCTCGACAACTACCGCTTCCCAAATCCGCACGATCCGCGATTTTTCGACGATATCCCGCAACGCCTCGCCACCCACGGCGATCGGTACCGCGTTTTCAACATCGGCTTCTCCCTCTACGAACGAGCCTGGACCCTCCGCGGTATGGAAAACCTCATGATGGACTTCGTCGAAAATCCTGACTTCGTTCACGAACTTCTTACGCGTATTGCCGATTACAACCTCGCTCAGGTCGAGAAAGCACTCACCTACGACATCGACGCCGTCCACTTCGGCGACGACTGGGGCCAGCAGCACGGGCTGCAAATGGGCTACGCGACTTGGAAACAGTTTATTTTTCCGCAGCTCAAGCGGATGTACTCCGCCGTGAAAAGTGCCGACAAAAAAGTCTCCATCCACTCCTGTGGCGACGTCGACGAACTCTTCGACGACCTCATCAACATCGGGCTCAATTGTTTTAACCCCTTCCAGCCGGAGGTGATGGACGTCTACTCACTGGTCCCCAAATACCGCGGCCGACTCGCCTTCCACGGCGGCCTTTCCACTCAGAAAACCCTCCCCCACGGCTCCGTCCAGGACGTCCTCAACGAAACCCAAAAACTTCTCGATCTTGGCGCCCCCGGCAGCTACATCCTCGCCCCCGCTCATGCCGTCGAAGGCGACGTGCCACTTGAAAATATGCTTGCATTCATCAATCTGGCTAAATCGCAAAAACGCTGAGGAAGCGATACAATAGATTGATCAGGAGATGCCTCATGGATTGGAAAGAAAGAATCACCGTCGATCCCAAGGTTCTCGTCGGCAAGCCTGTCATCAAGGGTACAAGGTTGGCGGTCGAATTCATCGCGGAACTGCTGGCCGAAGGCTGGTCGAATCAGCAGATCATCGACAACTATCCCGGCATCACAGCCGACGACATCCGTGCACGCCTTGCCTACGCTTCTGAATCTCTGCAAGCCGAAAAAGTCTACCGTGTGGGTGTCTGAGACATGAGACTTCTCGCCAACGAAAACTTTCCCGGCGAAGCTGTTTGCGCCCTGCGCCAAGCAGGACACGACGTTCTCTGGATACGCGAAGATCATCCCGGTTGGGACGACCCACGCACCCTCGCATTGGCAATGGCTGAAAATCGAGTCCTTCTCACCTTCGACAAGGACTTTGGCGAATTGGCGTTCCAAGTAAAACTTCCCGCCACCTGTGGCATTATTCTGCTGCAATTTCGTAAACAATCACCTGAGCTCATCGCGCAACGCACGCTGGCATCCATCGCCGCAAGGGCAGATGGGGCAGGCCATTTTACCGTCATTGAAGAACATCGGATTCGCATGACGCCGTTGATAAAAACGAACACGCTATACAAACCGTCTGACAATTAACTACGGATCAATCCCATGAAAGACCATCTCTTCCACCAGCTCGGCTACTCGCCTGCCGACCGCCTTATCATGATCAACTCCGACGACTTCGGCGTTACGCATTCTTCGAACGTCGGCACCATTAAAGCTTTCGAGGAAGGATTCATTACCTCGGCCTCCCTGCTCATCGCCGCGCCCTGGGCGAACGAAGCGCTCGACTGGTGGCGAACCCATCTGCACTACAGCATCGGCGTCGAAGTCGCCCTCAACTCTGAATGGCAAAGCTACCGCTGGGGACCCATGGCACCGCGCGATAAGGTCCGCTCCCTTCTCGACCCCGACGGCTTCTTCTGGGGCAACACCGACCTGACCGTCCAACACGCCAAAGTCGAAGAAGCCGAACTCGAAGTCCGCACCCAGCTCGACTACGTGATCAACCGCGGCTTCGATCCGTCCCACTGCCTGAATCACATGTTCTCCCTCCGCTTCCGTCCCGACCTGGAGGCAATGTTCTTCCGCGTCCTTAAGCACTACCGCCTCCCCTCCCGCAGCCCCAAACTCCAGGACGTTCACAATTGGCCATCCATCGACAACTGGGTCGGCGCCGATCTTTACTACATGTCGATGGACAACGGCAAAGAGTCCCGCTTTTACCAGATCCTGCAAACCCTCAAGCCCGGCCTCTGGGAGTTCTACCCGCATTGTGCTGTCGACTGTGCCGAGAGCCGTGCCGCTTTTGGTTTCTCGCACGCCGTCCCTGCTGACCCCAATTCCTGGGTCGGCCGCCACAGCGACGTGGAACTCTACACACTCCCCCGCGCCAAGAAATTCCTCGACGAGAACGGCTTCAAACTCATCACCTACCGCCAACTCCGCGACGCTATCCGCAAGAGTTGAAACCAAGACACGAAGAAACGAAAATTACGAAAAAGAGCTATCCATCCAAAAATCTTCGTGCGTCTTCGTGTACCGTGTACTTCGTGTCTTCGTGGTAAATTTTGGCAGGACAGAAAGAAGTGGCGCAATAGTCATATGAAACGTCTCCTCAAACCTCTCATTCTCGCCGCCGTGGTCATCCTTCTCGTGCTGGCGTGGCTTGTGCATTTTCACAACGGCTTTTTTACGGAGCGGCTGAAGACTTTCCCGCGGTTTCAAAAAATAGTTGCGGCGCTTGGCAATGCGAAAGAGGCTGTTGAGGAAGACGAAGATCCTAATACCTCAGAAAACGAAATCCCCGTTCATACGACCCTTATCCAAAAAGCGACGCTTCGGCGTTACGTCGAAGGCGTCGGAATTGTGACCCCGCGCCCGGCGCGGCAAGGTCAGATGGCCGGCGGCGCCAACATCGCTTCGGCCACCGCTGGCGTTGTTTCGCAGATTTTCGTTCAGGTCGGCCGGCAGGTGAAAGCGGGGGATGTCCTGATTCAGCTTGACGATCGCCTGGCGAAGTCGGCGGAGGAACAAGCAGCGGCGGGGTTGCGGCAGGCGGAGGCGTCTTTGGCGATCGTGAAAGGAGGACCACGACCGGAGCAGTTGGAGATGGCGGAGTTGGCGGTGGCGAAGTCTCAGGCGACCCTTGCGGTGGCCCAGAGAAACTATGAACGCGTGAAGGAACTTGCGGCGGATCAGACGGCCAGCGCGAAGAGTCTGGAGCAGGCGGCTTTTGATCTTGCCGCGGCGAAGGCGGATGTTGCCATCAATGAGAAGCAGTTGCATCTTTTGAAGAACACTCCGGCTCCGGAAGAGCTTGCACTGGAGAATGCGAAGGTGGCGCAGGCGGCCGCTGCGCTTGCGGCAGCGAAGGCTCAACGTGAATTGCTCACGATCCTCGCTCCGATTGACGCGACCGTCACGTCGCTGTCGGTCAACCCCGGCGAAGCGATGGATACCACCCGCGGCCTGATTCAGTTGATCGCGATGGATCGGCTCATGGTCGATGTCGACGTCCCCGCCGATCAGCTTCCCCCTAACGCCGCCGACCTCAATGCCGAAATTTTCATTTCCTCCACCGCCGCCCCCATCCTCGCCAAAGTTACCACGGTGACGCCGCAGGTGGATCCCAAGAACGGTTCGGTGATGCTTGCCATCGATCTTCCTTCCCAGTCGCTCCCTGACGGTCGCGGCTCTGATACGCCCCATTTCACTCCCGGGCTTTCCGTACGCGTTCGCATCATCGCGGAGGAGCACAAAGACGTGCTGGCGGTTCCGAAGGGAGCGGTCGTTGCCGATGAAAATGGCGATCCTGTCATTGCCCTGGTTGATGGCGACCAGGCGACACACAAGACCGTCAAGACCGGCCTGCAGGAAAATAACCTCATCGAAATCATCGCTGACGATCTCCATGAAGGAGACAAAGTTGTGACCGCCGGCGCTTATGGATTGCCACAGGCGACACGCATCAAAGTGGTGGACTGACTATGTCTCTCTCCTCATTTTCAACTTCGCACTGGAAGGCAATTCTTTTTATTGTCTTAGCGCTTTGTCTGGCCGGCGTTTATGCGGCGTGGAACATGCCGTCGAGTGTTTTTCCGCAGACGAACTTTCCGCGTGTGACGATTCTTCTGGATAACGGTGAGATGCCCGCCGACGAAATGATGGCCACCATCACCAGACCCGTTGAAGAGGCGATGAAAGATGTCCCCGGCGTGGTGAATATCCGCTCCTCGACCGGCCGCGGATCAAGCGTCGTAAACGTCTTTTTCAACTGGCATGTAGACATGGAGCAATCGGAACTGCATGTGCGAAGCCGTTTGGCACAGGTGCGATCCAACCTCCCGCAATCGGTCGATGCGAGCGCTTATCGCATGACGTTTTCGGTTTTTCCGATCATTGGGATTTCGTTGACCAGCGACAAGCGAAGTTTGCCGGAGTTGACGGTGGCGGCGGAGGATGCCATTAAGCCGCGATTTTTGCGGATTCCGGGCGTGGCGCGTGTGGATCTGGTCGGCAGCCGAGAGCCGGAATACCACATTGTGGCTGATCCGCTGCGCCTGGCGGCCAATCATCTTGACCTGACGCAAGTGGTGGACGTCCTGGGCAAGAGCAATCTTGTGGCGGCGGGCGGGCTTCATGAAGAGCGCGACACACTTTTTCTGACGCTTGTCGATGGCCGTCTGCACGACATCGCCGACATCGAAAACCTCGTCGTCGCGATGCAAGAGGACCACCCGGTGCGCATCCGCGATTTCGCGCGAGTGATGAAAGCGGCGGAACCGGCGGCGACTGTCGTGACCGCCGACGGCAAGGAATCCGTCCTCATCATGGTCCGCAGCCAACCCGACGGCTCTACCCTCGACATCGCCGCCGCCCTGAAAAACGAAATCAAAGCCCTGCACAAAGAAATCCCCGCGGACATGAAGCTCGCTTTCTGGTACGACCAGTCGTTGCTCGTCCGCGACTCCGTCAAAAGCGTCTGGGAAGCGATCATCTTCGGCCTGATCCTCTCGGTGGTGATCCTCTTCGCCTTCCTCAAAGACTGGGGCTCCACGCTCGTCGCCATCGTCGTGATCCCTGTCACGTTGCTGGTGACGATCGTGGCGATGCGGCTGCTGCACATGACTTTCAATTTGATGACACTCGGCGGCATCGCCGCGGCCATCGGGCTGGTGATTGACGACGCGATCGTCGTTGTCGAAGCCATTCATACCAAGATCGCCACCGGCATGCCCCGGCTTGAGGCCGTCCACAAAGCCATCGCCGAAATCTTCCTCCCCCTGACAGGTTCGACTCTTACGCCAGTGGTGGTGTTTCTTCCGCTGGCTTTTCTCGAAGGCGTTCCTGGCGTGTTCTTCCGTGCGTTGGCATTTACGATGACGGTTTCGCTGCTGACGTCGCTGGTTCTGGCAGTTTCGCTGACGCCGTCGCTTGCCTCGCTGATTATCCGCGTTAAGCGAAAGGATCAGAGCCGCGACCGTAAGGGAGCGACAGGTTCCGATCCGCACGGTCGCTCCCTTACGGTCGCGGCTCTGAATGATGCCGACACCGCCGGCTTCATCCTCCGCCCCGTCACGCGCGTCTACGAAGCCGCTGTGCGCCTCGCCCTCAAACACCGCTTCATGACCATTGGCATTTGCATCCTGCTGGTCCTCGCCGGCATCGATCTTTACGCCAACCTCCAGTCCGAATTTCTCCCCAAGCTCGAAGAGCGCGGCTTCATCCTCGACTATGTCGTCAAGCCCGCAGGCACCAGCCTCGCCGAATCCAATCGCACCCTGATCGAAATCGAAAAACTCCTTCGCCAAATCCCGGAAGTCGAAAGCTACTCCCGACGTCTCGGCACCGCCATCGGCCTCGAACTCACCGAACCCAACGTCGGCGACATCATGGTCAAGCTCAAACCCAATTCCAAACGCTCCACCGAAGAAGTCATCACCGAGCTTCGCGAAAAGCTCAAACACCTCGAGCCGCAGGTCGATCCCGATCTCCACGGCATGCTCGCCGACCTCATCGGCGACCTGACTTGGTCGCCCAAGCCCGTCGAAATCAAAATCTTTTCACCCGATCTGGAATTTCTCAAGCAGACCGCTCCGGCCATCGAAAATCAGATCAAAGAAGTTCCGCACGTCGCCGACACCAACGACGGCCTGACGATCGCCGGACCCGCCCTGACCTTCCATGTTCGCTCCGCCGACGCCCAGCGCTACGGGCTGACCACCACGGAGATCGCCGCCGCCGTCGAAACCGCTAAGCTCGGCAAGCTTGCGTCGTATGTGCTTCAGGCGGACCGTATCACTCGCATCCGCGTGCTGATGGATCCAAAAGCGATTGGCCGCATCGAAACTCTAAAAAATGTTCTGCTGAAAACAGCTGGCGGCAGCACCATCTGCCTCGCGCAGGTCGCCGACGTCGTTGAAGAACCCGGCCAGCTCGAACTCCAGCGCGAAGACCTCCGCCAGTACCTCGCCGTCACCGGCGAACTCGAAGGCGGCGACCTCGGCTCGGTCATCCGCGACATTCAATCCAAACTCGCCGGCGACCCGCGCTTCCCCCCCGGCTCCATCGAATTCGGCGGCCTCTACAAACAGCAGCAGGACTCCTTCCACAACCTCATCCTCGTGATGATGATGGCCCTGCTCCTGATCTTCACCGTCCTGGTGCTGGAGTTCCGCTCGTTCCTTCAGCCCATCGCCATCCTCGCCGGCGCGATGCTCGCCCTCATCGGCACCGTCGCCGCCCTCTACCTCACCAATACTTCGGAGAACATCATCTCGCATCTGGGCGCGATCATCGGGATCGGCATCGTCGCCAAAAACGGCATCCTCATGCTCGACTACGTCGACCACCTCCGTAACACCGGCCTCTCCATCGAAGACGCCCTGATCCAATCCGGCCGCCGCCGCCTCCGACCCGTCCTCATGACCTCCCTCGCCGCCGCCCTGGGCATGCTCCCCCTCGCCTACGGCATCGGCTCCGGCGCCGATATGCTTCGCCCTCTGGCCATCGCCGTCATCGGCGCCCTGACCCTGTCGGTTCTCCTCTCCCTGTTGGCCACCCCCACCGTCTTTTACCTGCTGTACAAGTTCACCGCCAAACAGCCCTCGTCGCGGCCGTAAAGGACACGCTATGCAAAGACAAAAATCCTTCGACCTGGTCATCGGCATCCTCGGCAATCCCTCTAACCCGGATGTGGCATGGTCCGACGAACAGTTGAACGCAATCAAAAAGATCGGCGTCAATACACTTCAATTGAGCATCGCATGGAGCTGGAGGCCGGCTAACGAGGTGCTGAATCTGGAGGACCTCGACGACCAGGACATTGCCCGAAATTACAAAGGTCGCGTGGAAAAGGCGCATCGCTTCGGATTCCGCGCACTGGCGCATTTCGGCGTTCCGAAAACCTCGGCGATGAGCGACGCGGTGCCGGAATGTATCATGGATCCGGAGATCATCCGTAAATATCAGAACAAACTTGCCGAGTTTCTGCGGGAATATGATGCCGACGATGTGCTGATATATACGTATGATCAACATGCATGGTTGTGCAGCGAATTCGGCGATTGCCCACGCTGCAGAGGAATCCCGCTTCACGAGCGATTGGTTCCGTTCCTGGAAGCCTTGAAGAATGCCATGCAAAAAGGGAAGCAAGGATCACGTCTTTGGTGGGAGCCATGGGAATTGTCGGAAGGTCAGATCATCGAAGTGGTGGAAAGAATATCTCCCGAGCATTTCGGCCTGATCATGCACAACAGCATCGCGGAGGTCTATTTCGTCAACACCACCGATCTGGCCTTCCGGAACATCGCCAGACTCGCCGGCGACAGAGGCATTCCCTTTGTTGGTGAAGGTTTCTTCGGCGGCAGCGGCGAAGACGTCGAAACCATCACGCACCTCGCCTGTCCACGACTGGTTTATCAGCAACTCGAAGCGCTCAGAAATACGCAGGGCGTCACCGGCGTCAAGGAATACTACGGCTTCGCACCGTCCGACTTCTCCGCCAACATCGACCTGTTCTCCCGTTACATCCACACCCCCGGCCTCGCCTTCCACCAATACGCAGAGCCCATCGCCGACACCTACGGGCAAGCGGGAAAAATAATGCTTGAAGCGTGGGAACTCATCAGCAACGGCATGGAGATGTTTCCATTTAATACAAGCTGGTGGCTAAGATTCCTGTGTAAAAACCCCGAATTCCAGGAGTGGAAACAGATCAAGGCGACCGACTGGCCGACTCCGTCCTGGAAATCCAGCCGCAAAGGGTTCTATCTTGTCACCGACGAAGCCGAACAGCATCCCTGGCTTCTGGAGGATGTCGGCCTCAGATCCCTCGCCGCCGTGAGGCGATTTGAAAGAGCCGCGAAAATACTGGATGAGGCGGCAACCCTTTCGTCCTCCCCCCCAAAAAATGATATCAAATCGCAATGGACGGATTTATCCAAGTTGATAGAAACTTATAAGCGATTTGGCGAAAATATGCTCGCTATCGCAAAACAACGTGAATGCTGACATGAACGGACATTGTCATATGTATGTGATTTTTGACATGGACGATACCCTGGTGGCGACGGCCGACCTGTGGCGAGATGCGGAAATGCATCTCCTGGCAAACCTCCTCCCTCTTTCTCCGCGATCTATTTGAGCAGGTTATTCCCGTGATAGCCGTCCGGACTGCAAGCAGGTGGTCATTGCGCTGGTGACGTCTCGTTGTGGCATGCCTCTGGGCTACGAAGTCTTCGAAGGCAACAAGGCAGACTCCACCAGCGTC
>WQYP01000052.1 GCA_009781185.1 Phycisphaerales bacterium | reverse complement strand
CGGCCAACGGACCTGGGAAATCTTGGCTTCCCTCGCCGCCACCGCCCACCAAACCGGCAAAGACTTCATCGAATCAATGGGCACACTTCTCCAACGCCCAACTTACGCCCGCTAAACACGTACAAGCTACCCGCCGCGCTTGAAGGGGCGATCCAGAGCCTCTACGAGAACTACACGAAATACTATCAGCGTTGGCAGTCCAACACCGACGCACACGCGAACGGACTTACGCCGCCAGTGTTCATCGTGGTCTGCAACAACACCAACGTCTCCAAGCTCGTGTTCGATTACATCGCGGGCTGGGAGAAAGAACTGAAGGACGGTTCCACCGTGACCGTCCCCGGAAAACTCGCTCTGTTCAGCAACGTCGACGGCCAGCAATTCCGCGCGAGACCCAACACCATCCTCGTGGATTCCGAGCAACTCGAATCCGGCGAATCCATGAGCGCCGACTTCAAGAAAATCGCCGCCCGCGAAATCGACGAATTCAAAACCGACTACCGCATCCGCTTCCCCGGCCGCGACGCGGAAAATCTCACCGACGAAGACCTCCTGCGAGAAGTCATGAACACCGTCGGCAAAACAGGCAAGCTCGGCGAAAATATCAAATGCGTCGTCTCCGTCTCCATGCTCACCGAAGGCTGGGACGCGAACACCGTCACGCACATTCTCGGCATCCGCGCCTTCGGCACACAACTCCTTTGCGAGCAGGTCGTCGGTCGCGGCCTTCGGCGAATGAGCTATTCCAGCGAACGCCGCCGCCTCATGACCGAGAACGGCGAAGTCGAATTCGATGCCTTTCCCACCGAATATGCCGAAATCTACGGCGTACCTTTCTCCTTCATCCCCTGCTCCGGCTCCACCAAAGACCCCAAGCCCGGCCCAATGCCCACGCATGTTCGCGCACTGGAAGACCGCATCGCCTGCGAAATCACCTTCCCCCGCATCGACGGCTACCGCTACGAACTACCCGCCGAACGCCTGACCGCCACCTTCACCGAAAAATCCAAACTCGCCCTCAGCACCGCCAACGTACCCACACGCGTCGAAAATGCCCCCATCGTCGGCGAATCGTCCATCCACACGCTCGACGAACTCAAATCCAAACGCCAGCAGCAAGTCGTGTTCCTCATCGCCAAGCTGATTCTCGAACGCTATTTCCGCGACGACGAAGGCACAATCAAACCGTGGCTATTCCCCGATCTGCTCGGCATCGTGCGCCAGTGGATGGACGAATGCCTCGCCTTCAAAGACAACACCTTCCCGCAACTTTTGCTACTCATCGAAAACGCCCATGACGCCACCGACCGTATTTACAAAGCCATCGTGGAAAGCACCCACGGCGAAAAACGCCTGCTCCCAATCCCCAAACCCTACGACACCGTAGGCTCCACTCGCTTCGTCTCCTTCGATACCGTCCGCCCAACATACAAAACCGATCCCGCTCGTTCGCACATCTCGCACGTCGTGGCCGATACCAACTCGTGGGAACAAAAAATGGCCCAAACGCTCGAGGACATGAACGAAGTTATCTGCTACGCAAAAAACCAGAACCTCGGCTTTTTCATCCCCTACTCCCTCAACGGCCAACAGAAAAACTACATCCCCGACTTCCTCGTGAAACTCGACGACGGTCACGGCAAAGACGACCCCCTCCACCTGATCGTCGAAGTCAGCGGCGAAGCCAAAAAAGAAAAAGAAGCAAAAGTCTCAACGGCGGAGCAACTGTGGATACCCGCCGTCAACAATGCCGGAACCTGGGGCCGATGGGACTTCATCGAAATCAATGATCCTTGGGATGCGCAGAAAATCATTCGGGCCAAAATCGCCAAGGTGGTACAAAAGAGGAGACAATAATGAAGCTCGAACGTTTTCGCATTCAGATGTACAAAAGCATCTTGGACTCCGGATGGGTGAAGGTTACTCATCTGACAGTGTTGGTCGGGAAGAACGAGGCGGGAAAAACGTCATTATTACGTGCCCTGCACAAATTCAACCCATTCAAACCCGATCCCTATTCCATCCCGCGAGAATGGCCGCGTGGACATCGTGGTGAGCGAGCAGGCACTCAGGTTGTCTGCACGACCGAGTTTTCCTTGGAGCAAGCTGAAATCGAAGGGCTTGCCGCACTGACAACACAGCCGGTGACGGTGACGACATTGCAGATCACGCGCGACTATGGCGGGCGGCTGGAAGTTCTATTCCCGACCGACATGTTCCCAGACAAGCTCCATCCGAATGACATTGACGCCATCTGCGAAACACTACCCGCTATTCCGGAAGATGTTGATCCGACCTTCAAAGAGGCAGCGAAGGAGTGTCGCCAAGAAGCGGTTCGCTTGGCGAGTGAAGGACGTTTCACAGACCTCACAACCCTTTGGAACAAGCACTCGCCCTCACTGCAACCCCGAAGCTCAAACAACCCCCATCGCCAAAATGAGCAGAACTTCGTCAACGGATACGGCAATCAACTAAAGCAGATTGCCAGTCAGTTGGCGTCTGCACCTTCCATTCATAAGAAGGCACATGAGTATGTCGTAAAGTGCATCCCAACGTTCGTCTACATGGACGAGTACCGATCCTTCCGGGGGACTGCGCTACTTGAACAGGTCAAGCAGCGAGTGGATTCCGGTAAGCCCACGGAAGATGACCAGACTCTCATCACTATCATGACGCTCGCCGAACTCAAACTCGATGAGGAAGTGAAGAAGGCTACGGCGTCAGATCGTGAAGAACGCCAGTATGACCTCAGCGATGCGGCAGCGACCCTGAACAGAAAGATTGAAGCCCATTGGCGTCAACTTCGATACGAGGTCGATTTTCGTGCAGACGGGCAGCAGTTCCTTACTTTTGTCAAAGGCTTAAAGGATCGTGCGCTTATCCGGTTGGAGGAGCGGTCACGGGGATTCCAGTGGTTCTTTTCCTTCGACCTGATGCTCATGCACGAGACGCAGGGACAGCTAAAAGGGTGCGTGATCCTCTTGGACGAACCCGGACTGCATCTACATCCCGAAGCCCAGTCCGATCTTCTCGAACGGTTGGAAACATATGCGGAAGGCAATACCCTCATCTACACCACGCACCTGCCATTCATGATCGACCTTCAGGAGCCTGACCGAATTAAGGTAATCAGCGAAACGGACAAAGGGACCGTCGTTTCGGAAGACCTCACCACCAGCCAGCCTGAGGCCAAACTGGTTTTGCAGGCCGCGCTTGGCATAAAGGGACGGCTGAGTTATCTCGTAGCCGAACGAAACCTCGTCGTAGAAGGTGTTGACGATCACCGGATCATCACCCACTTGTCCAACCTGCTGCTTCGGTCTGGTGAAGCCGGACTTCCAGAGGATCTGTTCATTACACCATGTGGTGGGGCATCAGAAGCGACATATATTGCGACGTTCATGATCGGTCAGGCGTTGGATGTTGTGGCACTTTATGATACTGACGGATCAGGCAACACCGCGAAGGACAAGCTCGTTAAAAACTGGCTGACGCGATACCAATCACGGCAGGCCGGGACACTCAGCCTTGGCCCAGCCGTTGGTGAGAACGACCGCGAGTTCGCCATCGAAGACTTGTTCCCCGAAACGTATTACCTGAAGCATGTGCAGAATTTCTATGCGAAACAACTTGCATCAGCCAATATAACGACAATCTCACTTCCGCCGGGGGAACAGGTTGTGAAACGAGTTGAGGCATTTTTTGAGCAGCACGGCTTGAAGTTCAACAAAGGCTCGGTGTGTAAAATGATCTGCACAGAAATACGCAATATGAAAACAATCGCCGACCTACCGACCGAGACTCAGACCTACGCGAAGTTGTTGGTAAAGGCAATCACGGAGAGCCTGCCCAAAGCATAAATCAAAATCGAGGAAAACAATGGCCAAAAAGACCAATGGCGGTGCCCCAACAAAGATCGAGTCCGTAAAACACAAGGACTCGCGAAAGAACATCCCCACCGAGGAACTGCGAGACTTCATGAAGGAGGATGAGCAAAAGCCGAAGGTGGTGTTGTATCCGCGTGACCCGTCGCTGGACCCGCAGTTGGTGTGGAAGGGCAAGGACGAACAGGACGCGCAGGATTTGGCCGTGCCTGCTGTGCCGATTTATATCCAGGAGAAAATCCATCCGCAGGCAATCATCGAGGACTTCCGCCGCACCGCTTCGAAAACGCAAACCGATCAACTCGACTTCTTCGGCGACTTCAACGGCCTGACCGACTTCGGCCAAAAAGTGGACTTCTACCACCACAACCAGCACTGGTCCAACCGCATGATCCTCGGCGACTCGTTGCTGGTGATGGCTTCGCTCGCCGAAAAAGAAGGGTTGAAAGGGCAGGTCCAGACAATCTATTTCGACCCACCCTACGGCATCAAGTTTGGCAGCAACTGGCAGGTCTCGACACGAAAACGCGACGTGCGAGACGGCAAAGTCGAGGATGCCACCAGACAACCCGAACAAATCCGCGCCTTCCGCGACACATGGAAACTTGGTATTCACTCTTACCTTGCTTATTTGCGTGACCGCTTTATCGCTGCGCGAGACTTGCTCACGGAGTCCGGTAGCATCTTCGTGCAGATCGGCGACGAGAACGTCCACCTGATCCGCAGCCTTTTGGACGAGACCTTCGGTGGCAGCAATTTTGTGTCGCAGATCGCCTTCGCCAAGACAACAGGTTTCGCCTCCGACTTCATCAACAATGTCTGCGATCAAATTGTTTGGTACGCGAAATCGAAAGAGGTTTGCAAATTCCGAAGTCTGTACGGGGAGAAGAAGGAGGGCGAAGCTGGGGCCAGCAAATACCGGCCAGTCGATACCATCAAGGCCGCAACGCTACTCGGTCACGACCCCCACCGTCTCGCTGTTTCGGACCAGCTTACTTCCCAAGGACCATCGAATACTGACCAGTCATTTAAGTTTGAGGGAAAGACATGGAACCCGCCATTGGGCATGCACTGGAAAACCACAGTTGACGGCCTAAAACAGCTAAGCTTTGCGCAGCGTATTTTCGTGGAGGGGAATTCGTTGCGATTCCTTCGCTTCATGGATGATTTTCCTGCCAGTCCGATGTCCAACGTATGGTTGGATATCGGAGGTATCCAGAGCCGAACCGATCCGAAGGTGTATGTGGTACAGACCGCAACTGAAGCGGTAAAGCGATGTTTGCTCATGACTAGCGACCCCGGCGATCTCGTTCTCGACCCCACATGTGGCAGTGGCACCACAGCCTATGTCGCGGAGCAATGGGGGCGACGTTGGATCACCATCGACACGTCACGGGTATCGCTGGCGTTGGCGCGTACACGGTTAATGTGTGGGCGATTCTCGTATTACCTCCTTGCCGATTCCTCCGAAGGTATCAAGAAAGAGGCTGAAATCAGCGGCAAGATGCCGCTTTCGAACAAAACGGATGGCGACATTCGCCGAGGTTTTGTCTACGAGCGTGTGCTGCACGTCACGCTCAAAAGCATCGCCAACAATCCGGACATCAAGGAGGGGATGACACGCAAACAGATCGACGAAGCCATCGCTCGCCACGCTGACACGGAAACGTTATACGACAGGCCATATGAGGACAAAAAACGCCTCCGCGTTACTGGCCCCTTTACCGTCGAGAGCCTTTCGCCCCATCGCACCATCAGCGTCGAAGAAAAAAAGCAGCGGGCTGAAGGTAAGGACGGCATGAAGATCACGACCTTCGGCCCAGATCAATTCGGACGTGTGATTCTGGAAAATCTGCGAAAGGCAGGCGTTCAGAACACGATCAAAAAACAGCGTTTGATCTTCGACAGCATCGAACCATACGCAGGCGAGTGGATTCACGGCGAAGGCCGGTATACCGAATCGGGCAAAGAGCGGCGGGCGGCGATTTGCATCGGGCCGGAGTATGGCACGGTCGGGCCGGAACTGGTCAAGCAGGCGGCCAAGGAAGCCGTCAAGGGCGTCGGTTTCGACGTGCTGGTCATCTGCGGTTTTGCTTTCGATCCGCATGTCAGCGAAGAGACCACCCGCTACGGCAACCTGACGGTCATGATAGTCCGCATGAACCCGGACCTCGCGATGGGCGATGAACTGCTCAAGAAAACCGGGGCCGGGAACCTCTTCATGGTCTTCGGCGAACCCGACATGAAAATCGAAACGCAAAACGACGGCAAACTCGTCGTCGAAATCAAAGGCCTGGACGTATACGACCCCACGACCGGCGACATCCGCTCCCACTCCACCGACGACATCGCCTGCTGGTTCATCGACACCGACTACAACGACGAGAGCTTTTTCATTCGCCACGCCTACTTCACCGGCGCGGATCAGCCTTATGAGAAGTTGAAGAACGCTCTTCGTGCCGAGGTCGATCAGGCCGCATGGTCACAGCTTTACGCCACCCGCAGCCGCCCCTTCGACAAGCCGAAGTCCGGCAAGATCGCCGTCAAGGTCATCAACCACTACGGCGACGAAGTTCTGAAAGTCTATACCGTCGGCAAGGGAAAATGATCGAGGCGGAAACAATGTCGGAAATGGAACTATTGGAATTATGTAAATTGCCTGCGGATACGTCGGAGGACGTGCGGGAACTGTTGCGATTGGCGGCATTGCTGTTGGAGAAATCGACGGCGGGCCAACATCCGGAAGCGGCGGTCACGTTGGTAGCGGCGGCGATGGGACAGATCGTGGGCTGTTGCGTGGTAAGTTTACCGTTTGGATATAGCGGGCCGCGTGTGGAGCATCAGGGGTGGATTAAACGTGACAATTTGGAGGCAATGGTGGCGCAATTGTGGGGGATCATCGCGGGCGGCAAATTTCATGCGGAACTGGTGCCTTACACAATAGACAAGGCGAAGCAAGCGTATTGGTTGCGCGAAGATAATTACGACGCATGGCGACCGGGGATGGAGAGCGGAACGGGATGGACGAAAGTGGTGCAGGCACAACCCGTAGGCATCGTCCGCGCACGGGAACTGGCAATGGCGTCGTCAGCAACAGCAGCAACACCTGCGCCCAATGTTCCGATTCCGTGGAAGGTAGCTGCATCGCAATCAACAGCGACCGGCCCGGTAACAGCACCCACCCCCAACGTTCCGGCTCCGCTGAAAATTGCATCGCCACCCCCAGTACCCGTGCCGCCACCAGCACCCGCGCCGTCTCCCGCACCCGCACCGGCGTCTACGCAACCGCCGACGGACAGCAAATCGGAGCTTCAATCTTGGACGCAGACAGATTTGGATAACGCGATCCGCCAGTACAAAGCTGAACGTGCGGGAGCCTACGCGGACCTCTGTGAAGCGGTTAGAAAGGGAAGTGCTGCCGCGAAGCAAAGGGCGAAGGAAGTCTACGGTCGTAACGCCATCGCCCGCGCCTTGGGGGTCAAATCAAAAGCGATGGTGAGCAAGTCGCAGGCGTGGTTAGCGATTGCGGGAGAGTTGAACTTTCCATTGAATCGGAGTCGTCGTACTCAGGGCACACGCCACACCCAATGGACTGGCAAGATCGGTCACGACATTGCGGTTGAGGAAAAGTCCGCGACGCCGGAGGCAGGGGCGGACAATGCACCTGCCGAACAGAAGTTGGAGACCGCTGAACGGCAGGAAACGATCCGTCGCATCAATGCAATGGTCCGCGCTGGCAAGACTGCCAAGAAACGGGCGGAGAATGAAAAGGCGGCGGAAGCTCTCATCCAGACATTACAGCGTGGCGAGTGTACCGATGATCAGGCTCGCCAAGTTGCCGAAATGTCCATAAACGCCGATACCGATGCCGACGCCGACTTCGACGAAGACTCTGACGATTGAGCGTGCCCACTCCGTGTCCACCGTGTCCACTTCATGACCACCGTGACCACTTTGTGCCCACTTTATGACCACCCAAAAGTGGGCATGACCACTTCACCCCCCAAATTTCCCGCATTTTTTAAGCAAAAACAACTGGACATATGCCCAACCGACTTCCTCCATGAGGCCGCTACGGTGGCGGCCTGCCCTTGTTGGAGGAAATTCCATGAGGAATTCCACGAAAAGTAGTTTCCCCGTATCTGAGGTCGCCGGTGGGTTGAACCCATTGGCCAAACCCGATCCGCAGACGCCCTGCCTGGCGATGCGACCCCGCGAAGCGGCGGCAGCGCTGGGCGTCTCGGAACGGACGTTGTGGACCTGGACCAATGAGGGAGCAATCCCGCACATCCGGCGTGGCAAAACCATCATGTATCCGGTGAATACCCTGACCCATTGGCTGGATGAGCAAGCCACGGCGAAGACGACGGAAGGGGGTGCCGAATGAATAGCGAATTGTTCCCCTTTTCGATTTCAAAACAAAGCCAGAACACATGGCGAGTCTTTGATGGCAACCACGAACGGCTGGTCGAGGCCGATCCGAGTTCGTCCGACTTCTCGAAGAATTTGCTGGCTGCGTTGTGGGAACTGCCCAGAGACAAAAGAGCCGAGGACGTTGGATTTGTGAAACAGGCGGCGATTGCGTTGGAAGAAGGTGCCGACCACGTCGGGCCGTCTGATGACGATCTCACGAAGGCGTACTGGATAGCTCACCCGGAACCACGAGCGGTACTGACTTGCATGGCCGACGTGGAACCACGAGATATTCAGTGGCTGTGGCCGGGGCGTGTACCACTTGGGCGTATTACGTTGCTGGTGGGTCGTCCGGGCGAAGGAAAATCTTTCCTCACGACGGACATGGCCGCACACATCACCACGGGGACACCGTGGCCCGATGGCAGCGATTGCCCGGCGGGTTCGGTGATTCTGGTTTCTGCGGAAGATGATCCCGGCGACACCATCCGCCCACGACTGGACGCCCACAATGCCAACGTGCGGAAGGTACATCTGCTTTCCGCCGTTCGGCGCGGCGGCAACGATGGACAACCTTACGAAGTAATGTTCACCTTGGAAGACGTGACGGCTTTGGAGTCGGCACTGAAAGCAGTCCCCGACTGTCGCCTGATAGTGGTTGATCCCATCGGCAGTTTCTTGGGTGGCGGCACCGACGCGCACCGTGACAACGAAGTGCGGGCAGTGCTGGCCCCGGTAGCGAAGCTGGCCGAGAAGTACGGCCCGGCGGTGCTGGTGGTCGCACATCGACGAAAAGGCACCGGCAGTGTCGCTGACGATCTGGCCCTCGGAAGCCGCGCCTTCACCGGCATCGCGAGAGCGGTGTGGCACCTGACTCGTGATAAGGAAAATAAATCGCGGCGGTTGCTACTGCCAGGAAAAAACAATCTGGCTCCCGAAGGCAACGGTCTGGCGTTTCATATCGTCGGCGCCCCAGCATCAGTAGCATGGGAGCACGATCCGGTGGACATGCATGCCGACGATGCTTTGGCTCAGGAAAACGGCTTCGGTGAAGACGCCAAGCCTGGCCCGGAACCGGACGCCCAAAACCAGGCGGTTGATTGGCTGGCCGACGAACTGACAGATCAGCAAGAACATCCGGTTAAGGACATCCAGGACGCGGCCAAAGAGGCAGGTCTGGCATGGCGGACGGTTCAGAAAGCATCGAAACGGCTGAATGTGAAGGTGCATCGAACGGGGTTCGGCGGCGGCTACGTTTGGCAACTGACCAAGCCCGCATCATCCGCGCCTACCATGTGCGCCGACCCTGTAGAAAACGAGGAACCCGGCGCACAAGGCGCACATGATGATTTCTCGGAGAAAACCGATGATTCAACTCGGCGCACATGCCATCCGCGCCGAGTTAATTCTCTTGGCGCGAATGGAGCAGATGATATCGCGTGACGCTTGCTTTTAGGTTATGCATCGGGTAACTGTCTGTGTATGAGTAAAGTTTTTAACGAGATTCGGAACGCCATCGAGGCCAGCAACAAAACGAGGTATCGGCTGTGGAAGGAAACCGGCATCAAACAGAGCCAACTTTCCCGACTGATGAGTGGCCAAACTGGTGTAAGTGTAGAAAATCTGGAGAAGCTGGCTGACGCCTTGGGGTTGGAAATTATCATCCGGCCAGCGAAGGCGAAAGCCAGTAAGATAAAAGGACGGTAAATATGGCAAGTGTGATCTGCGATCCCAACGGACTCAAACGTATTCAATTCATTGCAAGTGATGGAAGCAAGAAGACGATCCGGCTCGGCAAGGCGACGACCAAGCAGGCTGATGCCTTCAAGGTACGGATCGAGCAACTGGTACTGATTGCGACTGGTGCTACGCCGGTGATGGATGATGAAACCGCTCGGTGGGTAGCCGGACTGGGCGGCAAGATTCATAGTCGCATGGCCAAGGTGGGGTTGGTGCAGCCGCGTGAGCGGACCAGTGCGACGTTGGGCAAATTCCTCGCCGACTTCCAAACCAACCTGCACGTCAAACCGGCAACGGAAATCGCCTACGGTCAGGCCTGCACCAACTTGCTGGAATACTTCGGTGAGAATCGCGGCCTACGATCCATCGAACCGGCGGACGCGGACCAGTGGCGGAAGTATCTGCAAGAAAGCGGATTGTCCGAAGCGACGGTCAGTCGGCGGGTCGGTGTGGCCAAGCACCTGTTCCGCTTGGCGGTTCGGTGGAAACTGATTTCGCAAAGTCCCTTTGCCGACGTGAGAGCCGGGGGACAGGTGAACCCGGCTCGCATGTTTTTTGTGACACAGGACATGACTCAAAAAGTGCTCGACGCCTGCCCGGATGTCCAGTGGAAATTGCTGTTCGCTCTGAGCCGATACGGAGGCCTTCGCTGTCCGTCGGAGCATCTGGGGCTGAGGTGGGGGGATATTGATTGGGAACGTAGCCGGTTTCTGGTTCACTCGCCAAAGACGGAACACCTTGTCGGTGGCGGGAAACGGTGGGTGCCGATCTTTCCGGAATTGCTGCCGTACCTGCGGGATGTTTACGAAGCCGCCGAGCCGGGGACGGAATACGTCATCACTCGCTACCGACAGAAGAATACCAATCTGCGGACGCACTTGGAACGGATCATCAAGCGGGCCGGACTCGATCCGTGGCCGAAGCTGTTTGCGAATCTGCGGAGCAGTCGAGAGACCGAGCTTTGCCAGTTTTTCCCGGTACACATGGTATGCAAGTGGATCGGGAACACCCCCCGCATCGCCCAGCAGCATTATCTGCAAGTAACCGACGAGCATTTCGAGCAGGCGGCCATGATCCTAACAACCGGAAGCAAAAAAGCGACGCAAAATCCGACGCAGCAACCGGACGTTTTACTTCGCAATGCGTCGTATCCCACTGAAGAATCTACGTTTTGCGGCCAAAAACGGGGTATTGCGACCCCTGACGAAGACTTGATGGGCAGAGCCGGAATCGAACCGGCGACACAAGGATTTTCAGTCCTTTGCTCTACCAGCTGAGCTATCTGCCCGTAGAGAATCTATCACTCTAAAAAAAACACCGTTCCCGGTCAAGCCTTTCCGGAAAATGTCTTCCCGGGAAATGAGACAATCGAATTGTATCAGAGTAAATAGGGTCCGAACGAGTTGACGAAGGTAGCCGATTGCGGTTAATTCTGCGGGGCATGGAAGTTTTGTTTTTGGAGAGTGCCATGTTTAAGAAAGTTCTGACAGGTTGTGCAAGTGCGGTCATGTTGGTGGCGGTGACGGGCTGCACGGATCCCATTGCTGCCCAACAGGATACCTACTCTCCCTATCCCCAGGTGAGCGTGAGCACGTATTCGTTGAAATACGACATCGCGGTCTCGACGCCGGTGGTCAGCCACGTGGGAGCAGGACAGCTCCGAGTGGATATCCCGGTCCGTAACTGTACGAATAAAGATATCCATTTTGACTACAAGTTTTACTTCGTCGATACCAATGGGGTGCAGGTGGAAGGGGACAAATCCTGGCTGAGCAAGCGGATTCCGCAACGAGGCATGGAGACCATTGAGTTCACCAGCTTGACGTCCTCCGCTGCCGATTTCAGGGTGCAGATGCGCCGGAAGAAATTTGAATAGCCGTTCAATCTCACGCCCCTAACGCCCATCAGCTCCCGGCTTTGCCGGGGGTGTTGGTTTTCCTTCCGGAGTTGTCATTTTCTTCTTTCTCTTCTTTGCAAGCACACGCCTGGCGAGCAATTCATATTAAGACATTTAAACGTTGTGGCTTATTTACTTCACACCCAGGAGCAGTTCCATGGTGAGCTGGTCCAGTCGTTCATAGGGCAAACCGCGGGCGCCGAGTGCCTGGCGATTGAATTTGGTTTTCTTGAGTTCCGCCGCGGCCACGGGCGAAAAACCGCTCACTAACGCGTCAAGCTTCGCATCAGTCACGTTGATCTGTGCTCGCAACGCCTGGATTTCTTTGTTGGCGTTGAACTGCTGGGCCTTCTCCTTGAGGATCATGTACGTTCGCATGCAGCCTCTGGCGAATTCGCGGACGCCATCGTAATCCTCCGTGCGATAAGCGTGGGCATCGAAGTGCAGCGAGCCTGTGTAGTTGTGGTCCGTCAACAGTTTGACCAGAAAAAACGCCTGCTTGATGTTCGCAGCGCCGAAGCGGAAATCCTGATCGTAACGCCCCGGCTCCTGGTCGTTCAGATCGATGTGGAACAGTTTGCCTGCGTCCAGTGCTTGTGCGACGTGGTGCGTGAAGTTCAGGCCGGCCATCGTTTCGTGGGCGACTTCCGGATTCACGCCGACCATTTCGGGATAATCGAGCGTTTCGATGAAGGCGAGCATATTGCCGGTGGTGGCGAGGTAGATGTGGCCACGGGGCTCGTTGGGCTTGGACTCCAGTGCGAAGCGGTAGTTGTAGTTCTGGGACATGGAGTATTCGCAGAGGAAGTTGAGCGCTTCGCGGAAGCGTTTGAAGCCTTCGGCAGGGTCTTTGCCGGCGTCGGATTCGGCCCCCTCGCGCCCGCCCCAGAAGACATAGGTGCTTGCGCCGAACTCGGCGCCCAGATCCATCGCGGCCATTGTTTTTTGCAGGGCATACGCTCGCACGCGAGAATCGCCGGAGGTAAATGCGCCGTCCTTGAAAGCAGGATCGCCAAAGAGATTCGTCGTCGCCATCGGCACCTGGAGGTTGTTGTCCGCCAAGGCTTTCTTGAAGTCTTTGATGATCTGTGCTCGCTTAGCTGGACTCACATCGATCGGCACAAGATCGTTGTCGTGGAAGTTCACGCCGTAGACGCCGCCGACCGATCCGAGCAGATCGACAATCTGCGGCGGCGTGAGTTGCTCGCGGACCGGTCCGCCAAACGGATCGCGGCCGATGTTGCCGACGGTCCAGAGTCCGAAAGTAAACTTTTCCGTTTTGCCGGGGAGGTACTTGGCCATGACGGCTCCTTTACTAAATCCACACAAGCAGCGTAAAGCCGCCGGGCATTCCACGCAAGCCTTAAATCGTTATTGTGTCTTTTCCTTCTTATGGCGGACGGGTAAGATGCCCGGCAATGAGTGGGACAACCTGGGAGGGTCGCCTATGTCCGCACAGTCGGATAGTGAAATGGTGCGTGAACTGCGTGAAGTGGTTCAGCGGCTCGAACAACGTCTCACGGGTCTCGAATCGCGTCTGAACGCTCTTGAACCCGCTCCCCCCCCTAAGCCAATTCAAGCGGTTAAGCCCATTCAAACGGTGCCACCTCCGCCAATATCTTCGCCGTCGCCGGTTCCGCCACCTGCCAAGCCAATTCAAGCGGCGATGCCTCCGCCAATCCCGGCACCGCCGGTTCCACCGCCTGCTACGGCCAGGCCAGTGCCGCCAGTTCCTCCACCGATTCCCGCCAAGGAACCTCCGTCGATCAAGCCCCCGACCGATGATCGCCTCGAAGTTTTCGCAAGGCTTACCGCGGCGAAGAAGGAACTTCCCCCGCTTGAGTTGCCGCCCCAGTATCGTCCGCGCCCGATCGCTGGTGCTGCAAAGCCCGTCGTACAGCCCGTCGCACAACCCGTCAGCCCCCCCCCACCGCGTTCCGGCGAGTCGCTGGAGAGCCGCATCGGAAAGGCCTGGGCGAGTTGGGTCGGCGGACTGTTTGTCTTGGGAGCGGTCCTGTATGGCTTGAAGCTGATGTGGGATCATGGATGGATCCATCCGACGCCGTTGATGCGGATTCTCGCGGCCTCGGCCGTCGGGATCGCCATGATCGGCACCGGCCAATGGCTGCACGTAAAACGGATGCGAATGCTGGCCGCGTCGTTGGTAGGCTGCGGACTCGCGGTGCTCATGGCCACCATGTTCGCAGCCAACATCTTCTTCGCACCGCCGGTGCTCTCACGCGGAGCGGCGTTCGCCCTGGTGATTGTCGTCGGCGGCGCAGGCATCGCCTTCGCCCTGCAAATGCGGATCATGTCGCTGGCGATTCTCGCTCTTCTGGGCATGTATATTTCGCCGGCCATCCTCAACAGCGGTGACGATCAGTCGCTGGCGTTCCTGGTCTATCTCGCGGTCGTGACCGCCACCGGCCTGGGTGTGAGCTTCTTCAAACGCAACTGGTGGGCCGTTCGGATCCTGACGTTTGTGTGCGGCTGGCTGTGGCTGGTAGGCTGGACGATCAAGCTTTCAGGCGAGCACGGCCTGCTTGGCACCGTCGCTTGCAGTGCATTCTTCGCCCTGTATCTGGCCGAATTGGTGGCGAGTCTGCATCGTGTGATGACGCCGCCGGTGGATGAGATGGCGCCCGATCGACCGCCCAGCCCCAACACGCTCCGTCTGGAAAACGGCGCAGCGGTCATGGCCTTCGCGAACACAACGCTGGCGATGAGTCTCTTTGCCGCAATTGATGCCACCGGCGCCGGGATGTCTCCGCTCTGGACGCTGACGCTGGGACTCGCGGGCGTCATGGGCATTCTGGCGTTCGTTACGCCGTCGCGGCCGTTCTCGCTCTCGGCAGGCATTCAGGCGATGGCGCTGGTGGCAGTCGCCGTGCCGCTGTACTTCAGCCACAGCGCGATCACCTTCGCCTGGGCAACCTTGGGCCTGGCGCTGGGCATCTACGCTCGCATCACCAACAACAGATTCGCCAGAGTCTGGATGTTCGTCATGCTGCTGCTGGTCATCGGCAGACTGTGGATGTTCGACGTGGCCGACCCGCGATTGAACGGGCCGCTTTTCAGCATCGGCGGTGAAACGTTCTCGGCATGGATGCTCATGAACTGGGGTGCAGCGCTTTACGCATTGGGATTGGGATGGCTCAGCGCCCACGAAGCGGCCTCCCCAACCGATCCGAAAAAGACCGGTGGCATGCTGCGCTCAGTGCTGATCGCTTTTTGTGCGGTGGCCGGGACGTTGCTGACTGCCGCCACCGCGGGGAAGGGGTTGGCTTCGTTGCACGTGTTCACGTTGGTTGTCGCTCTTTGGATACTTGTGTTGATCGCATGGAATAACCTGGCGCTGCCGACAAAGTATCGCACGCCCGGCGAAGTCGTTGCCTTGATCCTGCTGGTACTGGCTACCATCAAGTGGGCGATAGTCGATGGCTTCTTCCGTCTGACGCCTGGACAGCCTGGACACAATCCGTTCTGGTCGTTTTTCAACCTGTTTGCCCTGAATGCTGTTTTGCTGGCCACGGGAGTTTGCCTCTCGCAGTTACTCCGCAAACTGAACCTGGCTGTGCGAGTCGTGTGGGTCACGATTTTGGTGCTCGGCGTCGCCGCAAAAGCCCTGCCAGGTCTGGAAGACCCCTTCACGCTCGCTGCGATTATCTGGACGCTCCTGCTGATTGGCTGGAGCTACTTGCTCCGGTCGCCGGAACGGCGTACGGCAGTCTCAATCGTCGCACTGGTCCTGCTGGTGCTCATCAGCGCCAAGTGGGTCCTCATCGACGGCATCGTCAACGCGCCTTCGCCCTTCTCGCTCTTGAGCCTCTTTACCCTCAACGGCCTCCTGCTGGCGACGGGTGTTTATCTCTCGCAACCGCTCCAGCAAAACGCAACCGTGCGAGCATGGTGGATCACGGTCCTGGCGTTCGTCATCATGATCAGTTGGCTGCCGATGGGATGCCAGCTCACGTTGGCCGCTGCTCTTTGGAGTCTGGCGCTGATCGGCTGGAGCAACCTGGTGCTGCCGAAGGAGCAGCGTGCATCCGGCGAGACCGTCGCCCTGATCCTCCTGGTGATCACCAGCATGAAGTGGATGCTGTACGATGGCATAGCCAACAGCATTCTCGAACCGGTGGGATACGACGGCAAACTTGGATTCCTTCCGCCGTTTGTGAACCTGTTCGTCCTGAGCGGCATTCTGCTGATGGCAGGCATTTACTTCTCGCAACTCCTCCGCAAACGCCTGGAATCCGGACCGTACCTGTCAGAACAGCTCAACAATCAGCATCTGGTTCTGCGCGCCTGGTGGATCACGCTGCTGGCGTTCGTCGCCCTGAACGTGGAAGCGATCCGCTGCGTCGATTACTGGCCGCCACCAGGGGTGGACCTGCTGATCCTCAAAAACGTGATCGTCAGCGTGTTGTGGGGCGTGCTCGGACTGCTCGGCATCCTGGTAGGCTTCCGGCGAAGAGTAGCGAGCGTTCGCTGGGTAGCGCTCGCACTGCTCGGCATCACCGTCGCCAAGGTGCTGTTGATCGACATGGCCAAGGTCGAGACGGTCTTCCGCGTCCTGAGCTTTGCGGTGCTGGGCATCGTACTGCTGCTGGTAAGTTTCGTGTACCACAAACGCGGCGCGATCGTGGCGGGAACCGACGCTAAATTAGCCACAGACAGCCCCAGCGCGGCAGAGCCGCAACCAAATCATGAAACGACTTGAGCACGAAGAAACGAAGAACACGAAGAAAAAAACTTCGTGTCCTTCGTGTCTTCGTGCTAAATTTTGTCAGGATAGAAAGAAGTTGCGCAATAGTAATATGGACAGCCACAGACAGAAATAATTAAATCCTGTCTGTGTCTGTCCGTGTCTGTCTGTGGCTAATTCCCGTCGTCAATCACCATTCACGCGAAATCGTGCCCTTGAGCATTCGCTGTTTCCCGGAGCTCAGCTTCCACAAAAACTCGAGCCCCGTTTCCTTCTCGATGTTGTCGATCGCCGTGGCAAACTGAGCAGGCTTCTCCGTCCCCGCCACCGTCTGCGGCATGATCACCGCAAACGTATGCACCCTCTCTTCCCCGCCCTTTCCTCCGCCCTCATCCTCCAGCAGGATTTTCCAGAACGCCGCCGGCACCGCAATGCCGCTCCGCAACTTGTGAGTCGTGCCGCCGCTTGCATCCGCAAACACCGGCCCATCCATCACCCACACCTCCCCAAACCGCACGGCATATACCAGCTCCCTCTTCTCCAATTCCTCCCACACCTTCTGATTCAACGCCGGAGCCTGCGGACAAATGTTCGTGAGTAAAAATGTCTCCGTCTGTGCCTGTTCTCCGAAGCATTTCGCAATCGCCGAGTTGGGCGCCATGTGCCCGCGGTCGTACCCCGAGCCCGTGAAATCCTGATGCTTCACCCGTGCCTGGGTGCGTGTGTCCGTCAAAAAGTTCCCCTTCGGCCGATCCAGCTTGAACGGCTGCTCCCGTATCACCCGATAACACGCAAATAGCGGCGTCTTCCGCCCCTCCGAATACCCCACCACATACGCCACGTTCCGCAACACCGTGAAATTCCCAACTTCCCGTCCCTCCTGCCCCTCCTTCGCCCGCGGCAGCCCGCCGAAAACCATCCGCCCTTCGGAAGTCAGTTCCTCCGCCGACGCCGCAACCGACCTCGGTGCGACATGCTTCTGGCAACCGACCCAAACGCCCACCCCACAGCACAATATCGCCAAAATCCCCAACGATACCTTGAGCCAGAAAAGCCTGATGCCAGTACGCTGTTGCATGCGTGTACCCAAGTCAACGACGGCGCCGCTCCAACCGGGCGATTAAAACAGAGGTACGTATGTTCAGAGCACGACAGATGCGATTGAGCACGTCAAAGGTTGGCGATCTTTCGTTTAATTCAAGTAAGCTCACGTAGTTGCGAGAAATGTTCGCTCGAAACGCCAACTCTTCCTGCGTGATTCCCGCCGCCATTCGTGCTTGTCGAAGTTCTTCACCGAGCATGAGTTGAGAATACGAGTTGCCCCAAAGGCGGTCTTCCTACAATTGTGGGAGCATCTGTCAGAGGCCGAAGAAAATGAGATGATGGCGAAGAGCAATAATCACCAGAAGTTGGTCCCTACGGGACCGAAATATTGGCAGCCCCATTTAGGGAGTGAAATGCATGGATTGCGGAACAATCGGGAGTGGATTGGCCCCGGTAGGGGCCGGAGCCTTTAGCCCACGGCAAGCGGCGACAGCCGCGCCGCCGTGGGTCATCATCATCCCTAAAACCGCCGTCGCCCCGGCAGAGGCGAAAGCGGTCTCCAAAGCGAGCTTTCGCCCCTGCCAGGGCGACGACGTTTTTGGGGGGCTGGTTACCCACGGCGGCGCGGCTTCGCCGCTTGCCGTGGGCTAAAGGCTCAGGCCCCTACCGGGGCCAACCGATTGCTTCGCAATCCATGCATCTAACTCCCTAAATTTGGAGAAGAACCAAAAATTTTTTGTGGAAATGCGAAAGCTGGAATGTTCGCTTCAGTCATAAAACCTCGGCAAAACGTTCGATGGCCCTGACGAGATCAACCCCACAGGCGACGGCCCAAGCCGCGAATTCCAAAATATCGATACGTCGCTTGCCAGTCTCTGTCCTGAAGACCCAATTGTGAGGCTTCCGCAGTTTCCGGTCGAGTGCTCGTTGGCTCAAACCTGAGTCTTCTCGCATCTTCTTGAGGATGCGGCAGGATCTTTCTGTAGCTTGTGTTATGCTGCGCTTTGGTAGACATGCGTGGCATTATGTGGCGACATTGAACGTGAATCTTCCAATCTATAGTTGGCAGCATCTGTCAGAAACCGAAATGGCAAATGACCATACCGAGCCGCGACCGTAAGGGAGCGACCCGTGTCATTCACGCATTGCCGCATGGTCGCTCCTCGACGCTCGCGGCTCGGATGATTTGCGGATGTTTCCGAGTTTTTACGCCCTGCCTATTTCCGTCGGCGGATCAGTCCGCTTCGGCGTTGTCAACCTACCCGCGCGTGGCGGTTTTCATGGGCACGCCCGTTTTCATGCCCCCCCCCGTTAAATACTGTTAGGCATTGCCTTGCAGTGGCTTCGGTTAATCAGTATTGTTACACAGCCGTAGCCAGGGAAGCGATGGTGTCTGCGGCGGCTCATGACCGCGCCAGACGCCACGGGTGTAATATCCCAGCGAACTTGTCTTGTTTGAGTCACCCGCCTGTAGTTCAGGCTTGGTAGGCAAAAGGAGTATACATGTCCACCCCTCTCTCTTCGGAATCCCACGCATCTTCTGAGACCGCGTTGCACGCTTTCATGGAGCACGTCATCGCCCAGTCTCCCGGCGAGCCGGAGTTTCACCAGGCGGTCCACGAGGCCGCGGCCTGTGTCATGCCGGTCGTCATGGCAACCCCCGCTTATCGCAACGCCAAGGTGCTCGAGCGGATGATCGTACCGGACCGCGTCCTGATGTTCCGCGTCACTTGGGTCGACGATCACGGACAGATCCAGGTCAATCGCGGCTACCGCGTGCAGATGAACGACGCCATCGGCCCCTACAAGGGCGGACTACGCTTCCACCCCTCCGTCACACTCGGAACACTCAAATTCCTCGCCTTCGAGCAGGTCTTCAAAAACAGCCTCACCACGCTCTCCATGGGCGGCGCCAAGGGCGGCTCCAATTTCGATCCCCACGGACGCAGTGACGGCGAAGTCATGCGATTCTGTCAGGCCTTCATGTCCGAACTTTACGCTCACATCGGTCCCGACATCGACGTGCCCGCCGGCGACATCGGCGTGGGCGGCCGCGAAATCGGGTTCCTCTTCGGACAATACAAAAAGCTCACCCATCGCTTTAACGGTGTGCTCACGGGCAAAGGCTTCGACTGGGGCGGTTCCAACATCCGACCCGAAGCCACAGGCTACGGCGCCGTCTACTTCGCCCAGGAAATGATGGCCACCCGCGGACAACTCCTCGCCGGCAAAATCGCCGCCGTCTCCGGCTCGGGAAACGTCGCCCAATACACCGTCGAAAAGCTCAACGAACTCGGCGCTAAGGTCGTCACCCTTTCCGACTCCGACGGCACGATTGTCGACATGGACGGCATCAACGCCGAGAAACTTGCCTGGGTCATGGAACTCAAAAACGTCCGCCGTGGCCGCATCCGCGAGTACATCGAACGCTTCAAAAATGCTACCTTCCTCGAAGGCCGGCGGCCCTGGAGCGTCCCCTGCCAACTCGCCTTCCCCTCCGCAACGCAAAACGAACTTGACGGCAAAGACGCAAAGCAACTCGTCGAAAACGGCTGCACCTGCATCAGCGAAGGCGCCAACATGCCTTCCACCCCAGATGCGATCGACGTGTTCATCAAGGCCAAGGTGCTTTACGCACCCGGCAAGGCGGCCAACGCCGGCGGCGTCGCCGTCTCGGGACTCGAAATGACCCAAAACGCCGGCGTCATGCACTGGGAACGCAAACGCGTCGACGACACCCTCCGCGGCATCATGAAGTCGATCCACGAAAATTGCGTCAAACACGGCTCTGAGAACGGATTTGTCAATTACGTCCGCGGCGCCAACATTGCCGGCTTCATCAAGGTCGCCGACGCCATGGTACAGCAAGGCGTCTACTGATCGCGATGACCGTCCATTGCAAAGAAATGACTTTATGACTCGGAGCAAAACAGCGGTCCTGGCACTCGAAGACGGGACGATTTTTCACGGCAGAGCTTTCGGCGCCAAAAAAACCGCGGGCGGCGAATGCGTCTTCAACACCAGCATGACCGGATACGAGGAGATCATCACCGATCCCTCCTATTACATGCAGATCGTCACGCTCACGACGTCGCAGGTCGGCAATTACGGCATTACCCAAAACGACGGCGAATCCGAAACGCCCAAAATCTCGGCATTGGTAGTCCGCGAACTCAGCCCGATGGTCAGCAACTGGCGAGCAAAAGAACCGCTTTCCGACTACCTTGCCCGCCACGGTGTCCCCGGCATCGTGGGAATCAATACGCGTTTCCTCACAAAACTGATCCGCAACAAGGGCACGATGAACGCCTGCCTGAGCACCGCGGGAATCTCCGACGAGAAGGCGTTGCAGCTTGCGCGTTCGCAAAAGGGGCCAGCGGATTCGGACTACGTCGCCGCAATGACGACCAAAACCGCGTACCACTTCGAGCCGGGAAAGAGCGAGGGCGGCCTCTTCGCCGTCCCGGGAACCACGCTACCCCAACGAGAGCACCGGCAGGTCTTTCGACTCGCCGCCATCGACTTCGGCGCCAAACGCTCCATCTTCCGACAGCTTCACCACCACGGATTCGACGTCTTCGTCCTCCCGGCAACCAGCACCGCCGAAGACGTTCTCGCCATCAAACCCGACGCCCTTTTTCTCTCCAACGGCCCTGGCGACCCGGCGACCATTCACTACGCCCACGCCATGGTCGCCGCCTGCATCGGAAAACTCCCCATTTTTGGCATCTGCCTCGGACACCAGATCATCGCCAAGGCGATCGGCGCGGAAACCTACAAATTAAAATTCGGCCATCGCGGCGGCAATCATCCGGTGAAAAATCTCGTCGACAATGTGATTCTCATCACCTCGCAAAACCACGGTTACGCCGTCACCGCCGACAGCCTCGAACGCCTCGGTGCTCGCATTACGGAAATCCATCTCAACGACAACACCGTCTCCGGTTTCTGTTTGCCGGGAAAAGATGTCTTCTGCGTGCAATACCATCCCGAAGCCGGCCCAGGCCCGCACGAAGGTTCTCGTAATTTCGAAAAATTCTACCAAATGGTCACCTGCCGAAAAAAAAACGAGGCCCGTTCTCTCACGAGCAGGTAGCGACCCCGCTTTGCGGGGTGCCGGGTGGGTGGCGACGGAGTTCACGCTTTAGCGTGTTAAATGTTTAGCCGCGAGCCGACAGGCAAGCGTTTTTCCACGAATTTTACGAATTGAACGATTTTTTCAAATTTTACGAGTCCAATGGTCGCTTCTTTGTAAATAAATGATCGCAGATGTGAGAAGAATTATTGAAATGAAAATTAGCCTGGCATTGTGGATCGTCGTTTGTGTGTGTGGGCTTATGATGGCAGGTTGTACGCATATGCTGGCGGAGCGAATGGTGGCACCGCCGAATGGCGGAAAGGTATCGACGGCGGTAGGTGATCCGCGGCAATTGAGAATCCCCGTAGGACCGCCGGGAAAGGAAGCGACGCTGGCGGCATGGGTCGTGGAGCCGGAGAAAAATGTACCGGTGCGAGCAACGGTGCTGGTGCTTCACGGAATCGTGGCGAATCATCATTTCGTGATGAAGACCGCCAGGGAACTCGCCGCTGCGGGATATCGCTCTGTAGCCGTCGATCTGCGAGGCCATGGCCAATCCACCGGCGGGCACCTGACCTACGGCGTCGTCGAGTCCGCAGATTTATCGCAGGTCGTCGATTATCTCCAATCGCATCAACTGCTGGCAGAGAAAGAAAAAATCGGAGTCTACGGATGCTCCTATGGAGCAGCAACAGCCATTCAATTCGCGGCAAAAGACCCGCGAGTCGCAGCCGTCGTCGCAGTAGCATCCTTCGCCTCACTTCGCGATGAAGCACCGCACTTCGCACGCACACTCTTCCCCCTGCCCGGCCTGTTTCTGTCGGACCGGGATTACGAAGAAATCATCGCCGAGGCCGGCCGAATCGCAGGCTTTGATCCATCCTTGGCCAGCCCAATGGCCGCCATCAGCAAAACCAAAGCACGCGTCCTGCTGATCCACGGCGAACTCGACGCCGTAACACCCGCCGACCACTCTCGCAGAATTCATGCCGCATCAACGGACAACTCCGAACTACGCATCTTGCCTGGCCTCGGCCACATGATCGTTTCATTCGAACTGGTTCCGGAAGTTCTGCGCCTGACACGAGACTGGTTTGACGCAAACCTGCAAAAAGTAATCACAGGCAGACACTGACGGTCACGTCGTTCGTTCACGTCTATGGCGGCGGTTGAGATTGCGGGTGGGAGTGGGTGGGGAGGAGACGATCGGGTTGACGCCGTATCGCGTGCCTTCCGCGGTCGTCGATGGGAACCGGACGAATTCCTGATAGCCGGGCGGACGCGCCCAGACTTTGCGAGCTTCGCATCGCTGGAGGTAATCGGCCGCCTCCTCGACGTTGTCGGAAAGATGGAAAAGATCAAGGTCCCGCGGATCGACGGTATGGAATCGCTCGGCCATCGCCTGGCGGATCCAGTCGACCAGGCCGCTCCAGAATTCCGTGCCAAAAAGAATCACGGGGAAGGGATCGATTTTGAGGGTTTGGATGAGGGTGAGGGATTCGAAGAGTTCGTCCATGGTACCCAGGCCGCCGGGGAAACAGATGAAAGCGTGTGAATACTTGATAAACATCACTTTGCGGACGAAGAAGTGATGGAAAGCAAGTGAGATATGTTGGTAGGGGTTTGCTGACTGTTCCATGGGCAGGAGGATATTGCAACCGACGGAGGGACCGCCGGCGTTGTAGGCTCCTTTGTTGGCGGCTTCCATGATGCCGGGCCCGCCGCCGGTGATGACGGCGAAACCGCGCTGGACGAGAGCTTCGCCCATTGCGAGAGCTTTCTTGTAGTAATGTTGCTGCGGCTTGGTACGCGCGGAGCCAAAGACGCTCACGGCAGGCGGCAACTGGCCCATCGTTTCGAAACCATCGACAAACTCCGCCATGATGCGGAAAATCCGCCAGACGTCCTGGGCATTAGGATCGAAAGCTTTGTTAGTTTTGTTCGCGGGAATACCTTTGGGCGTTTTTTTCGCGGCCATGAGTCCAGCTCCATTCAAAATGCGAGTATGGACTCCAGAGTAACGAGTGATCTCTCGCAAAGCTACAGCAAAATGCGAAAGCCGGCCTGCTTGACAGGGCAAACGCATTTGACCATCAGAGCCGCGACCGTAAGGGAGCGACCCGCGTTATTCATGCATTGCCGCGAGGTCGCTCCCTTACGGTCGCGGCTCTGAACTCCAAATGCGTTTGTCCCGGACCAAGCCCAGGGATTGCAATCCCCGGGCTTTCAGGGAGTTTTCGCTGGTTGGGTGGCGGCAGGTTGCGTTGCGGCGGCGGCGAGATCCCTCGCCAACTTCGCCTTACGCAATTCCTCCGAACTCGCCTTCCCCACGTCCACCATCTCCCGCGTGTACTTCAGTTTCTTTTCCGCCAGTTGCCATTTTATCAGTGCCACCTCCGCGGAATCACCCCTCCGTTCCGCCACCACGATATCCCTCGCCGCCTTCGCCCACTCATACTCCATCGGCGTAATGCGCCCTGCCTTCCACTTCGCCTCAGCCTCATCCAAAGCTTCTGCTGCCGCTTGCTCCTTCAAACGAGCAGCCCTCATACGATCCGCCAATGGAACGCTTGCGGCTTGTGTTGTGGCGGGTTGCGTCGCGGCTGTGGCAGAAATGAGGGACGGATCGCTCAGGAGGAAGCGGATTTTCGGCGGATTTTGTTCGCGGACTTCGGCCTTGGAGATGGTGCCGCGGAAGGTAAGGAGGGTGCCCGCGGGCAGAGCCTGGGCGGCGCGGGCGAAGGCTTCGTCGCCGGCGATGATGATGTTGGAACCACAGTCACTGCGAAAGCGGCTGAGGCCTTGGGTGCTGCCGGGGTCACTGTAGCTGTCAACAAAGGCCAAAATGCTGTGGCCCTGGAAGTCGACGTCGAGGTGATAGAGGTCATACTCGACGATCCAGTAGAGGGTGTCGTTGGGGTTGTTTTGGGGAAAGACGCGTTCGAAGCCGACGCGAACGAGGGCCGCGGTGAAGGTGACGGGATAGCCGCGGAGGGTGATATTGTCGTTGAGCCATTTGTTGGTCTTGGACTGGGAGAATTGGTCCCAGCCGTCTTTGGGGTCGGGCAGCGCATCGGCGGGGAGGCCGTCGAGAACCTGGGCGAAAGAGGTGAAATTTCTGGACGCTGGAGCCTTGACGAGCTTGTTAATCGCGGCGACGGCTTCCTCGGCATCGGCACGGGAAGAGGAGTTGGGCAGGTACACGATGCAGCGATCGGGGAATACACCTCCTTCAGCGAGAGGGATGGTGAACACTTGGCCGTTGAAGAGCATGCGCAGGGGCCAGTCTCCACCGGGTCCAGTGTCGCGGGGAATTTTGGCGAAGGCCTGTGCGCCGGCGGGGGTGAAGAACAGGGTCATGGTGAGACGCTTGATTTTAGAGGAAGGCCTGATGTTGGTGGGAGTGGGGTCAAAGGCGGCGAAGGCGATGGCGGATTGATCGAGGTAAACGGTCTTGAGCAGATACAACTTGCCATTGCGACCGGGGTGGAAGGGCTCAGGGACTTCATCGACGAGCGAGGTACTGTCGTAGGAGGCTCGCTCGAGGCGGAATTCAATGGGCTGCCGGATGGAAGCGGTGGCGGTGTACGTGGCGGTTGCCGGTGATTGGACCGAGTTCGGCTGCAAGGGGATGTTTGGAATATTGGTCCAGAGGTAGTCATCCGTGAGCGAAAGGCCGCGCAGGGTGATGGAGGCGATATCGGAAGGACTGATGTCGAAACCCCAGCGAAAGCGGGGATCATCGTCTGTACCGCCGGAGCCGACGACGCGGCTTTGAACGGCGCCGGAATGATCGCGAACCACAAAATCCATCCCCCAATTTTTCAGCATTTCGCTCTCGGACGGCATTGGCATGCGAATTTCGGTGCCTTGCATGTTCATGATGGGAAGGCGGTTTTTACTACTGGATCCATTGAAGACGGCGGCGCGCATGGCGATTTTGGGCGGGTCGCCGGGAAAGGGCCAGTGCTGCGTCGTGAGCACAGGCGGATTGGGAAGAGGGGGGACCTGCCATTCCAGCAGCGTGCGCCAGGGGCGGATCGGTAAGCCGAAGCGGATACTGCCCTGATCCTTTGACTTGGCGTTGTCACGGCTGGAGCCAATGCGAACGAGCGTACCTCCGAGTTCAGCCGCCGGTATCAGCGTGCTACTACCGTAGTAGTAGGCACCCTCGTCAAGGGTCACTTTTGTATCTTCCATGACGGAGGGATCAGGCGGATTCTTGACCAGAAAGATGAAGAAAAAGCTGTCATTTCCAGCTTTAGACGGAATCGCTTCCAACTTCCGGAGTTCATTTTGCAGCTTATCAGGCAAGGGCGAACCGTCCGGCTGCCAGGCTGAGACGTCGTTGGCGGTCATATAGTGTGCGGCGGCAATGAACGTCACCACCGGTTTTGGCGAAGCGGGTTGCGAGGAAGCTTCGGCGGTCGCCGCCGTCGCCTCTTTCTTGGCGGGCAAATGCCTTTGCGAGAGCTCTCCTGCAATGAACATCAGGAGCCAGAGGATCAGACAGGCGCTGGCCCAGATCATCGCGGTGCGGGCTTGCCATGATTTGCCGGCGGCGAGGGCCAGGATGATCGCGAGAATGGCGGCGATCAGCGTGAGCCAGAGCATGAACTGCTGGGCTTGGGGGGAAAGCCAGGGGACGAGCCAGGGGGCGAGCCAGTAGAAGATGGTGGGGATCAGGACGCTCAGACCGGCGCAGACGAGGG
>WQYP01000051.1 GCA_009781185.1 Phycisphaerales bacterium | reverse complement strand
GGGGGGGCCGGGGAAAGGGGGAGTATAGAGAGGGGGGGAAGGGGGGCGAGGGGGGGGGGCGCTTGTGTGGGGAAGGGCCCGGGGGGGGGGGGCCCGGGGGGGGGGGGGGGTTGGGGGGGGGGGGGGGGGGAGGGGGAGGGGAGTAGAGGGGGGGGGGGGAGGACGGTGATGCCGAAGTTTGTGCGGTTTATTGTGATTTTGTTGATTGCCGGGTCAGCGGTGAGCCTGGGGATGGTGATCGTTTCCAATGCGAAAAGCCGGCGTGAGCAGGACCTTCGAGTAGCGAAGGAACGAGCGTGGGTGGAGACGGTCATGGGCAATATGAGCGGGAGGCTCTGCCGAGCGCAGATCGTGATCAACGGTCAGAATGTTGATGCCGACCGCAACATCCTGGAGACGACGCTGTTGGTGAGGCAGTTCACGTACAAGCAGGAGCCGCTGCCGGTGAGGGAGGTGGTGGTGCCGGGCGGAAAGGTCTGCGTGGATGGCGTGCATCTGATCTTCGGGGCGGAGTATCCGGAGGAGTACAAGGAAATGCGGGGGAAGAACCTGTGGCTGCTGATGCACGTGTATGCCCCTGAGCAGAAAGAGGAAGATCGCTTCAGTTTCTGGACGGGGTGGACGGATGAGTCGTTTGAAGTGCCGATGGCGATGCGGGTCCATCCGCTGGGGCTCGATGCGCACGTGAGTTACTTCGAGAACAAACTGTGGCAGCGGGTGTGGGACTTGATGCGGATGCCGGCGGAGGCACAGCAGAGAAGCGATTTCACCGTGATGACGCCGGAGAAACTGCCCTCGCTCAAAGCATGCGAGGAAATGTACCTGCAGGACTCCCGGCATAGCGGACTCTACGAAGTCTCCGTGGGATTGGAAGGATTGACGATCTCGGAAATCGCCAATGTGCGAGAACGCACGGCAATCCGGGATGCGTGGAAAGAAATGAAGGCAGGGAAGAAAAAAAAGTGAGAAGCCTCCTTGTTAGGTCATTGAGTCGTTAAATCGTTCAGTCGTTAAATCGATTTAACGACTTGACGACTAACGGGATTATATTGACGGTTCAACGCGTGCGGTCTATTCTGACTCGTGCAGGCGGTCACTTGGCATCTTTTTGGAGAGATCAATCATGCATCTAACTGCGTTCAACATGCTGGCGGCGAGAAGTGGGGGCGAGGGCGGAGACTTCCTGGCGATGGCTGGGTGGGTTCTGGTGGTGATCTGCGCGATCATCGTGGTGGCGATCGGCATCGTCTTCATACAGTTTTTCGCGACCTGGCTGCAGGCGTTCATGGCCAAGGCGGGCGTCAGCTTCGCGTCGCTGATCGGAATGCGGCTGCGGAAAGTCAACCTCCAGCAGATCGTCCAGTCGAAGATCACGGTGTCGCAGGCGGGCTTGGGGGATATCACGACGAACATGCTCGAGAGCCATTACCTGGCGGGCGGACGGGTACCCAATGTGGTGCGAGCGATGATCGCGGCGCACCGGGCGAGGATCAGCCTGGACTGGTCGAAGGCCGCGGCCATCGATCTGGCCGGACGCGATGTGCTCGATGCTGTGCAGACATCGGTGAATCCGAAGGTGATCGACGTGCCAAACGCGGCGACCGGGCGGACCACCATCGACGCCGTGGCCAAAGACGGCATTCAACTGAAAGTCAAAGCTCGCGTCACCGTACGAACGAACATCCAGCAACTCATCGGCGGCGCCACCGAAGAAACCATCATCGCCCGTGTCGGCGAAGGCATCGTGACATCGATCGGTTCGGCGGATACATACAAACATGTGTTGGAGAATCCGGACAGTATCTCCAAGACGGTGCTGCACAAAGGCCTCGACGCGGGAACGGCATTTGAAATTCTGTCGATCGATATCGCGGACGTCGATGTCGGCGACAACGTCGGCGCAAAATTGCAGGCGGATCAGGCGGAATCGGATAAACGCCGATTCCAGGCGGAAGCGGAAAAGCGTCGCGCGCTGGCTGTGGCGCAGGAGCAGGAATTCACCGCCACGGCACAGCAGAACCGCGCAAAAGTGATCGAAGCTGAGGCTCAGATTCCGTTGGCAATGGCGGAGGCGTTCCGGTCCGGCCATCTGGGCATCATGGATTATTACAAGATGCGGAACGTCATGGCAGACACGCAGATGCGAGAGTCGCTCGGCGGCGGGTCCGCGCCGGATGGCGGCAAAAAGTAAGGCATGTAGCGACCCCGCTTTGCGGGGTGGCGGATGAGAGGCAATCATCTCCACGGAGGCACCATGGCGGACATTCCGCGAGATCCTCGACAACTGGCGAGGGATATTCTGGCAGGAAAAATCTCGATTGAGGAACTGGCTCGCGAACAGGCGCGGCGTGGAGGTGCGACGGGTGGGGCGAGGGTGGGGGGACCTCCGCCGCAGCAGGTGCGGGTGCCGGATCGAATCCCGTTGCCACGTCCGGCGCCGGTACAGCAGCCGACTCCGCGCCCCGTGGCGCGTCCGGTCCCGCCGCCGATTCCGCAGCGCCCGACGCCGCGTCCACCGGTAGTGATCACAGCTCCATCGCGGAGGCCGCTGCAGCAGCCGGTGAAACCGGTGGTAACCGTGCGAGAAACTCCACCGGTGGCACCAGAGACACGAGTAGGGGGGAGGGGGGAAATACCGGCGGTGAGCAAGGCGACAAGTCAGACAACGGGGGGGGCGGGGGCAGGAGCGAAGCTTGAAGTTGGCAAAATCATGAAAAACCGCATGGCATTGCGGCAGTGCATCGTCATGGCGGAGGTACTGGGAAAACCGGTGGCACTGCGGGAAGAATAGGACGAAATCTCGAAGTTCGAAATTCGAAAATCAAATTCTGTCTGTGTCTGCCTGTGGCTCATTCCCGTCGTCATTCGAATTTCTTATTGGAATTTATAGCGGGCGAGGAGGGCGAGGATTTCGGCGCTGCCGTCGGAATACATTTTGGCGGTTCTCTCGATGTGGGATTTGAGGGCGGGATCGGTGAGGGTGGGAAGCAGTGCTTGACATTGACTCAGGTTGTTTTCGTAATCAATGTACATCTGGATAAGAATGTGGTGCTGGAAGGAGAGCTTATCATCGTTGCGGACGAGCTTTTCCTGGCGAGCGTTCATGATCTTGTCAACGGCGCCGGCAAAACCGGTGGGAGGGTGATAGGTCAGATCGACCTTGTGCTGCTTCGCCCAGGTCTGGAGCTCAGCGAGAAGCTGCTTGTTTTGTGTGCCCATGTTATTAAAGAAAGGCCGGAAGGGAGCCTCGACCGGGCGGAACGGCGTACTGACCCACAGGGCAAGCTTGATCTTGTCATTGTGCGAGTTAGCGAGGTCGGCGAGGACGCCGCGAAGCTCGGTCGAGGAGTTACTTGGCTGGGTGGCGGCATGTTGGCAGCTCAGCAGAGTGAACAAAGCGAGCATGGCGATAACGAATCGATGCATGATGCGAACCTCCACCGAGATGATAACAATATGGAAATAGCCTTGCGAGGGAGCGCAAGGCTTCGGACGCCAGAGTCTCTCATAGAGCGCATGGGTGGGTCGCGCAAGATGCGTTAAGCCTTGCGTTTCCACACAAGGCTATTTGCGTTTATCGTATGCGGTGTCATGAGGATAAGTGTTCACTAACGGAAGAGGTTGTCATGTTGGAATTGCGTTCGTTGATTCGTGATGTGTGGGATTTTCCCAAGCCGGGGATTGTGTTTAAGGATATTACGCCGCTGTTGGCGTCGCCGGCGGGATTGGCGATGGCGATAGAGGTGCTGGCCAATCCGTTTCGAGGACGCGGAATCCAGGCGGTGGTGGGGGCGGAGTCGCGTGGTTTTATTTTTGGGACGGCATTGGCGCAGGCTTTGTCGTGTGGGTTTGTGCCGGTACGAAAGCCGGGAAAACTGCCGGCGGAGAAGATTTCGCTGACCTATGAATTGGAGTACGGGAAGGATACGCTGGAGATGCATCGAGATGCGGTTACGCGTGGCCAGCGATGCCTGATGGTGGATGATCTGTTAGCGACAGGCGGGACAATGAAGGCATGCTGCGACCTGGTGGAATCGCTCGGCGGAGAGATCCTCGGAATTGCGGTACTCATCGAACTGGTATTTTTGAACGGGCGGAAGCGATTCTCCAAGTACGAACTGCACTCTGCGATCAAGTACGACCGAGAGTGAGGACATTTTCAATTTTCAATTTTTCATTTTCGATTTTTAAGCTCTCCCAAAATCAAAAATCAAAAATCGAAAATCACACGATGAGCATAGCGTCGCCGTAGGAGTAGAAGCGGTATTTTTTTTCGATGGCGAGGGTGTAGAGCTGTTTGAGTTTTTCGACGCCGACGAGGGCACCTACGAGGGCCATGAGGGTGCTGCGGGGAAGGTGGAAATTGGTGAGGAGGACGTCGGTGAGTTGGAAGGGGAAGCCGGGTGAGATTTTCAGGTTGGTGGAGCCGCGAAGGTCGGAAATGCATGTAGCGACCCCGCTTTGCGGGGTGGCATGGATGATTTGTTTCGCCGCAGATTCGAGGGTGCGGACTGCGGTGGTGCCGATGACGATGATGCGCCCGTGACGCTGCCGCTGATTGCGGATGGCGGAGACGGTCGCGGCGGGGACGGCAAAGATTTCAGTGTGCATGGGATGTTCTTCGAGCGTATGGGTTTCCACCGGCAGGAATGTGCCGAGGCCGACTTCAAGGTTGACGGCAACGCGTTTGACGCCCATCGCGTCGATTTTCGCCAGGAGCGAAGGCGTAAAATGCAGACCGGCCGTAGGGGCGGCGAGCGATTTGCCTTCACGCGCATAAACGGTTTGATAAGCTTCGCGATCGGACGGATCGGCGGTTCGAGACTTTTCGATATATGGCGGCAACGGCACACCACCGATGCGGGCGAGAATAAGCGGCGCGGCGTCGGCAGGCGCGACGGAGACGAGCCAACAGCCTTTTTCGCCGGGAATCCGCGACTCAATGCGGAAGTGATAGTTGCCTGTGGCGTTGACGAGTTCATCGCCGGGCTTGACCTTCCCGCGGGTGCGGAGCATGACCTCCCATTGGCCGATCTTCTTTTCGGCGAGGAACAGCCCCGGAACGACTGCGCCAGTCGTCTTTCGCAACTCAAGCTTGGCAGGAATAACGCGGGTGTCATTCACAACAAGCAAATCGCTGGGCAGGAGATATTCCGGCAGGTCGTAAAATCGTCGATGCTCGACCTGGCCTGTGCCGCGGTGAACGACCATGAGGCGACTGTGGTCTCGCGGCTCAGCAGGCCGCGTGGCGATGCGGTCGGGAGGAAGATCGTAATCAAGTTCGCTGATGAGCATAAGACGAAGAAGCCCGTAGCCAGAAGCCAAAAGTTTGAATAAGCCGCAAGCTTGAAACCTTCTGGCTACTGGCTTCTTGCTTCTGGCTTCTTCATCCAAGGAGCGTCTTAATGATCGTCTCGCCGGCGTGTGGTTTGCCGAACTGTTTAGCGCGGTGGCGCATGGTTTCGAGGCGGCCGGGGGTGCGAAGGAGCTCTTCGATTTTCCAGGCGAGCGTCGGCGGATTGTTGCACTTGATCGCAACGCCGGCCTCAAGCAGGTGATCGCTGTTGCGCTCTTCCTGACCGGGGATCGGGTTGACGACGCACATGGGGAGCCCGCGGGCCATCGCTTCGCTGGTGGTCAGGCCGCCGGGCTTGCTCAGCAGAATATCGGCGGCGGCCATGTAGTCGTCCATCTGTTTCGTGAAGCCGATCGGGTAAAGGCGAACATGTGCGCCATGTGGTATTTTCTTGGCGAGGCGATCGAGTCTGCCCTTGAGTTCCTCGCTTTTCCCGGCGATAGCGACGATCTGAGCACCGCGACTGTCAGACAAGCGATTCATGGTTTGCAGTTGAGCGATGAGTGTTTCGATCGGGCCAACGCCAAAGCCGCCGGCGCTCACGAGAATGGTGAAGCGGTCAGGATCGAGCTGGAGTTGATGGCGAGTTTCGGTCTTGTCTTTGTGGATGCGGAAGACAGGATCGACGGGGATGCCGCTGACGGTGATCCGGGCGGGATCGATGCCCATGCGTTCCAGGTAGATACGGGTCTCGTTCAGTGAGACGAAATAGTGCGAGTAGGATCGCGTGAGCCACATGGCATGGCAGTCGAGGTCCGTCACGACGATAGCAGGGCGGATGTTGAGTTTCCCGCGACTTTTCTCATTGAGCCAATGAATCACATTCGGCGGCGTGAAATGCGTGCATACAACAAGATCAGGCTTGTAATGATGGAACGCCCGAACAAACGGCCCCGCGTTGAATTTTTCGAAAGCCTGAGCAAAACTTTTTTTCCACGGCTTATCGGTACGATCGTAGACCATGCCCAGGAACCACGGAGCTCGATTGACCAGGTCCAGGTACATTTTGGAGTAGATGGTCCGAAAAACGGCATTGGTGTACTTGAGCACATCCCAGTGCTGAACCTCTCCGCCATCAGCAACAGCGGGGTGTACGAGGAAATCTTTTTGCAGTGCTTCAGCAGCACGAACATGGCCGGCACCGGCGGAGGCGGAAAGAATCAGAACACGTGTTTTGGATTTGCTCACGTGAAGCTCCTGCGAATACGTGAGCGTTACTGTAACTGAGTTGAGAGGAAGAGCAAGGGAAAGTTGGATGACGAAATTTCGTCATTCCAGCAAGGCGTTGATTTTGGCGGCGCAGATGAAGTCGTTTTCGGAGAGGCCGCCGATGGAGTGGGTGGCGTAGTGGATTTTGACGCTGTTGTAGTGGAGCTCGATGTCGGGATGGTGGTTTTCGCAGTGGCTGATCCAAGCGGTGGCGTTCACGAATGCCATGGATTCATGATAGTTTTTGAATTTGAAGGTGCGGGTGAGTTCGTTGCCCCCTCCCGTGCTTTCGACTTTCCAGTCGGGAACTTGCGGCAAGAATGCGGCGATCTGGTCCGATGCGAGCGGCGGTGTGCCGGACTCGCAGGCTTGGCATTTCTTCGTGATGAGAGTGGTTTGCGGCATCATGACGCCTCCAAGCAATTGAAGTACTGAATCATAGGCTCTCTGGTGCCGCGACCTCGGATGATGATTGATTCTATCTCAGCATTTTGTTCTTAAAATAATGCTGATATCGGGCGGTAAAGGCGGGGCTCTTGAGACATATGGAACAAGCTGAAAATATTGAGCCGTCCACCAGAACATGGTGGATGCCGTAGGCTCCGAACGGATAACACTGTTGGCAAATGACGCAAGTCCAGCCTAAGGCGCTTTCATCGTCCTGCTCTTTGACTTCAGGCCTTCGCAACTTTTTTCGCGACTTTTTGACGAATAGAGATGGTTTTGGTCTCATCGAGTGCTCCCCGGGCATAAAAAGAGGGCGTCAGAGTCCAAGAGCATGCCTGAAGAACCCCTAGCAGAGGGCGTGAAGGACATGCCTTGGTCCGACGCCCCCATACAGGGGCGTACGGCACCAAAGCAACTGCCTTCACGTGAAATCTGCTAGAATTCTTCAGGCAGTACTTTGACGCACGTGCGTCACTCAATTGTCATTCCCGCTCCAGGAGCAATTTTGCCGTCGTCCCAAAGCGTGAACTTATAAAGCTCACTATAAACACTTCGCGTTACATTTGAAAGATCGCATTTGACCATATAGCCCCGGCTAAAGCCGGGGCTATATGGGGGCATCCGAGTTATCGCCGGCGTTTGGTGGGGAATCGGCCGCCGAGGGGGCGGACGCTCTTGGTGGGCTGCACGTTGGCGAAGCTGGTGGGCATGTAGCCTTCCTGCGGTGATGGGGTGGGTGGTTGCGATTGTGATGGGGTGGTTGAGGTGGTAGGTGCCGGAGCTTGGGTGGGGTGGCCGCCTTCGTCAGGGGGTTTGCGAGTGGTGGGTTGGGGGGCGGGAACGAAGCCGTCGATGCGGTACTCCTGGAGGAGGTTGTTGATGAGTTTTTCGATTTCGGTTTGGAGCTGGCCTTGTCCGCGGGAGACGAAGGTGAAGGCTCGGCCGGTGGCGCCCATGCGAGCAGTACGCCCGACACGGTGCACGTAGACTTCCGGATCTTCCGGGATATCGTAATTGACGACGTGGGTGATTTCGTGAACATCGATGCCGCGGGAGGCGAGGTCGGTAGCGACAAGCACGTGGATTTTACCGGTCTTGAAGCCTCGCATGACGCGTTCGCGCTTCTGTTGCTGAAGGTCGCCGTGGATGGGGGAGGCGGCGATGCCGTCATGGGTCAGCCCGGCAGCGACCTTGTCGACGGAACGCTTGGTACGGCAAAAGATCAGCGCCAACGCAGGCTTCTCCTTCCGCATCAGCGTTTTGAGCGCCCGCTGTTTGTCCCACGGCTCGACGCCGACGTAATACTGGATCGCCTGCGGATTGGTCAGTTGTTCTTCCTTGTCCGAGGTGAAGATGCGGATAGGATTATTCATGAACTTGCGGACCATGCGTTCGATATCGTTGGAGATGGTAGCCGAGACGAAGAATGTCTGATGCGGACTGGTGCAGAAGGAGAGGATTTTGCGGATGTCGTCGCGGAATCCGATGTCGAACATGCGATCGACTTCGTCGCAGACGATGAATTTCATATTATCGAGCGGCAGCGCCCCGCGCTCCTGCAGGTCCATGATGCGTCCCGGCGTTCCGACAACCACGTGCGGCTGATGTCGCATGCTCTTGAGCTGCCCGGACATTTTGGTCCCGCCGTAGGAGAGGGCGTAACGGATTAGCGGTTTGTGCTTACCGAAGCGGCGAAGCTCTGCTTCAACCTGCACGGCAAGTTCACGCGTCGGAACAATCACAATCGCCTGGAACGGCTGAGCGGGATCGAGTTTTTGGAGGATAGGCAGGCCGAAGGCCGCAGTTTTGCCGGTACCGGTACGCGCCTGCCCCAGCACATCAGAGCCAGTAAGCGCCACGGGAATCATCTTCTCCTGGATTTCCGTCGGCGTGACAAAACCGATCCCCGCCAAGGAGTGCAGAAGAGAGTTCTCGACACCGAGCTTGGCGAAGGCTTCCGGCAACGCCAGATGGGTACTGGGAAGAGAGGGGAGGGGAAGAGAGGAGGAGAGGGGGAGAGGGGGGGAGGGAGCATCTTGCTGCGGCGGTTCGGCTCGTGGGTCTTCACGCTCGTCTTCATAGCGGACCGGGTGGCCGTGCTGCTGACCGTGGCCGCGATTTTGTTGGTCATGAGAGGGGGAGGAGGGGGTAAACGGAACCAGAGGATTGTCGTTCATCATTCAGTAAGTGTATGGGAGCGAGGGGTTTGGAACAAGGGATTACGCGCACATCATCGACCCCCGGCTCTGCCGGAAGCTTGTCCGGTGGAGCCAGAGACTGTTCGCTTGCGGTGTAAACCCCCGGCAGAGCCGGGGGCTAACTTGGAGGGCTAGAGCACGCTGCCGCCGACGTAGGGCAACATGCCCAAGAAGCGAGCCCGTTTGATGGCATCGGTGATCATTCGCTGTTCCGCGGCGGAGGCGCCGGTGCGTTTCCGCGAGAGAATCTTGCCATTGATCGAGAGCATCTTCTTGAGACTTTCCACGTCCTTGTAATCGACGTAGACCTTTCCTTTGCTGGAGATCTTGGCCACGCGAATCTTGGGACGCTGAAAAGTCTGGAATCTCGGTTTCCGGGGGGGAGGGGGCATGGGACTTCCTTACATGTGAGTGTCACGCATTTCCTGGCAACGTGCCGGAAAGTCGGTTGACAGCCGCAGCCGCGGGGGGAGGCCATCACGTGACAACGGTTGATGTTTGTTATTTCTTATAATGCTCCGCGTTCAATTGAATGTAATGCTTCCATTTGGCCGGGACGTCGTGATCGGCAAAAATCGCCTTGACCGGACATTCCGCGACGCACAAGTCGCAGTCGATGCAGGTGTCAGGATCAATATACAACATCTCCGCATCCGCAAATTCCGCTTCGTCTGGACGCGGGTGGATACAATCGACCGGACATACGGCGACGCAAGCGGTGTCCTTGGTACCTTTGCACGGTTCCGTGATCACATGCGGCATCGTGAATCTCCCTTTCGAGTCCACCCGAGTCCCTCAATTATAGGCAAGCCGCCCTACGATGCAATGGCACCTGCTACGTTAATGATGGGTGCAGACGTTACGGTCATTGGGGGCTTTTTGGAGCCAAAGTTGGAATTCGAAGGCGGCGGATTGGGGTTCGGAGCTCGATTGGAGGCGATGGGTCCAGGAGAAAGAGCCTTTGCCGTAGTGGTTGCCGGCTCGGAAAAAGAAATATTCAGCGATTTCGGGGACGGTGGTGCCGTCGGCGTCGCGGAGCTGCTTCAGACGCTTTTTGTCGAAAGTAAGCTCGGAAAGATAGGGACCTTCGGGGGCGGTATTGCTGGCTTGCAGCGGCGGGTAGCCAAAGCGCGGCGGAATGCGAATCAGACCGTTGTCGCTTTGCCCTGAAATGTGAATGGTGAGATTCTCAGGAAGATTGACATCGCGAGGATCCAGGTCGCCTTTGTCGTTAATGGGCTTCGGGACAGAGGGGGTAAGGGTGATGTAGAGGCACCCGGGCGGAAGAGAGTTCGGAGGCGAAACATCGGCAGAGACAACAGGAAAGGCATACTGATCGGCAAGACGCTGGAGAACGATGGCACTGGTACGCGGATAGTCTGAACAGTCGATGTTGATACAGGCGGTTTCGAGATCGATGGGGCGGCGGTTACGCTGGAGCATGACGATGGGGAAATTTTTCTCATTGGACCAGATGCCGTAGGGGGTTTTGATGAGGTTCGGCGAAGCGGCGTTGAAAAAGCAATTCAGATCGTGATAGCCTTCACGGGAAAAAGTAAGGCGAAGATCATGGCCGCGCTCCTTGACCTCGAATTTCCCATCAACCCGGCGGAGACGGTGGTCATCGGAGCTGGCGATGCTGGCGGTGGGTCGGCGGTGGCGGTAGAGGTCCTGAGTCAGCAGGACGCCTTCGATGGGCTGGCCTTGCTCGTCGACGACAAAGCCTTTCAAGACGAAGTCGGCGGTTTCGGAAGCGACAAGGGGGGGAAGATCGGAGGCGGGAGCGGTGAACAGACCGTCGCAGGCGGAGAGCGTGCAGGCGGCGAGAACGGTCGCGGCGAGAAAGGCGGTTTGAATCTGGTGATCTGGTGATTGGGTGATCTGGTGATTGGCGCTGTCGCGTCTGCGAGAAAACCTTCCGAATTTCAATTTGAAAATCACCAGATCACCAGATTACCCAATCCAAAGTCACCAGATTCTCCAAAATATACCGATTCGGAAAGGAGTTGTCATTTACCGGCCACTCAGGTTATGATGAGAACTGTTTGGGGGCAGTGTGCGTTCCAGTTTGGTTGGCGAGTGTAAAGCCTATCCCGCAGCCGCCCGGTTTTCTCCTATTCATTCACGGAGAGCGTATGTCTTACGAAGACAAGACGATTGTGTGCGTCGATTGCGGCGCGGAGTTTACTTTTACTGCTGACGAGCAGCAGCGATTTGCGGAGCGTGGTTTTACCAACGAGCCCAAGCGTTGCAAGACTTGCCGGGATGCGCGGAAGGCGTCGCAGACCAGCGGGAACCGCGAAAGCTCGGGCGGCGGCGACTACAGCAGCGGCGGTGGCGGTGGAGGCGGACGAGGTGGCCGCGGCTACGGACGCGGCGGCGGTGGCGGGCGCGGGTTCGGTGGCGGCGGGCCGCGGCAGATGTTCCCGGCTACCTGCGCTCAGTGCGGCCAGCAGACCGAAGTGCCCTTCAAGCCATCGGGCAGCCGGCCGGTCTATTGCCGCGACTGCTTCCAGGCGCAGCGGGCGGGCGGGCGTTAAGACGGTTCGCAACAGTTTATCGTTTTTTATCCAGCCAGGTCCATAGTTTCGCCCACGCCTCTTTGGATTTCTCTTCGTTGTAGAGTCCGAGCTTCGCGGCCGCCTTGCTGGCGAAGGCGTGGCCCACACCGTCGACCTGATAGATTGTCACGTCCGTCTTTCCCGCGGCCTTGAGCGCATTCCTGAAACGCTCCACGTCCGCCGGGCTGGGGGCTTTGTCGTTGTTTCCGAAAATCCCCAGCACCGGGCCCTGCAACTGCTTGAGCTGCTGCGGATCCGTCACCAACGGTCCGTAAAAGATCACCGTCGCTTTGATCCGCGGGTCCGCCAGCGACAGCAACAGCGATTGTTCTCCGCCCATGCACCAGCCGATTGACGTGATGTGATTGCGATCGACAACGCCGTTGGTCGCCTCTTCCTCCAACAGATCGGTTGCTGTTTTCATATCTATCATTGCGGCGGTATTGCTCATCGCGTCATGGTGTTTTTGGGCTTCTGTGGGGTCCGCGGTTACTTTGCCGTGATAGAGGTCCGGCGCCACGGCGTAATAGCCGTGCTGCGCAAATTCCCTGACCCGCTCCTGAATGTCATCGTTCACGCCCCACCATTCCTGGAGTACCACCAGACCCGCGACGGGTTTGGCCTTGTTGAGATTCTGCGGATGAGCAAAATAGAGTCGAACCTCCGTTTTACCGTCCCTGGCTTGCCGCGTGGTCCAGCCTTGCCTGATCGGCGATTGGCCCGTTGCGGTGGGTGGTGGTGGCGTCTTACCTGTGGCTTCTTCCATCTGCTTGGCGCGTTCTTCCTGTGCGCCTTGGAGCTGATTCTGGATGTTCTGCTTCAAGTTGCCCAGATTCTGCGCGGCAGCGACCGTTGCAAAACAGGTGGCCATGAACAGGAATAATGCGACGTGTTGCATCGAAGTTCCTCCGTTAGAGATGACTGTGGACATTATAGCCATCCTCTCGCTTCCTTACGGTCGCGGTACCAATCATCGTTGGCAGAATGTAGAATGGCGGCGATGATTCGTTGGAGAATAAGACGTGTGTATCTATGGTTGCTATTGATATTGATTGCGTTACCAAGCACTTCGCAACGGGCGGTAAGGGAGGGGCAAAGGGGAGGGGGGGGACTGTTGCGGTGGATCGGGTTTCGCTCAAAATTCCTTCCGGCAGTCTGTTTTTTTTGCTGGGGCCCTCCGGCTGCGGGAAAACGACTTTGCTCCGAATGGTCGCCGGTTTCGTGCTGCCTACCAAGGGCAGAATCCTCTTTGATCAGCAGGACATAACTTACGTTCCGCCGCACGAGCGGGAGACGGGGATGGTGTTTCAGTCGTATGCGCTTTGGCCGCACATGACGGTCGGCGATAATGTGGGGTTCGGCCTCGATACCCGCAAAATCCGCGGCCCGGAACGTGCCCGGCGAATCGACGAGACGCTCTCTCTGGTCCAGATGGCCCATCTCAAAGATCGCAAGCCCAACCAGCTCTCCGGCGGCCAGCAGCAACGCGTGGCTCTCGCGCGGGCTCTGGCCTTCCGCCCCAAATGCCTGCTGCTCGATGAACCCCTCTCGAACCTCGACGCGAAGCTTCGTCTCGAAATGCGTTCCGAGATTCGACGCATCGTCAAACAAACAGGCATCACCGCGATCTATGTGACGCATGATCAGAAGGAAGCGCTTTCAATGGCCGACGGCATCGCGGTGATGAAACTCGGACAACTTCAGCAGGTCGGAACACCCGCTGAGCTCTACCGCCAACCCGTGTCGCGATTCGTGGCTGATTTCATCGGCGAGTCGAACTTTCTCGATGCGACGGTGGAATCGGTCGATGGGGGGGTGGTCAAGGTGAACACGCCGGTCGGACAACTTTCGGCGCATCTGCCGCAACGGAGCGATGGGATCGTTCCCGGCAAAAAAATGCTCGTCGCGTTTCGCCCGGAATCGGTATCGCTCAAGGTGGACACTTCCGTCCCCAACAGCCTACCGGGCAAACGTCTCTCCACGACCTACCTCGGCGAAATCGCTGAGCACGTCGTGGAGTTGACGAATGGTCAACGGGTGAAGGCCTTCGAACTGAATCCGGAAGTAGGTGTGGGTGTGGGTGGGGGAACGGATGTGGTGATGTTGCAGGTGGATCCGCAGAACCTGATGCTGGTGGAGGCCGACTGATCGTGGAGCATATGATGGGTATTGCACCTTTTAATTTAGCGGACGCGATTCTTCCGGGCGGGTGGCTGCTTTTGGGCTGTGCGATCGCTGTGCTGGTGGTCCTGGTGGAAGCGATCGTGCTCAAGTTTTTCTGCCGGGCGACGTTCTGGGTTGCGGTGAAGGCTTCGTTGTTCGCGAACGGTGTGTCAGCGGTTGTCGTGATCGGGCTGAGTGCGATTTTTGCCGGTTTGGCGAGTTATGTGCCGAGCGATCTGGATCGCTATTTTTTCGCCAATTTCCTTTTCCGCATGGTGCGGTACATCAGCTATTTCCTTGTGACATTGCTGTTTGAAGGCCCGATTGTCTGGCTGGTGCTGCGGCCGATGGCTTGGCGGCGGATCGCCCTTGGCGTTTTCGTCGGCAATCTTGTGGTCTATGCCGTCTTGTGCCCGCTGCATTACATGGCGACCGCGCCGCGCCACAATCTTGCCGCCTTAAAGCCGGACACCCGCTGGGTAACCGATCAATCTGCAAGTATATTATATATCGATCCGTCCACTGGATATCTCATGCGGAGCACTGCCGCTGCCTCGCGTGTTCAGACGCTCGTCCCGTATCCGATGACCGACTACCAGATCACACCCGATTTTCAGCGGTGCCTTTTCGTCAAGGGCACTGAGCTGTTTTTCTGGTCGCACTTGGCTGAGCAGGCGGAACAGGTCCGGAAGATTGGGACTCTGGACTTGGAGGGGATGGGTCTGGGCAGTCCGGATCGCCCGGTGATGACCGCGGTCACGATGAGCCCGTCAGGGAAGCATGTGGCATTCATGGCTCCGATTGAAATATCTCCGATCGAAGACCCGGCCAAAGCAATGGGCAGCATCGGCTACACGCACAGGACGGGATATCGGCTGAGACTCTACAATGTCGATACGCAGCGTACTGTGGAATTGCCCTCTTCGCTCGATCGGGAGCAAGGCGTGATTTGCCTGACATGGAGTACAAATGAACAGGTATTGATGTGCAGGAGAGATAACTGGAAAACCCAAGTCATGCTGCAACTGTGGCTTGCCGGGACCTTTGACCGCATTGACGAGGAACGCGACGATGTGGGAACATCTCTCATCGAACCTGTTTACGGCACTTTCGGGACGCAGGTCTCCGGATGGCCTTCAGGTCTCCTGTTCGCCAATGACCACGGGCATCTTGACGCAAATATATGGAAAAAAACCAATGTCGGCGGCCAGTACGTCACCATTTCATTTCCCCCCGGGGACGGTCGCGACGAGATCCGCTTGAGTGACAATACCGAGTTTCTCGGCCTTTTCAGCCGCCGCCAATTTGTCGATGTGGGAGTGATTCCGAACTCCAGCTTGTGCGTCCTGGAGGATCAGACATTTCGTACGCTCTACGTGATTGATGCCAAGACGCGAACGCTGGGGAAGCTGGGCGCGGGGAAGAAGATGGTGTTGCTCACAGAAAAGTATCAGCCGACGAAGTTCTTCATGGATACGTCGGATTGAATACCATTCCAAAAACTGTTCTAATATTTTGCTTGTTTATTTTCAGGTTTGCACAGGTTTTCAGGTGATATATGCTCAATCCTCCCCGTCCCACTTCCGACGTTCTGCGTCTTGGCATCCCCAACGGTTCCCTTCAGGCATCCACCATCGACCTCTTCGCCAAGGCCGGCTATCGCATCAGCGTCAAAGATCGCTCCTATTTCCCCTCCATCGACGACAAGAGCATCGAAGTCATCATGTTTCGTCCGCAGGAGATGTCTCGATTTGTCGAAGACGGCGTTGTCGACCTGGGCCTCACCGGCTCCGACTGGATCCAGGAAAACGGCTCCGATGTCCACGAAGTCGCGGAGCTGGTCTACTCCAAGGCCACCAGCCAGCCGGCTCGATGGGTCCTCTGCGTTCCCGCGGAAAGCAAGGTTAACAAGCCCGAGGACCTCGACGGCGGCGTGATTGCGACCGAACTCGTCGGCTTCACTCGCCGCTACTTCGAACAAAAAGGCGTCAGTGTGAAAGTCGAGTTTTCCTGGGGAGCGACTGAAGTCAAAGCTCGCCTGCTCGACGCGATCGTCGACATCACCGAGACCGGTTCGTCCATCAGGGCCAACAATCTTCGCATCATCGACACGCTCCTGACCTCCACGCCGCGTCTGATCGCTAACAAGCAAACATGGGTCGATCTTGCCATGCGTGAGAAGATCGAGAACATTGCGCTGCTGCTCAAAGGCGCGATGTCGGCCCGCGAGAAAGTCGGACTCAAGCTCAATGTGCCCAGGGTTTCTCTGGATGCGATCATCAACATTTTGCCTGCCGAGAAGTCACCTACCATTTCGTCGTTGGCCGACGGGCAGTGGGTTGCCGTCGAAGTGATCGTCGAAGAGAAATCCGAACGCGATCTGATTCCGAAACTCAAACGGGCCGGTGCCACGGGCATCATCTCCTACCCGCTCAATAAGGTAATCCCATGATCCCTCCCCCTTTTTCTCCTGCTCCTCATCCTCCGCACAAGTACCGCCGCGGAGTCGCGATTCTGCCGTCTCTTTTTACCTTGGGCAACTGTCTCTGCGGTTTTGCGGCGATCCACTACGCCGCCTTGGCAACCATGGGGGTTTCCGGCGCCGCACTGCTCGCGGACGAATCCGATGCCGATTTCGCCAAGGTGCTCTATCCATTCGCCATCTCCGGCTATTACATTTTCGCCGCTATGCTTTTCGATATGTTCGACGGTTTTGTCGCGAGGCTCACCCGGTCCACCTCCGACTTCGGCGCCGAGCTCGATTCCCTGGCCGACATGGTCTCCTTCGGCGTTGCGCCCGCATTTCTCTCCATCAACCTCATCTCGCTGCTGGTTCTCAAGAAAGTACCCGCGAGCATGAAAACGCTCGATATCCCCGGCCCGTTTTCCGACGGCGCCTGGGCCCGGCTCTTCTGGGTCGTCGCCGCCATTTACGTCTCCTGCACGGCACTCCGACTCGCACGCTTCAACGTCATCAACAAGCACGACGTCTCCTCGCACATGAACTTTCGCGGCATGCCTTCGCCCGCCGCAGCCGCCGTCGTCGCTTCCACCATCATCTTTTTCGTCGGGCTTTATCCCACTACGCACTATCTCCCCTTCAACGTGCCCAAGTGGCTGCTGGAATTTTGTCAGAGCGTGTTTCCTTATCTGTTGCCCGTGGTTCTGCTCAGCGCTGCGTTGCTGATGGTTTCTCGCTTTGCCTACTCGCATCTGATCAATCGTTTTCTCCGCGGTCGCAAAAAATTCCGCATGGTCGTCTTCTACATGCTCCTGATCATGGTCCTGATCGCGCAGCCGCAGCTCTCGGCACTGATCGCGATCTACATTTATGCCCTTTCCGCCCCGACCGTGTGGCTCTACCGCCTTGTCATCGGACGCCAACCAGCCCCGTCCCCTCCGCCACCCGCATCATAGCCCATTTTCAATTTTCGATTTTCGATTTGCCAATTCCCCCAATCGAAAATTGAAAATCGAAAATTAAAAATGTTGGAGCCATCATGAAAATCCTCATTGCCGGCGCTGGCGTCATCGGGCTTTCGTGTGCGTGGCGTTTGGCGAAACAAGGCGTTCAGGTCGTTGTCGTCGATCCTCGTTCTGCCGCTCACGGCGCTACACTGGCCGCACTGGGCGCACTCTGGCCCGCCAGTCCGCTCGCAAATGGTCCGCTCCAGACGTTCCATCGCGCCAGCCTTTGGCAATTCGAATCCTTCGCCAAGGAACTCGCCGCCGAAACGCAGCTTCCCATCTCCTTCAAGCGTCTCGGTCGCATGGAAATACTTAATTCCATCAAAGCCAACGCTCGTGCCAAAGAGGAAGCTCTCGCCGCGCAGCGAGATTGGCCCGCATTTGCTGCTCCCGCTCCAACTATGGAAGTTCTCGATTTCCCCCAAGCCTCCCAGATCAATCGAGGCATTGCCCCTTTCAACTACGGCGTTCTCCACTGCCACGCTACCGCTCAGGTCAACGTCGTCGAACTCGTCGCCGCCCTCGAAAAGGCTTGTCGCGGTAGGGAGGTGCAATTCCACTTCGGCGCTTCTCTTACCTCCATCACCAGTCCCTTTCAAACAACCGCCGGTCCGATGTCAGCGGATGCCCTGCTGCTTGCCACTGGCGCCTGGAGTAGTCAGTTGCTTGCTCCATCGGGGAAACTCCCGGCAGATGGGGGGGGGCCGGGGGCTGACGGACGAGCCATCATGCCCGCTAAAGGCCAGGGGCTTGCCCTCGCTGCACCCTCTTCCCACTCGCTCAAGACGATCCTGAAGTCCGGCAAGATTTATCTCGTTCCCTGGGAGACCGAAATTCTCGTCGGCTCCACCACCGAGCCGGAGGCTGGCTTCGACGAATCCCCCACGTCCGAAGGCCGCGAAAAACTGCTCGCTGGCGCCATCGCTTTGTTCCCCGAACTCAAGGCAAGCAAACTGCTTCGTCACTGGGCCGGCTTACGTCCCGATTCCGCCGACGATCTACCCATCATGGGCCCGCTGCCTGCGATCCCTAACGTCTTCATCTGCGCCGGCCACTACAAAACCGGCCTCGGTTTGGCGCCGCGCGTCAGCGATCTCATGGCCCGCACTATTCTTAAAAAAAACATTCCTCCTGAACTCGTCGCCTTTCTGCCGCGTAACAGTATATTAGTATAGCAGTATATTAGTGTATCAATAAGACGCCATAGATTTCCGCGCCACCTAATAACTAATACATTAATATGCTAATATGCTAATCACGGGTACGTCATTTCCAGCAGATCGTTAAATACCGTCGGCCGTTTTACGATTCCCGGCGATGCCTCATACAGAAACGACAACTCCTCCTCGCCCACGCTCTTGAGCTTCAGGGAATTTCCCTCGCCGATGTTCACGGGGCCAACGAGTTGATCCTGTTGCAGTTTGGCTCCGTTCTCGTCAAACGCCACCACCACCGTTGGGGCAAAGGGCGACTTGCGGTTGTACTTGACCACCACCGCGCCGCGGCCGTCCTCCAGCGTCAGAACCGTTCCGATCGGGAACGGCTGAATGATCGAGAGAAATACTTTCATCAGCGTCGGGTCGTAACGGCTGCGGAACGGGCCGTACGCCATTTCCCACAACACCCTCGCCGGACTCTTGGACGTTCGGAAAAATTTCTGCGAAGTCGCCGCATCAAACGCATCGCAGATCCGCACGATCCGCACAAACACGTGCAGCTTCTCCATCGGCCAACCTTCCGGATAGCCCGTCCCGTCGCAACTTTCGTGATGACCGCGAACCACCATCTTCGTCACCGGCGGCAGCGTGTCCGGCAGCATCTCCGCACCCATCTTCGGATGCTCCCGGATAAATTTGCGATTGTCGTCCGTCAGTTTGTACTGCTCGTTGAACATGTGCGGCATCTGCGTCAGTGCGATATCGAGAAACATCGCCCCCAGCCCCAACGGCTTCAAATCCATCGCGACCGACGACGCCAGATTGTTCGCCGCCGTCTGACGCAGACGTTCTCGCACCACGTAATCCCGAACCGCCGCCCCCAGCACCATGCTCAGGTAAAACACGTTGCCCGCATGTTCCGGCAGATATCCCAGCCCGGAAGCTGTCCGATTGATCAGCGCCGCCGACACGGGGTTATCCTTGAGAAACTCCACCACCGACGAAACGGTGTTTTTGATCCGCGAGAAATCGATGCCGCCCAGGTCCGTGTGCTGGCCGAACTTCTGCTGCACGTCGGTCATGGTCGACTGAATCTGATGTGTGACGGTAGTGGCGACTTCGCGTTCCCGGGAGTCATCCTCAAATTCCACCAGCGAGTCGAGGACCGGATCGCCGACTTTCAGGATGATTTCCGCGTACTTTCGCCGGAGGATGTCGATGTCTTCGATGGTCAGCACCTTGCCGCCGGGCAACATGGTACGACCGCGGAACATGAAGGCCTCGGCAAGCCGCATTCCTGGCTGCAAATCTTGGCACGTCACCAATAAGGGCATGAACAAATCCCCGGTAAATACAGACCAGTCTTTATCTATTCTTTATCGGCCGAATGCGCCAGGGCGTTAAATCGTTAAACCGTCAAATCGTTAAATCCTCAAGTCGTCAAGTCGATTGAACGACTTGACGGTTTAACGACTTGACGACTTGACGACTTAACGAATGATAGAGCGTAGGAACGTCGTTATTTTCGGAGCAGCACCATCGTTTCCCAAACTCCTTCATTCTCAACCGCAGGTACATCTCGCCGCGATCCACTCGTCCGCTTCATTATTCGTCGCCGTTTTCTGCACGATCCGGAATTTGCTTCCGCCACATACGCCATCGGCGCCAAACAAGAGGGGGGGGGAGATGATTTGGTCGACGTATTATTCCTCACGGACGCCGATTCGCCGACGCCGGCGGAAGTTTTCGCACGCTTACGCTGGGGCGGCGAACTGGTTTTTATCAGCCGCGACTCTCAGGTCGTGAGCGCCACGGCCCGCGAATTCACCCACTGGTATCACGAGTACGCCGCTGGCCTTCGTTCCGGCGGCGGTGCCTGGATCGTCGAGCAGCCGCCGGTCATGGTCAGAAAATATCCGCTGGGGCTGCGTTTCCTGCGGTTCCTGCGACTCCGCAAAAAAATCCACTACTTCGTGATGCGAAAAATGATGCTGGTCGAACCCGGCCGCTCCAGCGACCGCTTCACCTACAACGTTTATCTGTCTCGCAATCCGAAGATCTCGCCGACTGTGAGTCCGCGCAGCAAGGACGCCTTCATGGTCGTCAAGGAAGTGCCGACCGCCGAGCGGGTGCTGTCGCGGCTCAAGGAGAAATTCCCCGAAGCCGACACCGACCTCCTCCAACGCCGTGCTCGCAAATTCACGGAAAAAATCTTCCCCGTCTTCCTGACCCGTGAGACCGCCATTCTCAAGCTGCTGCAGCGCGACCTGCCGCCGCAGTTCCGAGACCGCGTTCCGCGTGTTCTTTCCATCGAGCAGGATTCCCTGGGCTACACGCGGGTACTACGACTGAACTGGCTCCGCAACGGCGGTAAAGGGGGGGGGCCGATTTCGCAACTCGAATTCGCCCGCCAATCCGCCGAACTGCTCACCGCGCTGCACGATAAGGCTCACGTGATGCACCTGGACCTTCGACTCGATAATTTCGTGGTCACACCGAAAGGCGTCGGCTTCGTCGACTTCGGCTCCGCCGTCCGAATCGGCGAAAATTTCCCCGAAGCCTCACTCCTCTCCAATCTCTTCGGCGAAATGATGCGAACCAGCCAAATCCAACGCATGCTTGGCCATATGTCGCAAACCGGACAGGTCACATCTGAGGAGATCCGTGCCAGTTATCATCGCATCGACAAGGCCGTCGACTTTTTCTATCTTGCCGTTCAGATCAACGCGCCGCACACGAATCCCGACTTCAAAGGCCTCGTCCGCTTCGACAAAAATTCTCGCGAAGCCAAAGCCATTGAAGCTCTGACCAATGAAATCCTTCGGCCCACCGATCCCGCTAAAACCCGTTTCAAATCCGCCGGTGACATCCTCCAAGGCATTCTCGAGATAAAATCATGAAACAAAAACAAAAACTTCTCATCGCCACCGGCAACGCCGGCAAGATCCGCGAAATCGAGCACGAACTCGATCATGCCGGCATTCTCAACGACTTCCAACTCCTCGGCCTGAAAGACCTCCCCCCCCCCCCCCATACCCCCGATTGCATCGAAGATCGCCCCTCCTTTGTCGGCAACGCCACCAAAAAAGCTCGCCATTTCGCCGCTGTCGGCAACTGCCTCACCCTTGCCGACGATTCGGGCCTCTGCGCCGACGCCCTCAACGGAGCACCCGGCGTCTACTCCGCCCGTTACGCCGGTCTCACTGGTCCCCGCGAAATCGTCGATCAGGCCAACAACGCCAAACTTCTCAAAGAGCTCGAAAATACCCCCGATGATCAGCGACAGGCCCGTTTCGTCTGCGCTGCTGCTCTTGCACTGCCGACTGTGGACCTTGTCGTGATCGTCGACGAAGTCTGCGGCACCCTCCTCCGCTCCCCACGCGGCACCAACGGATTCGGTTACGACCCACTCTTCTACCTCCCGCAATTCCACAAAACCACCGCCGAGCTTTCCATGCAGGAAAAATCCCAAATCTCCCACCGCGGCAAAGCCCTTCGCCGCCTCATCGCCTGGCTCCGCGAAAACCGACCGTAACGCGGGCATCTTGCCCGCGTTCTGTTGCGGGCGGGACGCCCGCGTTACGTCGGGTATGATGTTGCCAAAGGAGCAACGATGAAAACGACGACGATGGTGAATTGGCTGAGCGGCGCAACGTTGCTGTTGACGGTCGGGTTAGTCTTGGCGCAGGAGGCGGCGAAGGTGCCGTTCGCCATCGGGAAGGAGACGACGGTCATCAGTGAGCCGCTACATGAGGATGGAACGCCGGATTATATCGCGGCACTGAACGAGCAGTTGAGCAAAGGAATTATGCCGGAAAACAATGCGTTCGTGGCATGGCTCGAGGTGGCAGGAACGGATACGCTGCCGGAGAAGACGCGGGAACAAGTGTTGAAGATGTGCGGAGCGAGAGAAGATCTGCCCACGCAATCTCAGTTGACCACATATGCGAGCATGCTAAAGCGGCATGGGGAAGCGGCGGCAACGGCATGGGATGATGTATCGAAAGCAACCAGGCAGTTGTGGGAGGCGAAGGATTTTCCAGTGGTGGCGGAGTGGCTGAAGGAAAATGATTCCGCGATGGACAAGGCGAAGCAGGCGTTTTCGCGGAGCAAGTATTGGACGCCGTATGTGGCCGGCGACGGACGGACAATGCTGACGATGTCGTTCCCTTCATTTGCAGCGATGAAATTCGCGGCGGACGGTCTTTGCGCTCGTGCAACTCTTCGAGCAAAAGCGGGAGACTTCAACGGCTTCATGTCGGACGTGATAGGCGCCAAACGTATAGCGCGGCGGATCAGCCGCTGGACGCTCATTGAGAACCTGGTCGGAACGGCGATCAATGCGGCGGCGAGCCGAAGCATCGGAGCGGTGGCCGGATCGGGAATCCTCTCCGCAAAACAATGCGATGAGTTGCAAAAAGCAATCGACGCTCTGGAGCCTTTGCCTCAACCATGGGAATCGATCGACGTCTACGAACGATGGGGCGACCTGGACACTTTGGTGTTGCTGGCGACAGGAAAGGGCGAATCGGCCATCAAATCGCTGATTCCGAACCTGCTGTTTGATATGAGTCCGCTATTGGATATTGATCGAACATGGGTGGACTGGAATGCGGTACTGAAAGGCGTGAATCATTTTCTCGATACGCAGATATCGATCATGAAGAAGCCGGACTTGGAGGAGGTGATACGCGAGTTGCAAAGCCTGGAAACGAAGGTGGCCGCAAAAGTGACCGACGGCTGGGCCAAGCGACGCGGGGGAGGTGATACGCAGGATGCGTACACGCAACGAGTCGGAGATGGAATCACCAAAACTTTATTTTTAGGTGTGCTTCCGAGCCGGATCATGGAGTTATATCAGAGAGGCATCATGGAGCAGGAGATGGCGAAGGCGATGGTGGCGGCGGGGCGGTATCGGGCGGAAAAAGGAAAATGGCCAGGGAGTTTGGAAGAGTTGACTCCGCAGTATTTGAAGGAAGTGCCGACGGATATTTATTCGGGCAAGAATGTGTTGTATGCACGGGGAGAGAAGGGAATACGGATCTATTCGGTCGGGCCGAATCGGCACGACGATGGCGGAATCAAGGGCGTGATGAAGGACGGAAAACAGGCCGGCAACATCGTGATCGGCGTGGAAGAAGAAGCCGGCAGTCAAAAAAAATGACGAAATCCGAAATTCTTCTGGCTACTGGCTTCTGGCTTCTTCACCTTGACTTGTGCTTACAATTTTCTGTACCAGTCCGTTGACTTCGTCTATTTCGCCACAGTTTACCGCGGTGCATAGTTTCTCCGCACGTGCTGAGAAATCCAGCAGTCCGCACGCTTGTGCTCCGTCCCGCAGGGCTGCCGCGATGGTCGTAAGATCAGCCAAGTCCCTCTGCGAAAAAGCCATGTGAAGGGCTTCCATTCTCGCATCGATCCCCGTCAGGAATTCATGCACCTGCTGGATCGCGGAGCTTCCGCCGTACGACGAATCGCTCGGCAACGGCGGCGGCGAAACGAACAGCGGTATCACGACTTCTCCGTCCACCCCCTCCTCTTCCGACTCATCCTGATCAATCGCCGTCCAGGCTTCCCGCCCCCCCTTCACTTCCCCCCTCCCGCTTCCCCCCCCTCTCCCCTCTGTCGGCTTATCCGCGAGGTCCGCAGCCAGCAGTCGTTCAGTCAAATCCGTTCCAAAGCAGACGATCATTTTGCGGCCGTTGGCGTCCTCGTGCCGCATGTGCGTCCAGGCCACCATACGTTCTCTTCCGTCACGTGTTCGCATCATTAATGATGCATCTTTGCCCATCAGTTGTCCGGGATGAACCGCCGAGATGAATCGCGGCACCTGCGCAAAGAGCCGCCCCGGAAACAGCAACGACCAGAAATTCTGACCGGTCAATTCGCTTTCAGAATATCCCGTGGCCCGCGTCGCCGCTTCGTTGCAATGCAGAACCTGTCCGTCCGTGGTCATCACCACCACGATCATCGGTGCATGAGCATACATGGCCGCGAGCAGCTCGGACGCCGGCTTCGACTGGGACAAATGATTTCCGGACGGTGGTTGATGCTTATGTATATCCACGATTCTCATCCTCACAACACCTTCAACCCGCAATGAATTATGACCTGAAAACGCTCGAAGGCAAATTTCAAAACGCTAGTAACCTGTTTAATTGCAAAGATTTCCTTATCGGACACGCTCTGCTCTGATAATTGGTACCGCGACCGTCAGGGAGCGATGGGGCACGCTCTCTCCTCTATTGAAACCGGATCTTTCTTGACACATTCCCCTCTTCCCTCCGACAATAAACGGGCCTGTTCATCTGGAGTGTCCGCATGTTTAAATCGTGGCGTATCCTCTCGCTTACGCTCATCGCGTTACTTCCCGTGCAGTCCCTTTTCGCCGACGCCAAATCAGACTACCAGGCCTCCTGGTCCGCCCGTGAGCAGAAGGCCACGACTTCTGCCGAGCGTATCAAGCTTGCCAACGATCTCATGGATAAGGCCAACGAGACCGCCACCGGCCGCAAAGCCGGCAGCGGCGACTCCCTCGCCAAATCCCAGCATGCCCTCGAATCGCTTCGCGACTCCAAACGCGACGACGTCATGATCCTCTGCGAAAAGGCGTACGAATTCGGCTCCCGCCAGCGTGACAGCTACGCCGCCGCCGCCCGCGCCCTTGGCATCATTCAGATCCTCGATCCTGCCAGGCGACTCGATTCACTCCTCAAACTCCAGAAGATGTATGATGATGTTTATCAATCCACGTCTTCTCGGAACGTTGGCATTGCCAAGGGGCTTGCGGAAGTGTTGTTGCAGGTTGGCGACGAAAAACGCCGCAATCTCCACAAGGGGGCCATTCAGGGGACCTCCGAAATTGCCGGGGAAGTCGCGGCCATCAAGGCGGTCAACGGCATCTATTCCCGTGGCCTCGAGGTCATCCGCGCCGCCATGAACGCCATTCGCCCTTACGCCGCCGGCAATAAGGCCTATCAGGATTTCCTTAAAAAGTCCGAAAGCGTTGAACAGGATCTTCTTGCCGCCCAACAGAAAATAGCCGATCTCGCCGCCCGTGCCGCCGAATTCGATCGTAATTTCAAACTTCAGCAGATGATGCAGAGCCGTTTGGCCGGCAACCCTCGTGATACCGTTTCTGCGGATAAACTTGTTCGCCTGTACATCAATGAGCTTGATGATCCCAAGGCGATGGAAGCCGTTCTTCCCAAGGCCTCTGCCGCCGTCCAGTCCACCGTTGCGTTGCTCAAGAAACCTGTCAGCCAGCTCACCGCCGCCGAAGCCTCAACTGCCGCTCAGTGGTGCAACAGCGTCAACGACAATCCCGCCAGCCCCAATCTCATCGCCATGAATATCCGTGTTCGCGTCTACTGTGATGCCTTCACTCAGAAGGCTAAATCCGCAGACGCCGCTTCCGCCCCCATTCGCCAGATCATGGCCCGCATTTCAGACGATTTCGCCAAGGCACAGATTGACGACTCGCAGGTCAAAGACCTCACCCAATCCTACATCGCCGCCCTCGCCCCCCCGCCACCACCACCATCTCCCCCTCCGCCGCCTCCTCAAAAAGACGTCGAAGTGGTCGTTACTTCCAATTCCACTCCGTCCGTCTCTGATTCTTCGCCCAGTGTCAAACCTCTACCGCCCCTTCCCACTCCTCCCAAAAACATCACCCCTCCTCCCGAACCTCAGCGTCAGCTCCCTCGCGTCAAGGTCGCTTCGTCCGTTCCAGCCAAGGAAGAAGACGATCCCAAATACGACACGCGTCCGACCATTTTCGACTTCGGCCGCGATTGATCACTCCGCTCTTGGAGTTCACGCTCTAGCGTGTTCTTCCGCGAAACACGCTAAAGCATTTTTCACTCGCCCGTAGCGTTTTGGAGCCCCGCATGGCAATGCGGGGCTTTTGGCTCTCGCTTCCTGCGCATGTCATCACGCCACGACCACATGAAAAATGCTCTAAAGCGTGAACTC
>WQYP01000050.1 GCA_009781185.1 Phycisphaerales bacterium | reverse complement strand
TTTGCCGTGCGGCCAACCTCCGACGGCTAAAACTGGGGCGGTACTGCCACCCGGCCCGGCCCCTTTGGCCGGGTGCGGATCCCACGGGTCCCCCCCCCCCCTCCCAGCCTTCCTTCCGCTGATGGCGAGATATCGCTTGCGGACGTGCCGATTCTCGACATTGCGGAGGATGCGGATGGCACTCTTTTGCTGGGCACCGATGGGCAGGGACTGATTCGGATTCGTCAGAATCGTGCCGCGCGATTTTTGCCGGGGCAGCGTGTTTATCGTCTGCTGGTCGATTCTCAGGGCACGATCTACGCCGCCACGAACCAGGGGCTGTTCCGTTTCAGTGCCAGCACCACCCAAGAACAGTTTGAGCGAGTCAAGGACGTTCCGCCGGAATGCCGTGCTCTCACGGAAGTTCGATGGGGGAAAGATCGGGGCATAGTGACGGCCAGCGCTGCCGCCCCTGGCAACGGCCTCACGATCCTCATGACCGGCAGGACAGAAACTTTCACGCTGCAATCCGTTCCCCCCACGGCTACGATCCAGTCCCTTGCCACCACCGCCGACAATACGCTCTGGATTGCCACTTCGCAGGGGCTGATCTCGCTTGACAAGGAGCATCGTGAGCGGCGGTTCACTGTTGCGGACGGACTTGCGGATGATTTCGTCTACTGCCTCCACGTCGCTCCCGACAATATTTTGTGGGCAGGTACCCGCGATGGCTTTTCACGCATCATCATTCCCGTATCCGAAACAATCCGAGACACGACCGTCAGGGAGCGTTCCCCCGAAGTGGAGCATCCCTCCGAAGCGGAGAAACGCTCCCTGACGGTCGCGTCTCGGATGGCTGAGCCGGGGAATTTCAACATCGACTCCTTCCACGCCAACGACGGACTCTCACAGTCCACCGTCTACGGTATCTTCATGGACAAAGAAGACTCACTCTGGGTCGCCACCAAACACGGGCTGAATCAGTTTCTCGACGGGCGATTCACACCCATCACCGTCCGTGAAGGGCTCCCGTCCAACGACACCGGCCCGGTCCTCCAAACATCCGACGGGAGCATTTACGTCGGCACCCTTGACTCCGGGCTCGCCAGATTCAACGTTCCGTCTCCTGACAAGTCCCATCCTCTCACCACCGCCGACGGGCTGCCATCCAACCGCATCCCCGCTTTGGCCGAATCTCCCGCTCGTGAGCTTTTCATCGGCAGCGATAAAGGACTCGCGGTGTTCGGGGGGAGTCCGCCACGAGTTCGCGTGCTTCCCTTTACGAAGGCCATTTCCACTCTCCTGTTCGATCGTGCCGGGACCCTCTGGGTCGGCGGACCCGACGGCCTGTTCTCACTCCCAAAAGGCCAGCAAATCCCGGCTAAAGCCGGGGCTATAAGTGTGAATGCGATGATCGAGCGTAAGGACGGATCGCTTGCCGTCGCCACCGGCAATTCCGTCGTTTTTCTCAAAGCCCACACGGAAACCACCGCGATCGAATGCCCTGCGCCTGCCTGTGCGCTTTACGAAGATGCCGACGGCGTTCTCTGGATCGGCACCATCGGCGGCGGGCTTCGGTCCTTTGATGGCTCAACGACTCGACATTTTTCCATGCGTGACGGACTCTTTGACGATGACATCTTCGCCATCGTTCCCGACACGATGGGCCGCCTTTGGATGGCATGCTCCAAGGGTATCTTCACCGTCGAGCGTCAGCATCTTCTTGATTTCGCGGCCGGCAAGATTCAGCGCATCACCTGCTCCTCCTTCGCCCCGACCACCGCGCTGCACACCACCGAATGCAAGACGGGCGTGAGTCCTGGCGCTGCCGCGATGAATGACGGGAGCCTCTGGTTCTCGACGACCCACGGCATCATGGTGCTCAATCCCGCTCGTCTGCCACGCCGCCTGCCGCAACCGCAGGTCGTCATTGAGGAAATCGCCGTCGATGGGCACGTTCAACCGGACATTCAGCTTGCCTCTCCCTTGTCCTTGCCCGCCGGCCGCAAGAATCTCGCGTTCCGTTACACGGCTCTCTCGTTCATCATCTCCCCGCGTATCGCGTTCCGTTACCAACTCGAAGGTTTTGACAAGTCGTGGATCGACGCAGGCGAGCGGCGGGAGGCGTACTACACGAACATCGGGCCGGGACGGTACACATTCCGCGTGCAGGCACTCAACGCGAACAGTTCGTGGGCTGATCTTCCGGAGATCGCGTCGAGTTCTGTCGCGTTCACCATCTCGCCGCATTTTTACCAGCATTGGTGGTTCATTCCGGCATTGATTCTGTTGTGCCTTGCTTTGGCGGCCATCGCGTTCCAACTCCGCGTTCGTGTCATTCGCAACCACATGCGAATCGTGCTGCACGAACGGTCCCGCATCGCGCGGGAACTCCACGATACGCTGCTGCAGGGCTTCTCCGGCATCACCATGGAAATGCAGGCGCTTCTGGTGCGTCTGCCGGATTCCGAGTCGCGTCGTACGCTCGAGGAGATCATCCGCGATGCGGGTGTGTGTCTCCGCGAAGCTCGCCGCACGGTTGCGGGTTTGCGTGATATCCACCACGCCCCAATGCTCGGCTTCCCCGCAATGCTTGAAGCGACCGCACGACAACTCGTCGTCGGCTCCCCCATCCATCTCACCGTCACCCCCCCTCCCCCTGATTCCACGAACTTCGCCGCCCTTCCCGCCAATGTTGAATTCAATCTCATGCGAATCGCCCGTGAAGCCATTACGAACAGTATCAAGCACTCCCATGCCGCAAATCTTCAGGTCGGCTTCTCCATCGAGAACGAGCAACTGCTGCTGGAGATCCGCGACGACGGCCGCGGCTTTGACGTTTCGTCTCACACACACCATACCAGCGTTCCGCATGGCAGTGCGGGGCATTACGGTTTGCTGGGCATGCAGGAGCGAGCTGCCGAGATTTCCGCGACCCTTCAGATCGCCAGCGTTCCGAACCAGGGGACGCTGGTGAGCGTTCGAGTACCGTTACAGCTAACAACCTCTGCCGCCGCCACTCATGAGGCACAGCAGGCAGAGGGGAGGTCCCCATGACACCCGCCGCCCCCCCACCCCCCCACCCCTCCCATCCAGCCCGCAAGATCCGCGTTTTGTGCGTTGACGATCATCCGCTGGTCCGCAAGGGGATCGCATCGATTCTGGCCAACGAGCCGGATATCACGCTGATCGCGGAAGGCTCCAGCGGCGTTGATGCCGTGGCGCTTTATCGCCAGCATCGTCCGGACGTCGTGCTGATGGATCTTCGCATGCCCGGCGGCGACGGAACGACGGCGGTCATCGATATCCGCCGGGAGTTCCCGGACGCCCGCATCATCGCCCTGACCAGCTATGACGGCGACCAGGACATTTACAAGGCGCTGGAGGCCGGCGTGAAAGGGTACCTGCTCAAGGACATGGTGCACACGGATGTGCTCAAGGCGATTCGGGCGGTGAATGCGGGCAATCGTTTCGTGCCTGCCGAAGTGGCCGAACGCCTCACCGAATCGTTCCCCTACCACGGTCTGACCTCGCGTGAACAGGAAGTTCTTGCACTTGTGGCCCGTGGCTTGTCGAACAAGCAGATTGCCGCCCAACTGGGCACCGCTACCGGTACCACGAAGATCCACATCCAGAATATTTTGCAGAAGCTCAAAGCGACCGACCGCACCGAAGCCGTGACACTCGCCATCCGACGCGGCATTATTCGACTTGATTCTTGAGAAGTCAGAAGCCAGTAGCCAGAAGGTTTCAAGTTGCGGCTTATTCAAAACTTCTGGCTACTGGCTTCTTCCTCCGCTTTTATACCATCCGGCATATGCCTCATGACGTTAATTATCGAATTGCCTCTGCTCAAGCTCTAGCCTGCGCTGGCAAATTAGGCTATACACAGGGTTTGGGCAGTTCGCTCCTGCCGTAAGTCATTCCCCGGAGAGTTATCTCAATGCACGTGCAAGACACCCCAACGCCTGAGTCCCCCCCATCTTCACCTTCTCCCCCTACCGTTCCTCCGACGCATCCGCCCGCAACGATGCTCCCACCCCCTCATGGGCACGGCAATCCGGCGGTCTCCGTGCTCGTCTGGATCCTGGTGCTCGGCGGCCTGTGCGTCGGCGGATTCTATGCGTGGAAATATGCCTCCGCCCAGCAATCCGGATCCGACAAAGGTCGCATCGACCGCCCCATGCCTGTCATCGTCGACACCGCTCACGTCGGCGACATGAACATCTACATCAAGCAGGTCGGCAACGGCGCTGCCTACAATACCGTCACCGTCCGCACCCGGATCGACGGACAAATCCAGAAGATCGCCTTCACCGAAGACCAAATCGTCCATAAAGATGATGTGCTCGTCGAAATCGATCCGCGCCCTTACATTGCTGTGCTCGCCCAGGCGCAGGGCCAGCTCTCCAAGGATCAGAGATTACTCGAGCAGGCACAGGGGCAATTCGATCAGGCACAGGGGCAACTCGCTCAGTCGCAGGGGCAGCTCGCTCAGGCGCAGGCCACCTTTGACAATGCGCAGCGTGACATGGACCGTTACCACCGCGCTGCGGAAGCGGTCTCGGAGCAGCAGGTCACCACGGCGGAAACGACTCTGGCGACGTCGAAGGCGGCGTTAGAGACCGCGAAAGCCGCCGTGGAGACTTTCAAGGCTGCCCTGACCACTGCCGAAGCCGGCATCGGCTCCGCGAAAGCTGCCATCGAGATCGACAAAGCCGCCATTGACGCGGCCAAGCTCAACATTACTTACTGCACGATTACCTCGCCGATCACCGGCCGCATCGGACTGCGGCTGATCGATGAGGGCAACATGGTCCACGCGGCCGATGTCAACGGACTGGTCGTCATCAACCAGGTACAACCGATCACCGTGACCTTCAGTCCGACGCAGGACGATCTGCCGCGTTTGCAAAAGGCCCGCCTGACCAATCCACGTCTGCCGGTGGAAGCCCAGGATCGCAATCGCAAGCATCTGGCCGACGGCGTGCTGGAATCCGTGGATAACCAGATCGATCCGACCACCGCGACCTTCAAGGTCAAATCCGTTTTCTCCAACGAAGACAACGCGCTGTTTCCCAGCCAGTTAGTGAATGTGCGTCTGCTGGTCAACACGCTCCACGACGTGATGCTGGTGCCCGACGCCGCCGTCCAGCAGAGCCCCAAGGGCCATTTTTGCTACGTGGTGAACGAAGAGAAAGAAGACGCGAAGGTCGCGAGCAAGAGCACGGCGAGCAAGACCGCCGCGAACAAAAGCACCGCGACGAAGCCCGCCGCGAACAAGGTTGTCGAGATGCGTCTGGTGAAAATCGGCGAGAGTCAGGGCGGATTCACGGTGATCAAGCAGGGCATCGCCGCGGGCGAAATCGTCGTCACGGAAGGAGTCGATAAGCTGCAACCCGGCTCGAAGGTGGTCGTCCACACCCACGACGAAGCGGCGTCGCAGCCTGCGTCCGCTCCGGCATCACAACCAGGAAGTGACAAGGGGAAGGGGTGACAAGGTGACAAGGTGGCAGGGTGACAATGAAGTCACCTTCACCTTGTCATCCTGTCACCTTGTCCCCCTGTCACGAAACTCACAAGGAACCCAAACCCCACATGTCTCCCTCACGCATCTTTATTCTCCGCCCCGTCGCCACCAGCCTGCTGATGGTGGCGATTCTGCTGGCTGGGCTCGTCTCTTACCGGCAGCTTCCGGTCTCGGCGCTGCCGCAGGTCGATTACCCGACGATCCAGATTCTGACATTCTTTCCCGGAGCCAGCCCTGATGTGATGGCCTCGGCGGTCACGGCGCCGCTGGAACGACAGTTCGGCCAGATGCCCGGCCTTACCCAGATGACCTCCACCAGTTCCGCCGGTTCGTCGATTGTGACGCTGCAGTTTGATCTAGCTTTGAACATTGATATTGCGGAGCAGGAGGTTCAGGCGGCTATCAACGCGGCGGCCACTTTTTTGCCGTTGAATCTTCCGAATCCGCCGGTGTATAGCAAGATCAACCCTGCGGATGCGCCGATTTTGACGCTGGCGCTGACTTCCGAGACGCTGCCATTGGCGAAGGTGGAAGATATCGCTGATACGCGGATGGTGCAGAAGATTTCGCAGTTGCCCGGCGTGGGTCTGGTTTCGATTTCGGGCGGTCAGAAACCGGCTGTCCGGATTCAGGTGAATCCGACCGTTTTGGCTTCGCTGGGCCTGAATCTGGAGGACGTGCGTAGCGCGATTGCCGCGGCCAACACGAACCAGGCGAAAGGTAATTTCGACGGTCCCCGCCTCGCCTACACGATTGGCGCCAACGATCAACTGCTTTCTTCCGGCGCGTACAAGGAAGTGATCGTCGCCGCCCGTCCCACCGGCGTCGTCCGCCTTTCCGACATTGCGGAAGTCATCGACGACGTCGAGAACACCCGGCAAGCGGCGTGGATGAACGACACGCCTGCCGTCATCATTAACATTCAGCGTCAACCCGGGGCGAATATCATTGAGGTCGTGGATCGCGTGAAGAAACTTTTGCCGCAGCTCGCGGTTTCGCTGCCGCCGGCGATCAAAATCAATGTCCTCACCGACCGCACGGTCACCATTCGTGCTTCGGTCGCGGACGTCCGCTTCGAACTGATGCTGACCATCTTCCTTGTTGTTATGGTCATTTTTCTATTTTTACGTACGATTTCCGCGACCATCATTCCATCCGTTGCCGTGCCTTTGTCGATCATCGGCACGTTCGGCGTGATGTACCTGCTGGGATATTCGCTCAATAACCTCACGCTGATGGCCCTGACGATCTCGACGGGCTTCGTCGTCGACGATGCGATCGTGATGATCGAAAATATCATCCGCTACATTGAGGCCGGAGATACGCCGCTGCAGGCGGCCCTGAAAGGGTCTGAGCAGATCGGTTTTACGATCATTTCGCTGTCGGTCTCGCTGATCGCGGCGCTGATTCCGCTGCTGTTCATGGGCGATATCGTTGGGCGGCTGTTCCGGGAGTTCGCGGTCACGCTCTCGGTCACGATCGTCGTTTCCGCGATCGTTTCGCTGACGCTCACGCCGATGATGTGCGCGTTCATGCTCAAGCACAAAGCCGGCGCGGAGCAGAACTGGCTGTATCGCGTCTCGGAACACTTCTGGCAAGCGGTCATCAATTTTTACGCTCGCACGCTCCGTGTCGTGCTTCAGCATCAGGGCGCCACGCTCATGGTCGCCATCGCCACACTTGCCCTGACGATCTTCCTCTTCATCATCATTCCCAAGGGCTTTTTCCCCGTGCAGGACACCGGCGTGATCCTGGGCATCTCCGAAGCACCGCAGGATATTTCTTTTACGGCCATGGCTCAGCGGCAGCGGGCACTGGCGAATGTCATTCTGAAAGACCCTGCCGTCGCTTCGCTCTCCTCGTTCATCGGCGCCGACGGCATCAACACGACCCTCAACTCCGGCCGCATCCAGATCAACCTCAAACAACTGCCCGACTCCTTCCTGGATAAATTCATCCGCCTGATCACCGGCGAGGGGCAGCAGGATCCTTCCGAAGTCCGCACGGAAAACGCTTCCGATATTATTCGCCGCCTTCAGCCGCAGTTGGAAGAGGTGCAGGGCATCACGCTGTTCATGCAGCCTGTGCAAGATTTGACGGTGGAGGACCGTGTGAGCCGGACGCAGTTCCAGTACACGATGGAATCCGCCGACGCTAACGATCTCGCAGAGTGGGTGCCGAAGTTTATCGACAAGCTCAAGACGATCCACTCGCTCCGCGACGTCGCCAGCGACCAGCTCAATGACGGCCTGCAGATCATGCTGGTGATCGACCGCCTGACCGCCTCACGCCTGGGCATCACGGCACAGATGATCGACGACACGCTCTACGACGCCTTCGGCCAACGCCAGATCTCCACCATGTTCACGCAGCTCAATCAATACCACGTCGTCATGGAAACTCTGCCACTCTTCCGCGCCCACCCTGACGACCTTGCCCATATCTACATTAACTCCACCACCGGTACCCGTATCCCGCTGAGCGCTTTCACCACGATGCAGATAGGCCGGGCGCCGCTGGCGATCAATCACCAGGGACAGTTTCCCGTTGTGACGCTCTCGTTTAATCTTGCGCCCGGGGTTTCGCTGGGGCAGGCGGTTGAAGCGGTGAACACCGCCGCCGCCGAACTTAACATGCCCGCGAGCATTGAGACTGACTTCCAGGGCACCGCGGCGGCCTTCACCAAGTCGCTCGCCAATGAAGCATTCCTTATCCTCGCCGCTCTGATCACCGTCTACATCGTCCTGGGCGTCCTCTACGAATCCTACATCCATCCCATCACGATTCTCTCGACGCTCCCCTCCGCGGCTGTCGGAGCCTTCGGCGCCCTGATCCTCTGGGATACCGACTTCTCCGTCATCGCCCTGATCGGCATCATCCTCCTGATCGGCATCGTCAAGAAAAACGGCATCATGATGATCGACTTCGCCCTCGACGCCCAACGTCACCAGGGCAGATCCTCACGAGACGCTATTTACGAAGCCTGTCTGCTCCGTTTCCGTCCGATCACCATGACCACCGCCGCGGCGCTTCTCGCGGGCATCCCGCTGGCCTTTGGCGCCGGCACCGGCTCCGAACTCCGCAAGCCTCTGGGCATCGCCATGGTCGGCGGATTGATCTTCTCCCAGATGCTCACGCTTTATACGACGCCGGTGATTTATCTTGCGTTTGACAAAATCGCCGCCAAGTTCCGCCGCAATGCATCACAGGACACTCATGAATCGGAAATGAAATGAAAGGAAATCTGGTAATTTGGTGATCTGGTGATCTGGTGATTTGTCCCCAACACAATCACCAGATCACCAAATCACCAGATCACCCAATCGCAATGTCCCTCTCAACGCCATTCATTCATCGCCCCATCGGGACTTCGCTGCTGACGATAGCCATTGCGCTCGCCGGTATTCTCGCTTATTTCGTTCTCCCTGTCGCGCCGTTGCCGCAGATTGATTTTCCGACGATTTACGTTTCGGCGGCGTTGCCGGGGGCGAGTCCGGAGACGATGGCTTCCTCGGTTGTCACGCCGCTGGAGCGACAGATCGGACACATCGCCGGCATCACGGAGATGACCTCCTCGAGCAGCTTGGGATCGTGCTTTATTGCCATCCAGTTCGATCTTTCGCGAGACGTCAACGCCGCCGCCCGCGATATCCAAGCCGCCATCAACGCCGCCGCCAGCCAACTCCCAGCCAACCTCCCTTCCAACCCCACTTATCGCAAGTACAATCCTTCTGATTCACCTATTATCATGCTTTATATTACTTCAGAGGTTTACTCGCGGCCCGAAATATACGACGCCGTCTCCACCGTCCTGGTCCAGAAAATTTCGCAGATCGACGGCGTAGGGACGGTTTCCGTCTGGGGCTCGGCCCTGCCAGCCGTCCGCATCGAGGTCAATCCCGTCCACCTCAATGCCATGGGGCTGAGTTTGGAAGATGTCCGCAATTTCCTGGCCTCGGTCAACGTGAATCGGCCCAAAGGACATATTGAAGGCAACCGCTATGTGTGGGAAGTCGCCGCCACGGATCAGCTTCTCAAGGCTTCGCAGTACCGTCCGCTGATTTTGACGTACATCAACGGCGCCGCGGTGCATCTTTCGGATGTTGCGGACGTTTACGATGGCGCCGAAGACAGCCGCGGCGCGGGCATCGCCAACGGCGAACCCGCCGTCATCTGCGCCGTGTTTCGTCAGACCGGAGCCAACATCCTCGACACGGTCGATCGCGTCAAAGCGGCCATTCCTCAGCTCCAAGCCTCCATCGCGCCTGCGATCCATATCCACATCATGATGGATCGCACCAACACCATCCGCGCTTCGGTCAACGATGTGCAGCGAGCCCTGATCATCGCCGTCTGCCTCGTCGTTCTTGTCGTGTTCATTTTCCTTCGCGATCCCCGGAGCACGCTGATTCCCTCTGTCGCCGTGCCGATCTCGCTGCTGGGAACCTTCGGCGTGATGTACCTCTGCGGCTATTCGATTAACAATCTTTCGCTGATGGCCCTGGCGGTCGCCACCGGCTTCGTCGTCGATGACGCGATCGTTGTGATCGAAAACATCACACGTCACCTCGAATCAGGCATGACGCCGTTCCAGGCGGCCCTCCATGGCGCCAAGGAGATCGGCTTCACGGTGATGTCGATGTCCATTTCGCTGATGGCGGTGTTTATTCCGATTTTTTACATGGGCGGATCCATTGGGCGATTCTTCCGCGAGTTCGCCGTTGTGCTGGCTGTCGCCGTCGGTATTTCCATGATTGTCTCGCTGACCACGACGCCCATGATGTGCGCCTACCTGCTGAGCCCGCACACCAACCGGCGGCACAATTTTTTCTACCGCGCCAGCCAGGCCGTCGATCGACTCCTCCTGGGCATCTACCGCCGCTCGTTGGGCTGGGTGCTCCACCACAGCCTCCTGATGCTGATCGTCACCCTCGCCACCATCACCGCAACCATCTTTTTTTACATCTACATTCCAAAGGATCTTCTGCCACCGCAGGATGTCGGCCGCCTCGGCGTGAGCATCGTCGCGGACCAGGATTCTTCGACCCAAAACACGGTGCAGTTGCTCTACCAGGTCGCCGCCATCGTTGCGAAAGATCCGGCGGTTGACGCGTGTGGCGGCTACCAGGCCGGCGGACGCAACGCCTCCAACTCCGCCGGGATGTTCGTGAGCCTCAAGGACATGAACATTCGCAAGAAGTCCGCACAGGAAATCGTCAGCCGTCTTGGCGCTGCGCTGAGCCATATCCCCGGCGCCCAGATTACCCCACGTGCTTTCGAGGACATCCGCAGCGGCGCTCGATCCTCCGGCGCTAACATTCAGTACACGCTCCAAGGCCAAGACCTCGACGAGCTCGGGCTCTGGTCGCAGAAAGTCTTCGACAAGGTCAAGACCATCAAAGGGCTCGGGCAGGTCAACTCCGATCTTCAGCTCCATGGGCGTGAAGCACGTCTGACCATCGACCGCGACACGGCCTCGCGACTCGGCATCTCCGCCACCACGCTCGACAACATCCTCTACGACGCCTTTGGCCAACGCCAGGTCTCCACCATGTACGCCTCACTCAACCAGTACCACGTCGTGATGGAAGTCGATCCGGCATTCGCACAAGACCCCACCGCCCTGCAATATGTCTACGCCAAGTCCGTCGACGGCACGCCCATTCCGCTCTCCGCTTTCACGCACTACGAGCAGTCCGCCTCCGCGATTTCCATCAACCACCAGTCGCAATTTCCGTGCGTGACGATTTCGTTCAATCTCAATCAGGGTTTTTCGCTCTCGCAGGCCGTCGACGAAATTCAGCAGGTCGTTCACGATCTGGGCCTGCCCGCCTCCATTCACGGCTCCTTCACCGGCACCGCCGGCGCCTACCAACAATCCCTCGCCAGCAACATCATTCTGATCGCCGCCGCCATCCTCGCGGTCTACATCGTCCTGGGCATCCTTTACGAATCGCTCATCCATCCCATTACGATTCTCTCGACGATTCCCTCCGCAGGCGTGGGCGCCCTGCTCGCCCTGATGGTCTGCCAAACCTCCTTCACGATCATCGCCCTCATCGGCATCATTCTGCTGATCGGCATTGTCAAGAAAAACGCCATCATGATGATCGATTTCGCCCTCGCCGCTCAACGCGGCGAACAAATCCCTCCGCGAGACGCCATCTTCCACGCCTGCCTTTTGCGATTCCGGCCCATTCTGATGACCACGATGGCCGCAATGCTCGGCGGACTCCCACTCGCCCTGGGCTCCGGCATCGGCGCCGAGTTCAGACGCCCTCTGGGCATCGCTATCGTCGGCGGACTCATGCTCTCGCAACTCCTCACCCTTTACACGACGCCCGTCATTTATCTCTATCTCGACCGCTTACGCCTGTGGGCAACCGGACGGAACAGGGTGACAGGGTGACAGAAATGAAAATCACAACACATCGAAACTTAGATATTTATAAGGGCGATCCCCCTTTACCGCAGCTACGACCGTACTCTCGGCACAATCGTCGGCATGATCAACCACCCCGAAACCTGGATCCTCACAAAAAGGGAAACGTAATGTCCCAAATTCACCCTGTCACCTTGTCACCTTGTCACCTTGTCACCCTATCCCTCCTCTCCCTCGCCGCCGGCGTCATCAGCACCTGCACCGTCGGCCCTGACTACAACCGTCCCAACGTCGCCGTCCCCGCCACGTACCAATCCACCCAACCCGCCACCGCTCCCGCTCGCCTCGGCTCTGACTGGTGGACTCTCTTCAACGATCCGCAGCTTACCGCCCTGGAAGAAGCCGCCACGAAATATAACCCCGACCTCCAGGCCGCGATGCAGCGAGTCGTTCAGGCCCGCGAAGCTGCCAAGGCTGTCAAGAGCCAGTTTTATCCCACGATTACCTTAAATCCCTCCTGGACCCGTACCCGCGCGCCCATCGTCTCCTCCTCCTCCGGCAACGGCAACGCGTCCCGCGGAACGACTTACAACAGTTACCAGGTTCCCTTCGATCTCGCCTACGAGATCGACGTCTGGGGCCGCATTCGCCGGAATTACGAGTCCGCCGTCGCCAGTGCCCAAGCTTCTGCCAATGACTACTATCTTGTGATGCAGACGCTTCAGGCTGACGTTGCACAGACTTATTTCACCCTTCGCTCCCTCGATACGCAGGCCAATATTCTCCGCGATAATGTCGAGCTTTTTAAGCGTCAGCTTCACCTGACGGAAGTCGAGCGAGCCGCGGGTCTTGCGGCCATGTCCGACGTGCTGCAAGTCCAAACGCTGCTCAAAACCACTTTATCGCAGCAGGTCGACATCGACCGCCAGCGTCAAGACACTCAGCACGCGTTAGCCATTCTCACCGGGCGTGCGCCTTGTGAACTTGTACTCCCGTTCAATCCTTTGGCGGATCTTCCGCCGATCATTCCTGCTGGTCTTCCATCCGAGCTTCTCAGTCGCCGTCCCGATGTTGCGCAGGCCGAGCAGAATCTGATTGCCGCCAACGCGCTCGTCGGCGTTGCCACGGCGAACTTCCTGCCCAAGTTCACCATCAACGCCACCGCCGGCCTGCAATCCGCCAGCTTCGACCAGCTCTTCCAGGCCCAGTCGCGTCTGCTCTCTTTGGGCCCCGCCGCCTCGATCCCGATCTTCGAAGGCGGACAACTCACCGCCCAGCTCGCGCAAGCCAAGGCCAGTTACCTCGAAACCTATGCCACCTACCGCTCCAGCGTGCTCTCCGCCCTGCGTGACGTCGAAGATGCGCTCAACGATCTGCACTACTACGCCAAGCGCGCCGAAGCGCAGCAGCTTGCCGTCGATTCCGCGCGCGAACTCGTCCGTCTGACCAAAATCGAGCGGCGACAGGGCGGCCTGATCTCCGAACTCCAACTCATCACCGCCGACCAGACGCTCCTGAGCAACCTTCTCACCGCCAACGATATTTTCACGCAGCGCCAAATCTCCACCGTCCTGCTTATCAAAGCCCTCGGCGGCGGATGGGAAGCTGACCCCGCGACCACTCAACCTCGCTCGCCCACTGGCAAGGGAACAGTGGGAAGACTCACCACCCTCCCCGCCCATTCCCCCTCCGCCGACCCCACTACCCAACCCAGCACCATTCCGATTTTTCCCCCTTCCCCAGAAGCCACGAGCCAGAAGGAATGACGAAATTCGAATGACGAATGACGAATCAAATTCGAATGTTCAAATGTTCAAATGACCGAAACCACGCGTTGGCGTAACGTTTTGGTTATTCGGTCATTCGGACATTTGGATTTGATTCGCCATTCGTCATTCGAATTTCGTCATTTTCGGTTATCCTATCTTTCTTCTGTCCGTGTTTAATCCGGTGTTTTCATGAATCTCGATGATCTTCTTCAATCCGCTCAAGCTGACCTTGCCGCCGCCGCCAATTCGCAGCAACTCGAAGCGTTTCGCATCAAATACCTCGGCACCAAGGGCCTTCTTAAAGACGCTTCCGATCACCTCCGCACAGTTCCCGGCCCTGAAAAACGCAACTACGGCCAAAAGCTCAATCAGGTCAAGAACAGCATCGCTGTCGCTTTTGAAGAGAAGAAATCCGCCACAAGCCCAGGGACCGGGGGGGGGGCAGTCCCTGGGCTTACCGGCGTGGACATCACTGAGCCCGGGCGGCTTGCTTTCTCCGACTACCGTCCCGGCAGTCTCCACATCATCACGCAGACCATCCACGAACTTGCCGCCCTTTTCGCCCGCATGGGCTTCACGATCGCCGAGGGGCCTGAAGTCGAAGATGACTTCCATAACTTCGACGCGTTGAATATCCCCAAAACCCATCCCGCCCGCGATCCGCTCGATAGCTTCTATCTAACACCCCCCTCAAGCCCAGGGACTGCAGTCCCTGGGCTTACGCCGGGCGAGCGATGCTCCTACATGCTGCGTTCGCAAACGAGTTCCGTTCAAATCCGTGTGATGCAGAAGCAGAAGCCGCCGATCCGCATCATTGCGCCCGGGCGCGTTTATCGGCCAGATACCGTCGACGCCACCCACCTTTTTCAGTTCCATCAGCTCGAAGCGCTCGTCGTCGACGAAGGCATCAGCATGATCGACCTCCGCACCACCATCGACCAGTTCGTCAAAGCCTACTTCGGCCATGAAGGGGGGGGGGTCCAAACCCGCTTCCGACCGTTTTTCTTCCCCTTCACCGAACCCTCCGCCGAGGTCGACGTGCTCGTTCCGTGGACCAACGGCTCCACCCGCTGGATCGAAATCGGCGGCTGCGGCATGGTCGACCCAAACGTCCTGACCGCCTGCAACATCGATTCCGAGCGCTACACCGGCTGGGCCTTCGGCTTCGGCATCGAACGGCTCATCATGCGAAAACACAACATCGTCAATTCGTCGAACGAACCCGACATCCGCACGCTCGTCGAAAACGATTTGCGGTTCCTGCAACAGTTCTAAACATGGAAAAACGATCCCGCTGCCGCGATTTCGATGTTGCGGTCCTTGATCGCCCGCTCATATCGGCTGAAATCCAGCGTTGCAAACACCTTCGCCAACGCCGGATCAAACTGCGACCCGGCGCATCGTTTGATCTCTTCCAGCACAGCCTCAAGCATCAGCGCCGAACGGTAGATGCGAGTTGAGCTCATCGCGTCGAACGAATCGGCCACGCAGATGATTCGGCCGATCAGCGGAATGCCCTCGCCCGATTTGCCGTGTGGATAGCCTTGCCCGTCCCAGCGTTCGTGGTGATGCAGGACGCCGGGGAGCACGTCCTGGAGTTGTTTGATGTTTCCGAGGATTTGCGCGCCGATTTCCGGGTGCTTTTGGATGGCCGCGATTTCTTCTGCGGTCAATTCGCCGGGCTTGCGCAGCACCGCTTCCGGTACGCCGATTTTGCCGACGTCGTGGAGCAGGCCCGCGAGGTAGACGCGTTCGCAGAGCTTCTCGGAAAGGCCGATCTTCCGCGCCAGGTCACGTGACAGTTCCGCGACACGGTGAGAATGGCCACGTGTATATGCATCTTTCGCGTCGATGGATCGCGTCAGCGAGTGGAGCACGCCCATGAACAAGTCCTGCATATCCTGGTAGAGTGCCGCGTTCTCGAGGAAGATCGAGCACTGGTTCCCGACGTTGTTGAGCAGGTTCAAATCGACGGAGTTGAACTTTGTGGAATCGTTTTTGTCGATGGCGACCAGGATTCCCAGCGGGCGCTGGTCGCGTTTCAACGGGACGCAGACGAATCGCTTCATCAACGCCCGCAGCGCCGCCCCGTCGCAGTCGGCCGTGATCTCGTTGTGAACCTGGCTCTCGCCAAACGTCAGTGCTTCGTAAATCGGCCTGTGCATCATCCTCAGCAGTTCCTTGCCCAGAATCGGACAACTCCCCGCATAGACCGTCCATTCATCCAGTTCGGGCGAGCTTACACCGTCGGCGTTCCTGGCCATCGCCACCGCCACGCAGCCGAAATTGCCGATCTCCTGCACCTCCCGGCAGACCGACGCCAAAAACGCCTCCGGCTTCTGGCTGAATCGCATCCCCGAAGAAATTTTGTACAGCAGTGACATTTCTTCATACGTGCTGGTGAGCTGCTCGGTCACGCCGGCCAGTTCATGATGCGCGCTGCCCGCCGCCTGCAGGTCGTCGTGCATCTGCTCCGCCAGCGTCGCCAGCGTCAAGAATGGCGCCGCCCCCCCACCACCTACCAGCGGAATTTTCTGCGACTGCTGCACAAGCATCAAAGCATCCATGCTTGCCTTTTGCGCCAAGTGGGCGAGTTCCTCTGATGTTGCGGGAATCGCGGCTGTTCTCGCCAAGATCACCAGCCATGCTGAAAGTTTCCGCCGATGCGATGCCGGCGCCGCGTGCACTTGCAGACCTGGGATCGGCGACGCCAGCAGCACCGGATGCACCCGCACGCTTTCCGACAAGGCCCGCACTTGATCCACCAGGCGTTTGTCCGCGGTCAGGCAGAGCGCCATCACCCGCGGCATCTGCGGATCGTGCCAGAGCAAACTCCCATCATGCGCCACGCACGCCATGTACAATCCCGCCGAACGCCAGCGATCCGAGAGCCGGCACAACACCGTTGTGTTCGACTTGGCGCTTCGCGTTGTCAGGACCGTTGAGCTCATGGAGCAACTTCCTCAGAACAGATCATGGCACATTTCGGCGACGGCGGCGGCCGCTTATGCCGCGCCAGCAACTCGTCCACCTTCGCCAGAAGATCCCGTGGAGAAAATGGCTTTGACAAACATACGTTAATACCGGCACGCCTCAGATCCACCTGCTCGAGCGCCAGACCGTGCGCCGTGAGCAACATCACCGGCAAATCCGATTTCCCCGGTTCCGCATGTAGCTTCCGCGCCAGTTCCAAACCAGAGATCCCAGGCATCTGAAAATCCGTAATCACCAGATCAATCGTCGCCCCTCCACATGCGCCACATCCCCCTACTCCAAAACTGCATCCGGACGTCATCGCCAAGTCGAACGCATCCTCCGCGTCGTTTGCCGTGATGACGTTGAATCCCGCGTTCCGCAACTTCAGCGAGACCACGTGCAAAATGTGCGACTCGTCGTCCACCGCCAATATCGTTTTGCTCGTGCTCACGGCTGTCCTTTCAGGCTGCTATCGGCAGGGCGAAACCGAACGTCGAGCCCTTGCCGTACTCGCTCTTGACGATCATCCGCCCTTTGTGAATGCCTTCGATAATCTGGCGTGTCAGGTTCAGGCCAAGCCCGGAACCCTTCGCCATGGATTTGTGCTGCTCCACGCGGAAAAATTTTTCGAAGAGATGTTTCATCGCGTCCGGCGGAATCCCCACGCCCGTATCGCTGACCTGCACCACCAGCTCTTTGCTCTCGTCCTGAGCACCCAGACTGATCCGCACGGTCCCGCCCGATGGTGTGTACTTGATCGCGTTGGAGACCAGGTTCAATGCCGCCTGGTAAATCATGTCACGGTCCGCTTCCACCGAGAAGAAAACCGGCTCCACCTGGTCCACCAGCGACACGTTTTTCTCGCGTGCCGACGGCTTTGCCACCTCCAGCACCTGCTTGAGAATCGTGTTGAGCGCGACGGGCTTCCTGGTCACCCGCGTCATCCCCGACTCGATACACGAAATGTTCAGTATGTTATCGATTAAGCGAGAGAGACGATCCGCCTCCGACTGGATGATGTGATAGAACTCGCTTCGCGTTTTGTCGTCCGTCGCCTCCCCATCCACCAACAGCTCGGCATACGCTTTGATACTCGAGAGCGGCGTTCGCAACTCGTGCGAGACATGCGAGACGAAATCCGTCTTCAACTTCGAGAGCTCGTCCTCTCTCGCCCGGTCGTGTAGCATTTCACGGCGCAGGTGCAGCAATCCCAGCACCACGCACGATGCCACTCCCACCACCAGGATCGCCCCGCGGCCGACCGCCCAGACGTTCGTGTAGTTCCCTTGTTCCATCATCCACAAGGCATACGTCGTCCCGACGGTGATCACGATCGCCGCGACGAGCAGATACATCATGCGCGATTCGGTCGCTCTCATATGTTTTCATCTTGCTCCATATTAGGGCGCCTTGGGCGCAACGCCGAGCAAATCGATGCCGAGTGGTTCCTCCGCCGACGCCTTTTGCGGCGGCTCCTGCGCCGGCTTTCCCAGCAGTTCCGCGACCCACGGGTCCTTCGGATTCGCCGCCGCCGCTCTGACGTAATACGCCGCCGCCAGTTCGCGATTCCCACGGCGTTGCGCGTTGAGCCCCAGCATGCACAGAATCGTCGAATCGCCCGGCGACAATTGGCTGGCCTTCTCCAGCATCGCCGCCGCATCCTCCAGCTTGTTCATTTTCTCCTGCACCAGCGCTGCCAGAATCATCGCCTGTATGTTCTCAGGCTCCAGTCGCAGCACGTTCTTCGCCGCTGATAACGCAATCGACAGATCGCCTGTCTCCATGCAAGCCTTGCTCAGGTTCAGATATGCCGACATCATGCTCGGATTGTCACGGATCGCTTCCTGGAAGCACTCGCGCGCATCACGCGTACGGCGCATCCCCAGGTAACACTGCCCCAGCATCACCAACACGTTGGCACGGTCCGTCAACTCCGGCTGCTTGCGAATGTCTTCCAGGATCGGCGCGGATTCGCCGTACTTGCCCGCATAGAAAAGCGACTCGGCGTACGACCGCCGAACCCTCGGCTCCTCCGGCACCAGGATCGTCGCGTCCCGGTAATAACGGCTCGCCGTCACGTAATCGTTCTTCAGACTGAAGATTCTCGCCAGCGCCACACGAACCGCCGCGCTCTGCTCGAAATAGACCAGCTTGCTCTCCAGCATTGCTTGAGCTTCATCGAGGCGCCCCAGGGTAATGTTCATCTCGACGACCGCGAGCATGTACTTCACTTCGTCGGACTTCCTCTGCCAAGCCTGGTTGTAATAGTCGCAGGCCGCCTCCGGCTTCTGCCAGCGCTGGTAAATCACGCCCATGAGGTAATACGGCTCGGGCAGACCGGCGTTGATGCGAATCGCGGCGTTGAGGTAATTCGCCGCCGGCTCCAGGTTCCCCTTCTCAATGTTCACCTTCGCCGCCAGCACATGCATCGGCGCGAACAGCGCCTTGGTCTCAAAAGCTTCCTTGAGCGTCTCGGTGCACTTGTCGTAATCACCGGCCTTGTACTGCGTCTCGGCAAGTTGATAGATGATCGCCAAACGAGCCATGTTCCAGCTCGTGGTGCCCTGTTCGTGGGCCGACTTGTGGTTGTCCAGGCCGCAGGAGGTCACCGCCAGCGTCCCCGCGATCACAGCCGACATCATCAACGAGCGATAAAAAGAAATGCGTGACATCATGATTTTCCTTCCAAACATTGACGAGTATCTGGTGATTTGGTGATTGGCGCTGTCGCGTATGCAGGGATGCCATTCGATTGCCACATTAAAAATCACCAGATCACCCAATCCAAAATCACCAAATTTTGTTACTTGTCCGCCGGCATGGTCATCGGGGCCGGTGTCGGATTGCGATGGCTCGCGCCGCTCGTGTCCGGAATCGTGGCCGCATCTTGCTTGAGAACGTTGCGAGCGAAATCGCTGATCGAACTCTGCATCTGCTCTTCCATCCTCTGACCCGTGAGCTTCTCTCGCAGCTGGATCGCCTCGACGAACCGCGAATTCGCGTTGATCGCCCAGTCGACGTACGTGAGCGCCTTTTCCTTGTTGCCAACGTCCACCTGCTTTTGCGCCTCGCTGAACCAATACTGCGCCAGGCGATCCTGCGAACAAGGCATCAGACCGGCACGGCTCCCAAGCGTCATCCGGCGAACGTCTTGAGCTGCCTTTTCAGACTGGTCGTACAACGCCGTGTCGTCGTTGATGATGTGCGGGGTCAGCAGCACGATCACTTCCTGCCGCTCCGTGTCGTCGGCTGTCTGACGGAACGGAATGCCAATAATCGGGATATTTCCCAGGACCGGCACCTGTCCGCGGCTCGCCGACGTCGACTCGCGGAACAAACCGCCAATCACCACGGTGCGGCCGTCCTTCACCTGCACGTTCGTCGTCAGCTCCGCCGTGCGCTTCTGCGGAATCCCCTTTGCGTCGATCAAACCGTCGGAATCTTCCGGATGAATCTCCATTCGCACGTAGCCATCGCCCGTGATAAACGGCCGGAAGACCAGCTTGGTGCCCACGTCAATGAACGAAACCGTCTGATCGGTCGTCGTCGAGCTGGTGGTCGTGGTCATATAGCCCAACTGCTGTCCGACCAGCACGGAACCGCACTGCTTGTTGAGTGTCAATATTTTCGGATTCGCCACCACGGAGACGTTCGTGACCGTTTCCAATGCACGCACAAACATGCTTACGTGATTCGACATAAAGCCGACGGACAAACCGCCACTGGGCACGGCGTTTGCGAAATTCGTTCCGAACGTCCCCTGTGTGCTCGAACCATATCCCGGCATCAACGTTCCGGCCAACTGGCCCGGCGTCGTCACGTTGGTTCCCGACGACGACGTGGAGGACGAGGAATTGCCGCTGCTGGTCGAGTTGGAGCTCGAACTCGAACCGCTCAGCGGACTGATGAGGCTCCCGATCGTCGGAAAATCAAGGCCCGCCATGCTCACGATGTCCACGCCAAGCGCACAGTTGTCGCTCAGCGACGCATTTAAGATTGTCGATTCGATAAGCACCTGCTTCGGTCGCAGATCCAGCTCGCGCAGCATGCTCTCGACGACTGTCAGGTTTTCCGGGAAGTCGTTGATCACCAGAGCGTCTTCCGTCGAGTAGCTCATGCCGCCGGTATCCGTGCTTCCCCCGCCCGATGACCCGCCCGAGGCCGCGCTCGTCGACCCGCCCGCCGACGCCCCGGTCGTCGCCGGCGCCGTGAGCGCTATCACCGCCGCGCTCGAAAGCGCCGGCTTGACCAGCACCGCCGCGTCCTGCGCCGTCAAATAGCTCAGCCGGAAGACCCGGCAGACCGGCTTGCGATTGCGCTGCTGTATTTTCGCCAGTTCTTCCTGCGTATACACGTAAATGAAGTTACCCTTCTCCATGTAACCGAAACCATTGGGCTCAAGCAACGCACGCAGCGCCTCCGTGAACGTCACATCGTAAAGGTTGACCGTCACGTTCCCTTTCACTTCCTTCGACGCGATGATGTTCTTGTGCGCCTGCAGCGACAGAAAGTGCAGTGCCGTGTTGATGTCCAGGTCCTGCACGCTGATCACCCCTACCGTTCCGTCCACTCCCACATCCACCACCGGCACATTCAGGTTGGTGGGCTCCACACTTTTCGCCGGCGCTGCACCGGCCGCGGCGACCGTGTCCGGCAATACGGACTTGCTGGCATCCGCCACCTGAGCCGGCGTCAAAGACTTCACTGTCGGCAGCATCGGCGTCGCCGGCATCACCTGCTCCGGCACCACTGGCACCAGCGCCGGCTGCACAGGCCGCACCGTTTGCACCGGCGCCGGCTGCGTCGCGGTCACCGCATCCGCCACCGCGGCATTCAAAACGCTTTCCTTGGCCCCGCTTAACGAGTCTGCCCAGCTTGGCTGACCGCCATAAACCCACCCTCCGAGGCACAAAACAAAGCATCCAGTTCCGAAATATTTATTGACTTGCCGCATCAAAATTCTCCTGTACCCTGAGCGCACTCGCGGTCAATAATGAGTTCTTCCGGTTCATCGGACCGAACTTGACTGTACTTTGGTTATCGCTTTCTGTTTCTCGACTCGCGCAAAAACTGCCGCTTTTTTTGTTTTTGATTTTCGATTTTCAATTTTCGATTGAAGGTTCTACAACGCCATCCGGGATACCGTTCGGAGTACAGTTCTGTTCCATCCCCTCAATCAAAAATTAAAAATCAAAAATCAAAAATTGTCTCATTTCCGCTACAATATCACCATCTACACGGAGCCTCTCATGTCCCCCATTCCCATCGGCAGCCTCACTTGGAATCCTCTCGCAACCGATTCCACCGGCTTTCTCCTCATCGCCGGCCCCTGCGTGATCGAATCGCTGCAACTCTGTCTCGACATCGGCGGCACCGTGCAAGACACTTGCCGCAAACTTGGAATCCCCTACGTCTTCAAAGCCTCCTTCGACAAGGCCAACCGCTCGAGCGTCATCACTCCCCGCGGCCTGGGCATGGACCAGGGCCTCGATATCCTCGCTCAAGTCCGCCAGCGTCTCGCACTTCCTGTGACCACGGACATCCACGAATCCGATCAGGCCGCGCGCGCCGCGAGCGTTGTTGATATGCTTCAGATTCCCGCTTTCCTTTGCCGGCAGACCGACCTTCTCGTCGCCGCCGGCCAGACCGGGCTCCCCGTCAACATTAAAAAAGGCCAGTTTATGGCCCCCGCCGAAATGGCCAACGCCGTCGAAAAAGTCCGCTCCACCGGCAACCAAAACATCCTCCTCACCGAGCGCGGCACCTTCTTCGGCTACAACCGACTCGTCAACGACTTCACCGCCATCCCCCAAATGCAAGCCCTCGGCACTGAAACTCGAAACTCGAAACTCGAAACTCGAAACTTTGGGGGGGGGAAACTCGGTACCCCCGTCCTCATGGACGCCACCCACTCCACCCAACTCCCCGGCGGCCTGGGCACCGCCACCGCCGGTCAACGCCAGTTCGTTCCTCTTCTCGCCAGAGCCGCGGTTGCCGTCGGGGCGAACGGTCTTTTTATCGAGACGCATCCGACACCCGAGAAATCGCCTTCCGACGCCGCCACCATTCTCCATCTCGCCGATCTGCCGCACCTTCTCGAACAATGCCTCGCCATCCGCGAGGCTATTCATCGTCAGGGCAAATGCATATGGAGTTCAGAGCCGCGACCGTAAGGGAGCGACCGTGCGGCAATGCGCGAACAACGCGGGTCGCTCCCTGACGGTCGCGGCTCTGATGGCCAAATGCGTTCACCCTGTATTCATCGTTGAATCCCCTCTCATCCAAGCGTATCCTGTTACCGGACCTGTCCTCTTACGCAGATAGTTGAAAGGAACTTTCCATGTCGGAAACCACCGTCTCGTCAAGCGATCCCAAATCTCCCGCTCCCAAATCTTCTCGGGGCAAAAGAATCCGCCGCATTCTCCGCATCCTCGCCATCGTCGTGATCCTCCTGCTTCTGGGCGTCTACCTTTTCCGCAACCCCCTCGTCCGCCACAGCGTCATTTTTGGTGGAAAGTATGCCACCAATCTCGAAACCAACCTCGATTCCGCCAACCTCAGCCTCGTCGGCGGCTCCCTGGCCCTCAACTCTCTCGACATGGCCAACGTCGCCGGTGGCAAATACAAAGAACCCAAAATCCTCACCATGAAGTCCTGCAGCGCCTCCGTCAAACCGACCTCACTCCTCACCGACACCATTCAGGTCAACGACATCACCATCGACGGCCTTGAGGTCACCCTCGAACAAAACGGCCTGAACAACAACCTCAACGACCTGCTCGACACCATCAAGAGCAAATCTCCCGCCGCTGGCGATAACACCAAATCCTCTCCCGGCAAAAATCTCAAAATCGGAACCCTCAAACTCACCGGCACCAAGGTCCACATCCGCGGCCTCATGTCCCTCGACCTCAACCTGCCCGATCTGGAAATCCAAGACCCCATGAACCCTGACGGTCGCCCCATGAAAATCGCCGACCTCATCAGTTCCGTCGTCGTCCGCCTCACCCAGCAGATCGTCGAGAACCCCGCCATCCCCGGCGGCATCAAGGACGGCATGAAAAACGCCGCTGCTATCGTCAATAACCTAAAAGACCAACTCGGCAAAGGTGTCAAAGATCTTACAAACAGCCCAGTCTTCCAAGATACCGGCAAAAACCTCCAAAACGCCGGTAAAAACATCCAAAATCTCTTCAACAACAAAAAAGACAGCAAATAACTCCGCCCCACTCCCCTAAAAAGGATACGTCTCTCAAAAACATCATGTCACATAATAAAAGCCCCGGGATTGCAATCCCGGGGTTTTTCCTTTTGAAATCCTCTCTACACGCCTCCTGCCAAATCGGAAACCATTTTTGACGCAGATTTTATTTGCATTCGCCAAAATCGGTGGCATATATAACGTAGTTGAGGCAAAAATCGCTCGCATCCCATGCGAGCCGGACAAAAGTAAGCTTCTGGTAGTTCCCGAGCGGAGAGAGAGAGATGAAGAATTCCCCTGCTACATCCAGAAATGCATGACGCAGATGATCTGAAATCTTGCGATTTCAAGTCACTGCCGCTTGCCTCGTGCATGTGAACGATGTGTGTTTGCTTCCCGATCGGGAAGCTCAGGGTGTAAGGTTCTATTTTAGAGGAGAGAAAAAATGCCCCATCGCAACCGAATCCTAATCATCTGAGAAGTCTGGCCATGCTGAAAGGCACGGCCACATCGCCTCGGCGATGCCCGCCCGCAGTATCTCACAGGCAAGACGCCCGCAAGATTGTCCGAATGGATTCTCACCAAGTTTCCCGGCTTGTTGCCGAAACAGCTCCGTGTGTTGCGAAGCTGTGGTCTGGTTCTATCACACGATTCCGCTGTTGCTCCTTGCACTTATCTCCATTTGCAACAAGCGGAACAAATCCTCAAATTGAGGGAAAGAGAGAATAACAATGAAAACAACGTACACAACAGTTCTCGCGGCAGTGGTTGCCTTGGCGTCTGGCGCCGCGGCGGTACACGCCCAGACAGTCATCGACTTGAACACCGGTGACAACAGCGGTTGGATGGAGCATCGGTATGTGCAGAAAAACGATGATGCTGTTACTGGTAGAGTCTACAGCAATCCCGCTACCGACGACTTGCTTATCTCCCCCAATGGCACCATAGCGAGCACCCTCACCCAGGCATGGACTGGTTCGGGATTCACTGATTTCCACAGCGCGGCAGCCCTCACCCCCGCCGAGGCATTTCCTTATGCGAATGCCTGGCTTTGGCCATCAACGCAGACCTGGACCGCCACTCCTACTACTCCTTCGTGGGTATCGGATTACGATTTCGTTAACATCACCGCAAATGGTACAGAAACCAATGGCACCTCGTACATCTACGTGAAAACCTTTACGCTCGGCCCGGGGTCTTATACGTTGTCTGGACAATTCGCGGCGGATGATTGGGTGGCCAACATGTCACTTATGGAGTGCGTTGGTAACCAATGGACAACCGTTGACGTGCTCGCCTCGACGAGCCCCGGTGTCTCAGAGGAGTATGCGTCCCTTATTGATGTGAACTATACGTTTAACGCCGACCCAGGTGCAACATACGCATTGGTTGCCAACGTCATCAATAGCCATACGATTGGTTCGGACCCCTACAACCAGGGTGTCCCTCCGATGCCAACGGGCTTCCTCTTCGGCGGAACCGTCACCAGCAATACGCCGGAACCCGCTTCTCTCTCGCTTCTGGGACTGGGCGCCGTGACTCTGATGCTCCGTCGCCGGAAATAAACCATTCTCGTCACAAGTAATGAATCCCAAAGCCGCGGCTCCCCCCGAGCCGCGGCTTCTTTTACGTCGCCCCCCCTTACCTCACTACCTTTTAACTTCTGGCTTCCGGCTTCCACCTTCCCCCTACCACTTGTAATACACAAAGAACACCCCCAGCAGCACGCATCCGAACCCCACGTAATAATTCCACGTGATTTTTTCACCCAGCCACGTCGACGCGAAGACGCAGAACACCACCAGCGTAATGACTTCCTGCATGATTTTGAGTTGCGATGCCGAGAGTCCGCCCGCATTGCCGATCCGGTTCGCCGGCACCTGGAAACAATACTCCAGAAGCGCAATGCCCCACGACGCCAGGATCGCCACCCACATCGCCGATCGCGGATACTTCAAATGTCCGTACCACGCGAATGTCATAAACGCATTTGAAATCGTCAGCAGCACCACTGCCGTTAAAGCCGTTGGCATAAAACAAAAACTCCTGATTCCATGTCCAAAATGCAAAACAGCCATTGTATCCCATCCCACCCGCTCCCACCTACCCTGGACAAACGCATTTGCCCGTCAGCCCTCGGTTCTGCCGGGGATTCGCGGACCGGTAACGTTCCATTTCACCGGCATAACCCGGCAAAGCCAAGGGCTGACGAGTATTGGCAAAAAAGCAGGAAGTCAAAACACCAAGTGCTGGCCCCCAGAACCGCACTCAGGGCTTTGACTTCATCGCTTCACGCAATGCCAATTCCGCTTATGCCCGCACGGGAGTCGGCACCGGCGGCTGGACGGGGATCTTGAACAGTGTCGTGCAATTGCTGCACTTTACGTTCTTGCCACGCGCCGTCTCCGGCACCACCAAAATGCTGCGGCACTTCAGATTGGGACACATGATCCGAAGATTCTTCACAGGATTCATCATTATCTCCAACTCATCAATCACGGCGCTATTCGCCTCTGACGATGCCTATCGACCCATACGCCCCCCCAGTTTAGATCGAGTTGAAAATAGCTTTGCGAGGAATCGCAAGGCTTCGGACGCCAGAGACCCTTCATGGAACGTATGCGTGAGACGCGTAGGAGGCGTTAAGCCCAATACAGTTCAGTTAAGTTAAATAAAGCAAGCCTCTCATTGTCGATAGATCGTTTGTGACGACAAACCTATCGCAACGGAGGCTTGGATGACGCCTA
>WQYP01000049.1 GCA_009781185.1 Phycisphaerales bacterium | reverse complement strand
CACCCCCCCCCCCCCCCCTCCTCCCCCTCCTGCCCTCAACAGCCGCTCCACCTGCTGCCGCGTGAGCGCCCCGAACTGCGTCCGCACAAGTTCCCCGCCAGGAATCACCAGAGTCCCCCCACTCCCCCCCAGATTCTCCGGCCATTTCACCTTCGCCTCACCCAACGCCTTCATTGACTCCACCACCACCGGCAACACCGTCCCATCCGCCAGCAACGTATGGACATCCGGCAAATACACATCCTGCACCCCCACAATCTCCGGCTCCGAACGCTTCCCCGTCATCTGAATCCCCTCAAAACTCGCCATCGCTCCCTCACGCAAGTTACCCGTCGCCGCCACCCCGATATAAATCCCCGCCTTCTCATCCACCGGCAACCGCCTGATCTCCCCAATCTTCGCCCACGTAACCCCGTTCGCCGATTCGAATGCCTCGATCTCCATTTCATTTCTTGTTGCCGTCGCCTTGCGAACCAGCTTCACCCACGCCTTGGGCAGACCCGCCGGCCCTGACGTCGGCATCGGCACTGCACGCCCCTCCTTCCCCGTTTCCTCCGTGGAGAAGATCGCCTCGCCTCTCGTTCGCCAAAGCATCGCCCCCCCCGCCTGGTCCGGCGTTCGCGACACAAAAACAAACGGCCCGCTCCCCTCAACCCCCTCACAAATCATCACCCCCGCTCGCGTCGTCTTCGGCCCCTCCACACTCGGCAACACCTTCGCCATGATCGTCCCATCCCCCTGTAATTGTTGAAACACAAAGCAGCACGCATACGGCCTCATCGCCGCCGGATCCCGCCGATTGCCCCTGGCTATCCGAAACCCTTCCGACGCATCATAAATCGTCACCTTATTCCCATTGATTTCCGCCCGCCCCGCCCTGCTCCCACTGCCCAATTGCGTCTTAACCCACCGCACCCCATCGCATTCCTTGCTGCTGGTACTACCGCGAGGCCCAAAGACCGCCTTGCGCACATCCGCCAAATTCGCACTGACCGCCGCCTTACCCGCCGGCTGAACCATCACCTTCCCATCCCCTCCCCCCACCCCCGCAACCAGCGTTACCGTCCCCGCCACCGTCCGCCCATCCGCGAGCATCAGCAATCCCGCGCGCGCCGCCCCTACCCCCATCATTCCCACCACCACCACCGCCAACTTGACCCATCGCCGCTTCATCTACAGTCTAACGCCAAAACCCCCCTTCCTATTCATCCTCGCTCGGAGTTCACGCTTTAACTCTGGCATTTAGCTGGCACTTCCGCATATGCGACAGCACAAATCACCAGATCACCCACTCACCAGATCACCAAATCTTTTCACGGTGGCGATCGGAAACCGCAGCGATTCAAGCACACGGCAAATACGTTCCGCCGCATGCCCATCGCCGTAAAAATTTCGACGCTTGGCGACCCGCCGACGAAAAGCCGTATCCGTCAGCGCATAACGAATCGCCTTTGCAATCCCCGCCATACCAGCGGACCACGGAACATCAATAACATTAGCATGACGTTCCCGACCGACCTGACGCTCGCCCAGATTGATCACCGCACACCCAAACGTCGCCGCCTCAAGAATCCCCGCGGAGGAATTGCCAACGAGCAGGCGGGACCCGTTGAGCGCCTGCCAGAAAAGAACCTGCGGCAAAGACATCTGTAAATTAATCCATGAGCATTCACGATACGCCCGAAGAATCCCGCGATGCCCGGGATCATTATTCGGCCCAACCGCGCCCACCTGACGAAATTGCAATTTCGGCCAGACATGCCGAATCGCCTCCAGCACCATTCGCGCCCTGCGATACTCCGCAGCCTCATCGGAAGAAGATGGATGAAGCACAATAGTCGGATAACGATCTGAGCAAAGTTTTTCCAGACGCCAGTGTTCAGCTTGCCGCCGCGCCTCATCAATCGCAGGCGCACCGACCACGTGAATGCTGCTCGGATCTTCTCCCATCTGCGCGATTCGCTTACCAGCGAGCCTGGTAGCGCAAAAGTGCAGATGCGCCATCTTGGTAACGGCATGTCGGATTTGCTCATCCCACTGTCCGGGCGCCGTCTCGCCGCCGTGAAGATGCGCAATGGGAATTTGACAAGCCAAGGCAGTAGACGCGGCCGCGAGCATTTCTAGACGATCGCCAAGAACCATCACCAGATCAGGCCCGAGCTTTGCAAAAGCCCGACTCATTTCAGCGATTCCCTGCGCAAGACTCTGGCCGGCAGAGTGCCCGGAACGGTACATCGGAACCTCAGCGGCAATGGGAATTTTCTCGGCTTCGATATCACGGAGCGTATAGCCGAACTCACGCTGCAGATGCATGCCGGTAACGACGAGTTGCAGTTGGAGCTTTTTCGATTGCCGGACGGCGGCAAGCACAGGCTTCCAAATGCCAAATTCGGCGCGGGTCCCAGTGACGATAGCGATTTTAGATTTGTTTTTATTCATGTGGCTCTCAAGTCATCCGGGGTAAGAATGGAGTTGGCGGCAACGTCTTTGGCGAGGGTCTTGCCTAGCGCCTGGTGCCAATCCGCGGCGGGGATGCCGATGCCGGGACGCTTGACGGTGAGCATCTCGCCGGTGAGCACCGTACCAGCTTTGAGATCGCGCCTGGCAACGACGCTCTGACGGGTTTGCTGGCGGACTTCGCGCTCAAGGTCCTGAGCCCGCTTGACATAAGGACCACGCATCGCGTAACCGAGGCGAGCAAACGCAACGTATTCGGCAAACTGCGCAGCTTCAAGACTGGCGGCATGGTCAGGACCTGCCGCACCGCGAGAAAACGTCAGATGCTTCTCAAGAACGCAAGCCCCCGCCGCAACAGCCAGCGCAGCCGTAAGCGTCTCGACAGTGTGATCCGAATAACCGATAGGCAACTCCGGAAACCGCTGACGGAGCACCGAAACCGCCGCAAGCGTAGCATGCTCGGCCACCGTAGGATAACTGCTGACACAATGCAGAACCACCGTGCGCTCAATAGCCCCCGCCTTGAAAACCCACCCAACAGTCCGTTCCACCTCCCCCAAATCCGCCGCCCCCGTGGAAACAATCAACGGCAACCCCGTCCCGATCGCCTCCTCCAACAACGGCCGATTCACAAGATCCGGACTGGCCAGCTTGATCGCATCCGCTTTCATCTCCACGCAAGCGCCCACAAGCTCAGGCGAAAACGGCGTCACAATCGCCGCAAAATTTTCCGCGTGCGCCTTTTCAATAAGGCAAGCCATCTGCCGCGATGTAAGTTGCAGCGGCTCCAAAAGCGCCACAACAGAATCAGCCGCTTTCTCCTGATAAGCCACAAGCCCCGCCTGCCTGGCCAGCAGCATCTTCGCATCAAAAAGCTGAAATTTCACCGCATCCGCCCCTGCACTCTTCGCCGCGTCAATGAGCCGCTCAGCCACCCTGACATCCCCGTTGTGATTAACGCCGATCTCCGCCAAAACAAACGGCGGCCCATCACGAGTAATGGACTTATTCTGAAAATGAATCATCGGCAAAACCTGCTTTTCATGACACATGCCTACGCATCAAAGCTTCTGCAATATAAAAATCTTTTTCGGTGTCGATATCGACGGAGTCTTCGGGATTGACGATCAGACCGCGGCGGTCGCAGCCGAGAAACGCATGCGGATCATCCTGCATATTTTCCGCAGCCATGAGAACGCTGGTCTTCATTACGTAGACGGCCCCTGTGGGACAGTAAAGCGGCGGAAGCTCCTGACGGCGAAAGACATTATTAGGAATATGCTTTTTAATCTTGCCGTCAGCATCATGATCGAACATCCAGTAAGGATGAAATTTGCCAACAGAAGCGATAGTTTGGACGGAGTCCGCACAGGTATCCAAAAGCATCTGAATACAGCGATCAATCATGTGATTGGCACGCAACGGAACATTGCCATAAAGCATCACCACCGCGAACGGCTCTATATATTTAGCCGGCAGGCTTGCCTGCCGTTTGCCTGCGGTGAATTGATTCGAATAAAGCTCGCGAACCGCATGTCGAAGCACCGGATCGGTCGCCGACGTACCGGTGGCAAGTTCAGCAGGACGCTCAATAGTTTCAAAACCGGAGTTTTTGGCCAAAGCGAGAATTTCCGCGGAGTCGGAGGAAACAACGCTACGGGTGATGAGCTTACTTCCTCGCACATGCTCGAAGGTATACGCAATGACAGATTTGCCGTGGAGCAAACGCAACGATTTATTCGGCAGCCCAACCGAACCGGCACGAGCCATAATCACGGCAAGCACCTCTGGCTTCTGGCTTCTGGCTTCTGGCTTCTTCATGCGCGGTGCCACTCCCGACAGGATTTGCACGGATCGACGGATTGCCATTGTCCCGCAGCGTGCTGAATTCGTAAAGTATGAAGGTCCTGCCAAAAATCGGTAAAAGTGTGCGATATGATATTGCCTAAAGGAAGCTTTGCATCAATATCCTGATCGCACGGCAACGCAACTCCATTGGAAAGAATCAGCAATCGCTCCCAAATCCGACGGCACGCCTTACGTTTCGGCGGCGCCATATCAACAACGCCCGCAAAAGGAACAGCCCCAGCCAAATCCGTGGGATAATCAATCACCGCCCACCCCGCCTGCCGAATCCACGCATCGAAAAACACTTCAAGCTCAGGAATCGTCTCACGCACCTTCAAAATCCGCGGCACCACCAGCGGCACACCGCCGCGACCACTGATAATCGGCGCAAGCTGCGACAAATTCCTGGCAAACTGCCCATGCAAATCCACTCGCGCAACCTTAGCATAAGTCGCGGCTGTGTACCCATAAGCAGTAATCGAAAGCACATCAAAAAGATTCTCATCAATCGCAGCCAGCAGCGGCCGGAGATCGTCCGTCACAAGATCCGTCTGCACACAGATCGCCAGCGGCCCCCCCCCCTTCGCCTTGCGAGCAGCGCGAAGAACTTCGAGCAGATGCGGATAGAGCAACGGATCGCCATGCCCGGCGAACGTGAGAAGCAGATCATCAGGGAATTGCTGCCCAGCGAGCCAAGTGATCCAGTGCTGCGGATCAAGTTCACTTTTTGCGGTCGCCCTCGGGCGACCCATATCCAGTTCAGCCGTTGATCGAAGATCAACGCTCGCGGGCGCCGCCCCCGGCGGAGCCGTCAAACGACGCGGCGTCAGTTCAATTTCAAGCTCCCGCGGAAAAGGATAAACGCGTGAAAGATCGGTAACACCCGGCGCAACAGAACGGGCAGCGGCAAGAGCCAGCGCGGCGGGTGACAAGGTGACAAGGTGACAAGGTGACAAGGTGAAATCTGCCTCCTTCACCTCACCTTGTCTCCTTGTCACCTTGTCACCCTGTCCCCTTGTCCCCTTCTCCTCTTCCATCAACTGCACGACCATCCGCCACGATCGTTCCGTGTCCACGCAAAACCGATTCGGAATCTTCGACAACGCCGGATCGACCTGCATACATGCGTCGCGGATCAGCGTATCGAACGTCGGCGCCGCAGGGTCGTAACCGAGAAGCTGCCCGGGAACAACATTCTTCTCCCCCATCTCCTGCACGATGCCGCTCTGCAGAACCATGCCCGAGAGTCCGGGGGCGCAAGGCGTATAGGTCACACGCATTTCATGGTTCTTCTGGAAATGATGCGCGATCAACGCCGAAGCAATGGAAACATCGAGCAGTATCGAATGCGAGTGCACAATCAGCAAATGATCGGCCGCCGTCTCCCGCACCGCCTGAGCCAAAGCGGCAGGATGATATTCCTCATCAAAACAAGTCGTCTGCCCAGCCCCCCCGCGCCACGCGTGAAGATTCCACTGGCGTGAAGACCGAACGCGCGCATCCAGACCAGCGGGACGGGGGGTGAGAGGAAGGGGTCGCATGGGAACGTTTAAGCCCAGGGATTGCAATCCCTGGGCTCGATCAAGCTGCTCTGGCGGCACCAGCAGCACAATCTCTCGCACCCCGACCACTTGCGAAAGCCGCCCCACCACATGCTCAATCACGCGTTTCCCGGCAATGCAGTCATTCAATCGCGAACGAGTACCGATAGCCGCCCGCTCAAAGTCGCACACAACAGCAGCGATCACTTTCGAGGGTGAGGACACTTTATTCACCTACTTTTTTAGCACGAAGACACGAAGAGACGAAGGACACAAAATGTTGGAGTGAAGAGACGATGAACAAATTGACGCAAAATAATAATAACATAAATACTAAAAAACTTCGTGTCCTTCGTCTCTTCGTGCTCAAGTCGCACTCCCCGCGACCTCGCGCGGCCAGGGTCGATTCTCGCGGACCGCCAGAAGCTGCTTGTCAAGGCGAGCCAGCGCCTCATCCACAATCTCCAGCAATCTTTGCGCACCGATCTCGAGATTCTGCACGTAATCAATATCTCGGAGGAGCTGACGTTTCTGGCGATCGAGCGGGTCCTTCGCCGATTTCACCCCCAAATCCGCCTGGAACTTCCGCAGTTCGCCGATGGTATTCAGGAAGCAAACCATTTCAAAGGTCGCCGGATCCGCGCCAACCCGCGACCGCAGCCGATCGACGTCGACGAACAACCGACTCATCGCCGCCTCGTCCCCCTGCGATGCGATCATCTCCCGCAGCAACGGCACCGTCTGCCCGCAAATCTCTTTCATCTCGGTCGCACAACGGCAACGCTGCCGCAACGCACCAATTACCTTCTCCAAATTCGCCACCGCATCGCATCGCCACGTTTTCCAACGGTTCATCTCCCAATTCCGAGGAGAAGATATACATGGATTGGCCCCCGTAGGGACCGCAGCTTTTAGCCCACGGCATGCGGCGACAGCCGCGCCGCTGTGGGACTCCATCCCACCAACCGCCGTCGCCCCGGTAGGGGCGAAAGCTCGATCCTGCAAATAAAAATCCACGCAATTGGAAGAAGAACTGTGCTTACAATACCGATCTATCGCCTCCCGCAACGGCATCACCGTCACATGTTCCTTGCACGCCCCCCCTTCAGTCGCATCAATAATATTCCTGCCAGCAGCGCGAGCAGCGGCAAAGTCACGTTCAAACTGTTGCAGGTACACAAAAAACTGTTCTTCCGTGTACATCGGATGCCCCTGAATATCGGGAATCTTGCGAAGGACCGTGCGGGATCGAGCGATGCGTTCCCACTCCTTGGTCTCCAACGTATTGAATCGCCCGAGTTCCGGCCCCCAAGTCTCATGGATCGCAGTCCCAGGCTTGTAGTACAGACCGTCAACAAATCCCAGATCCTGCCCCACGAGGATAATCGGATTGCACCCCAGAAATTCCGCCAGGTAAAACGACAGATGCGCCACCGTAGCGCCAGCTTTCAGAGCCGCACGCCGCGGCAACGCCCCCTGCAGCAACTGACTGGCAAACTCATTATGAATCAGCGACATGGACCCCGTGAACACATCCAACACATTCCAATTCGCCTTCGCCTCCGCCACCAAATGCACCCGCCCCGTGGAACCGCTCTCCTCAAGATTCTCAAAAAAACGCGTCGAAACCGTGTTGTAATCAAGGCTGGTCACAAAATCCGGCTCAATCCCCGCCGCCAACAACGGCTTAAGCATCGTCTGCACCGCAATAATCACCGCCCGCCGAGGCTTACGAGCCGCCCTCCCGTCAGCCCCCGGCTCCGCCGGGGGTTCGCACGCCAGGGATGTTCCATCGCCTTTCAACTCATGCAACAAATGCATATTCTTCTGCAACGAAGGCCCCGCCGCAACCAGCACCGCCGGCAACCCCGCATAAGCACCCTCCAGCAAATCCACCGGCGGCGTCGTCGCGTAACGCCCCAAATTATTCGCAATATTCCGACATGTCGTCACATTGTTAAGCATCAATGTAACAAAACTGGTCCGAGTAAACGCGACAAATTCCGTCATCTGCTTGCAAAAAGCCGCATGAAACTCCGCCGCCGTCTGCTGACTCGTCGGCAGCGACGCAAAAAGCATCCCCGTGCCCGCCGTGAGCATCACGCTCCGAGGCTCAAGCCGCTCGACAAGCACCCCGCGATCCAGCGACGTAAAAATCATCAACCGCCCGGAAGCTATCACATCCGAAAGATCAACTTGCTCCATCGCCACCTTGAGCAACGTCAAACTCGGCTCCGCCACCACCAGCAACGCCTCCGCCGACAACCGCTCAAACAACGCGCGAACGTGATATCCCAGCCCGAATCCGCTGAGCACCACCGCATACTTCTCGTCGCACTTCACTCCCGCCGCCCAGGACTGAGCCTCATGAACAGGCCGGTAGCGTGAATGCAGATAAACGCCCTTCATCCGAACGGTGAAATTCCCATCGCGGGCAGTTTCAACGCCCGGCAAATCCTCCGGATGAACAGCCTCAAGCGCCATCGCCAAACGCGGATCATAGTGCCAAAGCGCACCAACATTGCGAACATAAACGCATGCGATCGTGGAAGCGGTGTTCGACATAAGAGACGCCAGAAGCCAGAAGCCAGTAGTCAAAAGTTTTGAATAAGCCACAAACTTGAAACCTTCTGGCTACTGGCTTCTGGCTTCTGGCTTCTTGAGGTATTATCGGCCAATGCGACCCCGGGACATCGGAGGTTCTCATGAACGTCATGTTGGCAATGCGATCGCCGGAATTCCTCCCCGAATCGCTCACGCGTCTGCTCTTTGAAACCCAAATCTGGTACTGGGCCTTCGGAATCGGAGCTGGCGTCCTGCTGTTCGTGGCAGGACGAAACCGGGCGAGTAAACCCTTGATCCGATCAAGTATCGTAATCGCGACAATCACGCTCATCTGGATGCTCTTGGCATGGCTCGTCGTCACGCCAACAGAGCGTCTCTACGCGACACACGCCCAACTTGCCGCGACAATTCAAGACAAAAACAGACAAAACGAGACAAAAGGCGATTTAAAACAGATATTTTCGTACTTAACAAACGATTTCGAATGCCCCCAGCTCGGCATAAAAAACCTCACCGAAGCCAAGTCCCTCATCACCGCCGGCCTGAATCAGTTTCACATCAAAAGCAATCATATTCGCGCCTATCAACTGCAAATCTCCAACAAAACCGCCCAAACGCAGGTCACATTCCTGACCGAATCCGACACAGGATGGACCAAAACCTCCTGGAAACTGCGCTGGCAGGACATAGCAGGCGATGATTGGAAACTCCGCACAGCGGAACTCAAAACCCTCAACGATTCCCCGGTGGATACCTTGGACCTGCAAGCCCAGGGACTGCAGTCCCTGGGCTTTTAGCGGCACCCCCCCCCTAAATGCGAATTATCGCAATTTTCATTTGGGACCTCTGATTAACCCAGTGCGTTAGGCTACAAGAGCCCCGAAGCGTTCGAGGCCGCCATCAATTAACCCAGAGGAACGCCCACCCTCTGTGGGCAGGACCAACACCCTTTTAACTTTTAACTTTTACCTTCTAACTTCCTTTTAACTTTTATTCTTTGTAACTTTTATTCTTTCCTCCCGATATACTTCCCTCCATGCAAACGCCCCACCCACCCACCCCCTGGCCTTGGCGATCGTGTATCGTTGTGCTGCTCCTGCTGACACTCTGGCCGCTCTCCTACTATTTCCAACCGCGAGCCATGCTCTGGCGAAACACCTCCCGCCTCACGCTCGCCCTCGACGACGGCACCCTCCAACTCTTCCACCTGCCCGAAGGCTACAACAGCCCATCGGTCCCGTGCTACATCACCACATGGAATCATTCCTCCCCTCCATCGACCATCGACCCAAACTACGTCGAATCGAACAGCCTCGCGGAACACGAACACTATGTGACCGATGCCCACATGCGAGACTTTGCAGACTTCTCACACCCTTCCTCGTTCTATATGAGCAACGCCCCACTATTCAGTATCTTGGGCATTCGCGTGAATCGTGATCATTTGCCGCTCTGGGCCGGCTTCGTTCCTTGCACGTTCGTGCGACTTCCGCTCTGGCACATCGCCGCCGTTGCCGCGCTCTGGCCCCTCTGGCGATTCCGCGTCGCTTATCTCAACCGCCATCGCTTTCTGCCCGGCCATTGCCGGGTCTGCGGATACGACCTCCGCGCAACGCCCGCTCGCTGCCCCGAGTGCGGCACCGTTCCCGCTACCACACGCACACACCCGCGCTCACCTCTCGCCAAATCTCTTCTGCGAGCCAATCTCCGTCTCCGCCGAAACGCCTTGCGACTCTCCGCCTGCCTTCTCCTGCTGGGCTTCCTCTGCCGCCCCATCACTGTTCCATCACCGCGGTTCCTGCCCATCGCCGGTCCCGAAACTTGCGTGAAAGCCTATCAGCCCGCCGAGTTCGCCGAAGGCCAGCAATTCGATATCATCTACAACCTCGCCGATTTTTATGACGATTGGGCTCGCAGCCCTCGGACCGCGGGCACCGAAGGTTTCGAAGATCAGTTTGCCATCGACCATGGCTATGCCATTTTCGCCGTGCCGCCTTATGCGGCCGCGAGCCTCACCACGCAAGAGCACGTGGACTTGATGAAACAGCTCAATACACTGCGAGGAAAACGAAACCCCTGATGACCCGATCGTTCCAAAAATCTCCCGCATCCCGCGTACAGCGATTCGCTCGCCGGCATGCATTCTGGCTCATTTTCTTCGTAGCGCTCGCTGCCATCGCGATCTGGCGTTACCAGGGATCCCAGCCTCTGCGGCCTCAGTGCCCCACCGTCCCGCTGCCCAAGCTTCCGCCACTGGCAGACAAGCCCGTCCGGCTACACGCCGACAATACGCCGCTGGCCGACGTACTCCGCGACCTCTCCCAACAGGCAGGCATCCCTTTCAACATCGACTGGCCCACCCTCCGGCAGGACGGCCATTCCGAGAACTACCTCGTCTCCGAAGAGACCGGCAACGAACCAATCCCCCTCTCCGCCGCACTCTCCGCTCTCCTCATCAATCTCGCAGCCGACTACACCACCACGCCGCTGTTCATCTCCAACGCCTACGTGATCGAAGGCGAAGCGGTCGAAGGCAAGTCTCGAGCTATCGTCGCAACTTATCCGGTCGGCGATCTGCTGGTGATACGGGATCCCTGGACCGTACGTCCCAGCAACAGCCGCGACTACCAACTCATCAACATGATCAACGGCTATTGCCTGCACGACATCCAGTGGCGTCTTCGCGGCGACCAGTGGCCTGCGCCAAGCGTCACGCTCGACAACGATCTTCTCACCGTCCGCGCCTCGGCCAATCGCCACTACATGATCCGCCAATTTCTGGCCAGTCTGCGGATGAAATAGCCAGAAGCCTGTAGCCAGAAGTCGGACGTTTTGAATAAATCGCACACTTGAAACTTTTTGGTTACTGACTTCTGGCTTCTTCACTTATTCTTGACACTTGTTTTTCACATTGAGATTCGCATGCCTTGCTCTAGCCCCCCGCGGTCCCGTACAATGTTTTTCTTCAAAATGCCACTAGGCCCGTATCGGCCGCGACGTCGCGGCTGATCGAAGCCTGTACCATTTGCTAAAGGTCATTCTCCATGATCGCTCTGGAAAAGAAAAAAACCGTCATTGAATCCAATCGCAATCACGAAAAGGACACCGGGTCGCCGGAGGTTCAAATTGCTATTCTGACGGAGCGTATTGCTGAGCTTTCTGAGCATCTCAAGACGCATAAAAAAGATTTTTCGTCTCGTCGCGGGTTGCTCAAAATGGTCGGCAAACGCAACAGTCTGCTCAAATACCTCACGCACACCGATCGTGAACGCTATCAGAAAATCATCGCTAAACTGGGGCTTCGCAAGTAATTTCGAAATCTCGAAGTTCTCACAGAGGACACAGAGAACACAGAGGTTTAAAAAATTCTCTGTGTCCTCTGTGTTCTCTGTGAGAACCCGTTTTTTCTTTCGTCAGCGTCAGGCAAAGATATTGTATCGGCCGGCAAAGATAGGTAACTATTTCAGAAGGAATCTCGTATGTCAGTTGTCAGCGTTACTCGCACCATCGGGGACAAACAGCTCAAGATCGAAACCGGATTGCTCGCCAAGCAGGCCGACGGAGCCGTCACCGTCAGCTACGGCGAGACCGTCATCCTCGCTACCGTCGTTCGGTCGGATCCACGACCGGGCACAGACTTTTTCCCGCTCACTGTTGATTACCGCGAGAAGGCCTCGGCCGCGGGCAAATTCCCCGGCGGATTCATCAAACGCGAAGGTCGGCCTTCCACGAAGGAAACTCTGACCGCCCGCATGATCGACCGGCCCATCCGGCCGCTGTTTCCGTTTGGATTCTTTGACGAAGTGCTCATCCAGGTGCTGGTGCTCTCTGCCGACGGGCAGAACGATCCCGATGTGCTCTCCATGATCGGTGCTTCCGCAGCTCTGGCGATCTCTTCCGTTCCTTTTGAAGGCCCTATTGCTGCTGTCCGCGTCGCCCGCATCAACGGCAACTTCGTCACCATGCCCACCACCACGGACCTCGACCAATCCGATCTTGACCTGCTCCTGGCCGGCACCAGCGAAGCGGTGAATATGATCGAAGTCGGCGCCCGCGAATTGCCGGAATCCGTCGTGCTTGATGCTATTAAGCTCGGCCACTCCGTCATCAAGGAAATCGACTCCGCCATCTGCGAACTCCAGCAACAGGTCGGCAAAACCAAGGAAATGGCGATCAACAAGCCAAGCGATCAGTTGATCGACGCGATCTCGAAGAAGTACGGTGCGGAGCTGCTTGCCGCCAAACAGACGGTGAAGAAGCAGGACCGCCATGCTGCCGTCGATGTGGTGCTTGCGAAGATCAATGCCGAGTTTGCCGCCAACGATGCCGCCGGCAAGCCGATCAACGATCCGTTCCACGTTGCCTTGGCCATTGCGGTCATTGAAGAGAAGCTGATCCGCCAGTCGATTCTGAACGGCAAGCGTCCCGACGGCCGCGATACCAAGACCATTCGCCCGCTGACCTCCGCCGTCGCACTGCTCCCCCGCACCCACGGCTCAGGCCTCTTCCAACGCGGCGAAACACAGGTCCTCGCCACCTGCACCCTCGGCACCGGCGAAGACGAACAAATCATCGACGGACTCGGCGACGAGTACTCCAAAAAATTCATGCTCCACTACAACTTCCCGCCTTTCTCAACGGGCGAAGTCAAACGCATCATGGGACCGGGGCGACGCGAAATTGGGCACGGCGCACTTGCCGAGCGCTCCCTCGAACCGGTGCTCCCTACCCCTGATGTATTCCCGTATGTTGTCCGTCTGGTCTGCGACGTGATGGAATCGAACGGTTCGTCGTCGATGGCGTCGGTCTGCTCGGGCACACTGGCACTGCTGGACGCCGGCGTTCCGATCCTCCGCCCCGTCGCAGGCATCTCCATCGGACTCGTCAAAGAAGACAATCGCGAAGAACTCCTCACCGACATCATCGGCGAAGAGGACCACTACGGCGACATGGACTTCAAAGTCTCCGGCACCACCGAAGGCATCACCGGCATTCAACTCGACCTGAAAATCCGCGGCCTTTCCTTCGACATCATCGAAAAAACTTTCGCCCGCGCCAAAGAAGCCCGCTTCTTCATCCTCGGCGAAATGGCCAAAACCCTCGCCACGCATCGCCCGCAAATCTCACCCTACGCACCTCGCTTGCTGACCATCCGCATCAATCCGGAGAAGATCGGCAAGATCATCGGCCCCGGCGGTAAGACGATTAAATCGATCGTCGAACGCACCGGTGCCAAGATCGACATCGAGGACGACGGTTCCGTCTTCATTGCCGCGATGGGCATGGAAGCCGCCGAAAAGGCGCGAGAAGAAATCGAAAGACTGGCGGAAGATGTCAAAATCGGCAAAATTTACAACGGAAAAGTCACCTCCATCAAAGACTTCGGCGCTTTCATCGAAGTGATCCCCGGCCAGGACGGTCTGTGCCACATTTCCGAGCTTGCCGATCGCTACCTGAAAACCGTCGGCGAAGAAGTGAAGCTCGGCCAACCGGTCCGCGTCAAAGTCATCGCCATCGACGATCAAGGTCGCATTAAGCTCTCCCGCAAGCAGGCGATGCGTGACGAAGCTCCTCCCAAAGCTCCTCCTGTCCCTCCCATCGCCCCTCCCCCCCTTCATTCCGATCCCTCTCCTGCTCAGGGCGGATAAATCGCGACAAATCGCGACAAACTCTTGATTTTTAACCGCTCCCCGGCATAATACTCGCCAAGGAATCTTGTTTCCTTGGCAAGTTTTCTTTTGGAGCTTGTGGAGAAGGGGCAGGCTGTGTCCTGCAACCGCGACGCGTTGTGCGTGTCTCTTCGGGTATGTTCGTCCCGCCTTTTTAGACGCTGTTCCTCGCGTCGCGTGAAATCTGTTCCCGGACCATCGTTCTGTGCGTATTCCAGACATGTTTGGGGTCCGACGTGCTGCGGCCTGTGCCTTTTCGCGGGTCCCAGCGTCAGTTGGTCTACACCGAGGTGTCGCACATGCCAGTAGGGACGGTCAAATGGTTCGATGCCAAGAAGGGTTTTGGCTTCGTGGTCGACGATGAAGGCGCGGATGTCTTCGTGCATTTCACGGTCATCGAAGGCGACGGATTCCGTCGTCTGCTCGATGGCGAAAGGGTGGAGTTCGAATTCAGCCGCGGACCCAGGGGGCTGCTCGCCACACGCGTTCGCCGCCTGAATCCCGAGCCCGTCAGTGACGAACTGCCCCCAGAGTCTCCTGAGGCGACGAGTTAGTCCCCGGCTCTGCCGGGGGCTGACGATATGGGGTCAGCCTACGCCGAAAACGTTTCCCATCAGCGATCGTGTCTTGACGCGTTTATCCGTTATCACCTCCACCTGGGTCAGCAGGATTTCCATCGCTTTCGCCAACGCCCCCCCCTCCGCCTCCCGTGCAGGCGGCGTCACCGCCATCACCCTCGGCCGCGGCAAGCGCTCCAACGCCACCGCGATCCGACCGCTCACCGCCACACCCTCCGACCCTCCACACCGCGGACAAACAATCCCTCCCGCCACCGGCACAAACCGCACCTCTTCATCCCCCGTCCCACGCCCGCACATCACACACGCCTCCAGCACCGGCCCATACCCCGCCTCCACCAACCCTGCCTTCACATACGCCACCACCCCTCTCATCCGCTCCTGCCTCCCTCGCCCCACCAACTCCAGCATCGCCTCCAACTCCTCATACAACGCCTCATGCGGATCCTGCGGCACCATCAGCATCGCCGTCACCTCCGCCCCCATCATCGCCCCATTGAGCGCCGCCAAATCCTTCCGCAACATCGTCCGATGATTCACCAATTCCCACTTCGAAAGCAAACTCAATTCCCCCCCACTCTTCGCCGGCACAAACACCACCTCCCCGCTCGTGAGCAAATCCAACGGCCCAGACGAGCTCGTCCTCTTACTCTCCCGTTTCGCCCCCTTGGCAATCATCGGCACCATCCCATGCCGCCGCGTAAACATCCCCACAATTTGCGACGTCTCCGAAAAATCCACCACCCTCAAACAAATCGCATCATCCATCACATAAGTCGCCATCCCCGAATTATAAGCAATTGTCACTTGATACCGCGACCGAGGAGCACCGCATGGTAATGCGGTGGTTTGCCCTCGAACGCATCCCAACCACCGCGTTACCACGCAGTGCTCCTTGTCACCCTGTCACCCCTTCACCCTGTCACCCTTCGCCGCCGCTTCCGCCTCCTCCACCGCCTCCGCACTCACCTCCACCGCCGGCGTAACCTTCGGCTCCCTCGCAAATCCCTCGAACCTCACCCACTCCCGCTTCCGCTGATAAATCCGAAACTCCTTCACCTCCTTGAGCGCCATCCCATGAAAACTCGGCCGCTCCTCACGGCTATCCACCGCCGTCGGCCTGGGACCGTAAACAATCGGCCACTCCGCCGTGTGCGAAGTCCCCGTCACAATGCTAACCATCGTCGGCTCGTGACCGTAAAAGATCGTCTCGCCCATATACGTCTCCGCCGTTACCGTTTTGCCATCCACTGTTGCCGGCACCAGTTCATCCTCATTTGCCAACACCCCTTTCCGCCAGAAATGGACTAAGAAATCCTTCTCGTTGTATGCCAGTCCCTGATCCACGCGATATTCCACGCCGCCCGCCGTGATGCTTTGATTCTCGTACAAGCTCCCCACCTGCTTCCACAGCCCCACCAGCACCCCCACTTCCACCGGCGAACCATCCTCCACTTGCCCACATTGCACATTCCAAAACCTGCCATCCCGCGGCACATTCTCCCAACCCGTCGGCTCCTTCCCCTTCCCCTTCCCCTTCTCCGCCTCCACCTCCTCCACCTTGCTCTCGGTAACGAACGGCGTACACGCTTTCTTCACCTCCGCCGCCCCCGCCTCATTCAAAATCACACCCCACCGCGCCAACTGCGTCACACCGGGAACCTTCGCCTCCTCGTTCGCCGCCGCAATCGCCGCAAGCGTCTTGGAAAAGGAGGGGGCTTCGTGTCGCGGCATCATCGAGCATGCCACCACCACGCCAATCACCACCATCACCACGACGCACACCGCCGCCGTCTTGAACGCCGCCATCTTCATCGCCATCACCGCTCCTTTCGCAATACTCATCGCCGCCGCGTTGGCCCCCCCTCCCCCCGCCGCAACGCCCGCAACCGTCAACGCAGCCGGCGCTGCCTTCGCGCTCTCCGCAATCATCACGCCCGTCAACGCCGCCGCCGGCGCCACCACGCCGCGCCGCCCCAATATCTTCCGCAACTTCTCCAGCGCCCGCCCGATCCGCTGGCTCGCCGCGTTTTCCGTCATCCGCACCGCCGCCGCCACAGCACCCACCGTCTCGCCACGCAGATACCGCCGCACCACCACCTCACGATCGATCGCCCCAAGTTTCAACAACGCCTCGTCGAGTACTTGCGTGATTTCATTGACCGATGATTCCTGCCGCATCGTTTCGCTCCGCGTTTCCATGGCCCGCTGTTCATGGAAACTCCGCCGCATCGCCGCCCGCTTCGCCTTCTTCGCACAAAATCCCGTCACCTTCAGCAGCCATCCCTCCAGCCGTTCCTCCCCCGGCAACCTGCCCGCCCGCCGCTTCTCCATCGCCACAATAAACACCGCCTGCGTCACATCTGTCGCCCCATGCGTATCCTCATTCATCTGCCGCAATGCCGCCGCATACACCATATCCGCGAACCGCCCCAGCTCCTGTTCGTTCACCGTGCTCTGACTCATATCCATTCCTCACCCCTAATATCCCCGCCGCCCCCCAAATCTGACAATGATTCCAAAAAAACTTTCCACCGTTGAAAAGATACTAACGGAGCACCACGCGGTAGCGTGGCGATTGGGCACCGCTCTCGTAACAAGGCACCGAAAACGCTTGCGGCGTCGCGGACCTTTTAACTTTTAACTTTTATTCTTTCTCTCAATCCGCCCCATCCGGCAGCGGTGGCTCCTCCGCCACAAACGGCGCCGCCCGCCCCGGCCTCACCCACAGTCGCTGCGCAAAATCCATGAAAAACTCCACCTTGGGCCCCCCTCCCAAAACCTGCGACGTTTCCAATATCCACTTCGCCGCCTTCAAACGCGTCCGACGCGACACATGCGTCAGCAGCACCAGCTCATTCTTCAACTCCGGCAGAACCTCCAGAAAATCCCGCACATGCATATGCTGCCCATGTGTCGCCCGCTTCCGATGCTCCGGCTCAAAAAACGTACACTCCGTCAACAGAATCTTCGCATCCATCACCCCCGGCTGCAAAAGCGTCTCCCCCATACTCGTATCCCCCGTATATGCCACCAACGGCACATCCAGCGTATACGTAATCTTCTCGCCGCGTTCCTTCATCTCCCGCAAGATATGCCCCGGCAAATTCCGCTCCAGCAAATCCGCCCGCAACTTCTCCCGCCGATCGATAATCGCAAACCCAATACACGGCACCGTATGCCGCGTTGCAAACGCCCTCGCAATCAACCCCTTCCGCAACTCAAACTCATCCCCCACCTTCATCGGCACAATCCGATGCTCCGTCACCTTCCCCTCCAACCCCGCCCACGCATGAATAATATCCGACAGCGGCTGCGCGATCTTCGCCGGGCATAAAATCGTCCCCGGCTTCATCCCTTGAAAAAACCGCTGCGACAGGTAATACGGAATCCCCGCGGAATGGTCGATATGTCCATGCGTCAGCAAACAGAAATCTGCCACAAGCGCCGGACGCGGACACTTGCCAATATCAAAATTAATATTCAGCTCCGGAATCTGAATCACCGTTTCCTCCCCCGCACACGAATATCCCAGCACATGAAAATACGGCGTCTTGACAATCGCCAACGGCGGCAGCAACGGATACTCCCGCACATGCCGAATCCCGCCAACCCTGTGCCCACCAGCCCCCCTCCCCCCCTGCTCTGCCGAGGGAGCACCCGCATTAGCCCCCGACTTTGCCGGGGGTTTGTTCGATGGAGTCGGGGGGGAAATTTCAGACATCATGGCACCTGTCAAAAGGCGCCGCCAATGCACAGACAAGGATCACCGCAACGTACCACCGCCGCGGAGAAAAGTGGCAACAACCATCTAAATATATGCCGCTCGCACCAGTGTCCCAGCGCAAACAGTCCTTGCCGCATTCGCGACCGTTACAGGTTATCTCATCCGCCTTTGCCAATCAAACGCGGCATTTTTCCCCGCAAAAGTTTAGCCGTTGATCGAAGATCAACGCTCGCTCGCCTTGGATGCTCTTCGTTCCGCGAAGAACCCCTTGAGCAGTGCTCCCGCCTCCTCGCCCATCACGCCGCCGATCACTTCGACCCGATGGTTCAACCGCTCATCGCTGCACAGGCGATACAGCGTCTCCACCGCCCCCGCCTTGGGATCTCTTGCTCCATAGACCAACCGCGTCAGCCGCGCCTGCACCGCCGCCCCGGCACACATCGGACAAGGTTCCAGCGTCACATACATCGTGCAATCCGTCAAACGCCAATGTCCCAGCATTCGTCCAGCCATTCGCATGGCCACGATCTCCGCATGGGCCGAGGGATCGCTCCCAATCTCCCGCTCATTGAAACCGCTGCCAATCACCTTCCCCTCTTCTCCGAACGGACAATGCACAATCACCGCTCCCACCGGCACTTCTCCCATCGCCCCCGCTCGTGCCGCCAAAGCCAACGCCTCTCGCATCCACCGATGATGATCCAGTTCACTCATGTCGTCTGTAAATACCCCTTAGCGAGCCAATTCTTCCAGGCGAGCGGCAATGGCGCGATGCGCCGAAACCGGAGCGAAAACGATCAGCAGCCCTTCGCAAAGTGTCATCGAACCGAAAGATTTTTCCAGGTCGCCCCAGGCGATGTCGGCGTCGTGATAGGGATGCACCTTTTCCTTGACAGCGGCGACGATGCTGTCGGCCAATTCCGCCGGAGACAGAGCAGGCTTTTTGGCCTTCAATGTCATCCGCCGAATGACGTCGTGCAGGTCGTACACCGCAAGTGTCACACGTCCGGCGATTTCGTCAGCGGAGCCGACCTCCACGACACCACCGTCGGTGATGAGGAAATCCAGTTTGGCGGCAGGCCCTTTGGCGATCTCGGCAGCGGCTCCGGGCAGCAAAATCACATTCAACTCCGGATCCATCGCCGGATTCGCAGCCAGATTCGAGAGCGTCACTTTCATCGCATTCAAACGCTCCGCCGCCTTTTTCTCCCGCACCGACGCAACCATTCCCCGCGGCACCTGGTGCAGCTTCGTCGGCGTATCAAATGCAGAAATCGCCTGCTGTACATAAATCTGTGCCCGCTTCGACTGCGTCGCGGCAAGGTATTGATCGCGGGCAATGAGATTCCGACCAGGCGCATCGGCCTCTTCGTGCACGTTCAGGAGCAGTTTGTGAATGGTCTTTTGGATCAGGTCGGAAGTCGTGGCGATCTGCTCCGGTGTCGGCTTGACGCCGTCGACGGTCGTCGAGGAGGCGCGGGCGATGCTGTAGAGTTTCGGGACAGCGAGTTTGCCCATCGCCGCGGTGGTTGTGATTTCGATCGCGTTGTCGCCGACCGTGAAATTGGGCCGCGTTTTGTCGGTCGGTAGCACTTCCATCAGGCACCGCAACACCTGCTCGCAGGGAAGTTTTTTCAGATGCAGCGTCACAGGCGTATCGCGGGTGATACCGGCAAGCGCCAGAGCGGCCCAGTTCACGGCAATGTTCGTCTGACTGGCGTCACGAAACGCCTGAACGGTCTCCTCCAACCGTTTACCCGCAACGTCGAAAGAGATATCCTCCTCGATCGCCTTATCAACGTTTTTGGGAAGAACGCGGGGAGTTGTCGTCGGTGTTACTTGCGCGCTCACCAAACCCCCGGCAGAGCCGGGGGCTAGCATGGCTACCGCCAGCATCGCAGCCGTCATCATTCGCATACCGCGTCTCCTTCCATCAACTCACGCAGCGCCGCCCGCCACTCCAGGTATCGGTACGGCACATCCAACTTTTCATGCACCACTCGCAGCCGAGCGTGATACTTTTCATAAAGTTCATTCTGCCACACCTGGGCATTCGGGTCACAAAAATAAACCCGGCAACCGAGCGGTCGGGCGTCGCGTACGGTGCATAATTTTTCCATCTGGTACGGACACCCGCGAACCTGATCGGTTGCAAAAAACTGCCGCAGAGTTTCGAGTTTCCCCCCCCCAAAGTTTCGAGTTTCGAGTTTTCCGAAATGAATCATCTCCACCGCCGTCACGTACAACCGATGCCCAACTTCCTCAAATCGGCAGCACCGTCCCGACGCGTGACAAATCGGCTTATGTCTGGCGATATCCGCATCCGCTTGAGCGAGTATCTCTCCCACCATCCGAGAAATCTCAACCGTGAGTTGATTCATGTTCACCTTGCAATGAACTTGATACGGCGGTCGTAGGCGAGTTCGAACATATCGGTTTTGTGGCGGGCGGCCCAGAGCTCCAGGGCGGGGTCGGTTTTGGTGGACAGACGAATGGAGACGGTGTTTCGGCGGATGATGGTTTTGAGGTGTTGGACGTTGCCGTAATGGCCGCGGTCGAGGCCGTCGGCGATGCGGAGAAGGGCGGCGAGTTTCCAGATACGATCGCGGTCTTCCGGCGGGAGGGCGATATATTCGCTGTGAGATTTTTTCGGCGGGGACCTGCGGTGGTAACGGGCGATGTTCGACATTAAGTCGAGTTCGTGGAGGGAGAAGCCTTCGAGGTCGCCGTTCTTGATGAGGTAGGCGGAGTGTTTGTGGTGGCCGGAGTGGCCGATGTGCCAGCCGATGTCGTGGAGGATCGCGGCGTATTCGAGCAACTCACGGTCGTGGGCGTCCAGGCGATGGAGGGAACGGAAGCTGTCGAAGAACGCCAGGGCGAGTTGGGTCACTTGGAGGGCGTGTTTTTCGTCGAAATTGCAGCGGCGGCCGAGTTCGAAAACGCTGCGACGCCGAGGGTCACGAATCTGAACCGAAAGTTTGACCTTCGGCCAATGTGTCTGCATGTAGTCGATAATCATCCCTTCACGCATCGCACGATCGCAGACATCAATACATGGAAAGTCGAGCTTATCGAAGAGATACTGGACGACGGCGGCGCCGGCGGGGATCTGCTCAGCGCGGCCGGGGTCGAGGCCGGGGATGTGGCGGCGATTTTCCACGGAGAGACGAAGCAGGCGTTTGTAAATGTCTTCGAAATCTTCGCGGGGCATGTGGGTGAGCAGGCGATGGCGCAGGACCTCTTCGCCGTGCCGCATGGCACACATGGAGGCGAGGTTTTCCATGGTGCCGGAGGTGCCGATGAAACGGAGCGGGTGCAGGGCTTTGATGGGATCGAGGGCCGGTTTGAGGGTCTTGCGGATGTGCTTTTCGAGGGCGGTGAGGTTTTTGTGGCTGATGGGGTCAGAGTGGATGAATTGCTGTTGGAGTCGCGAGGCGCCGAGCTTGAAGGAGTCGAGGTAGAGGGCTTTTTCGTCGGTGCCGACGATGCATTCGACGGAGCCGCCGCCAATATCGACGATGAGAGAAGGGCCGTGGCCCCCCCCCCTCCTCTCGGGATGGGCGGAAAGGTCGATGGCCTGGCGGACGGCAAGGTAAATCAGATGCGCTTCTTCGTGAGCGGAGATGACCTGGACGGGGAGATGGAGTTGCCGTTTGGCGGCTTCGACAAAGTCGCCGCCGTTGGTGGCTTCGCGGACGGCACAGGTGGCGTAGGCGAGCACGACGTCGCAGTCGAGACCGGTGGCGATACGCTGGTAGCGGGCGAGAACATCGAGCGTATGATCGATGGCGGTCTTGGTAAGCTTGCGATAAATGAGGCCCGAAGCGCCCAGGTTGGTCAGGTCCTTGTCGGAAGAAAGCGTCCGGAAAGAGAGCGTATCGGTGACTTCGACGATAACCATGTGGAGGGAGTTGGTGCCAATATCGATGGCGGCAATGCGAAGACCGTGCGGGAAGGGAGGGGGGATGATTTTCGATTTTTGATTTTCGCCCCCTCCCATTTTCGATTTTCTGGGATTGGGACAGGATTTGATGCGATGGACAGCCATGCGTGCGATTATGATGGGATATTGAGGCAAAGTCCATGCGGCCGCCCCTGTCAGCCCCCGGCTCTGCCGGGGGTTGCACGGTAACGCCGGAGACTGATGGTCGCGGGGCAAACCTCCGGCAGAGCCGGGGGCTGACATTCATCGCTTTGAAGGGGTGACATGATGGAAATCGGGACGCCGACGGTGGCAACAGCGGATGTTGCGATGCAGGAGAAACGTTCGCTATTGAAAGTTGCGGGGGAGCGGTATGGCGTTTTGCTGGAGTTGCTGAAGAAGGGAGTTGAGGTCGAAAGGGAGTTGGCGTATGACCAATCGAAAATCGAAAATGGGGGGGGGCAAAAATCGAAAATCGACGTGGCGTTCGTACATGATCTTCGTGTGGCGGCGCGGCGGCTGAGCGAAGTGGCTGCGATACTGGCGGGGGGGGGGCTGATGGATAAGCCGACGTCGCGGATGGTGGATGCGACGCTCAAGGGGCTCAGGAAGGCGGCGGGGGAATTGCGGGACCTGGATGTCACCTGCGAGCATTTGCAATTGGGAGAGCGGCGTGGGAAGTGGGCGATGCCGGCGGCATTGAAAACGGTGGCGAAAGAATTAGGCGGCGAGTTGCAGGGGAAGCGGAGCGAACTGGAGAAGAAGCTGCGAGAAACGATGACGTCGGCGGGAGTGACGGGAGCGATGGTGCTTTTGGCGAGGACCATCGAAGTCGCTTCCGCACCAGAACAGGCGGAGGGAGGAGGGGTGGAGCGGCAATTGAGGGCGGCCGTCGAAAAACGCCTGGCGAAACGCCAAAAGCGGATGCGGAAAAAGTACGGCACGGCAGCCCAGAAGCAGACGGATGAATCGCTCCACGAAGCGCGGATCGCCACCAAGCAATTGCGTTACGTCGTGGAATTGGCGGACGCCGGCGGCATCAAACGGCAAAAAACGGAACTGAAATTCCTGAAAAATGTGCAGGAATTGCTGGGGGATCATCATGATGTGCACGTGATCCTCTCAACGCTGGCAACACGGGTGGCAGCTAAAGGACGAACAGTGAAGGGCTTGGGAGTCGCATGGCGAAAGTGGCAACGTATCAAGGAATGGGAACAGGGAAAACGAGCGGCGGAGTTTTTTGTGCAAAGCTACAGATGGATGCGGGGGTTATAATGAACGCTTGTAGCGACCCCGCTCCGCGGGGTGGCGGGCAAGATGCCCGCGGTACGGCGGGCGAGACGCCCGCGTTACGGAGATCGATCATGACAATACTGCGATGGTACGTGGTGATGGCGATGATGATGTTGGCGACGGGGTGCATTCCGGAGCGGGTGAGTTGGTCGCCGGATGGGACGCGAGGGCTGGTGCTGGGGGATGATGGGGTGCATGTCTGCGATGTCGCGGGAACGCTTACGGGTCTGATGATCCCGGGCGAAACAGTGGCGGCATGGATGCCCGATGGCAAACGCGTGGTGGTGCTACGAGAAGGAGAGTTGAAAAATTGGAAGGAGATCGAAACGGCCTATCCGGAAGAAGCGGCAGAGGCAAAGGAGAAGGCAGACGATGCGGTGCGGGAACTTGCGGAAGTCGACAAAAAATGGCGGGAGTTCAGCTCGCTTGGCTTGACGTTTTTTTATCTACGGGACGAAAAGCCTGAAACCATCAGGGAAAAACTCTCGGCGGTGTGGGAAGACGCGTTGCGGCATTCAATCACGCGTAGAAAAGTGCAGATATATGACCTCAGCGGCCCGGAGGCGAAGGCGGGCGCCACGCTGGCCTGGTTGCCGGAAACCGGAGGCGATCAAGGCTTCAGCGCATTTCGCGTTTCACCCACGGGCCAGGCGGTGGCTATTTCACGGTTCACAGACTCGCATGGCAGCACGGAGCTCATCGTGGCCGCGACCGACGGATCGGGCATACGGATACGGAAGGAGGCGGCGTACTATCCGGATTGGACGCCGGACGGGAAATACCTCGTCTACATCATGCCGGCGTGCGCGGGGCACGGCGACGGACGGCTGGGAACTTTAGTCCGGCAGAAAATGGTGGACGATCAGGGAGGGCTTTTGAAGAAAGGATTGAAGCCGGAGGAGATGCCCAAAGAAGAGGAATGCGTGACGCTGGTGTATAATGGAAACGCACGGGTGCGTGTGTTAAAGGATGGTCGGATTTTCTTCACCGCCGCCGATATCCAACTGCCGGCAACGCCGCAAAATATCAAATCGAGGTCCGTGTTATTTTCGTTCAATTCGGGGGGAGGCAATCCGACGATATTGCGCGTGATGCCGCCCGAAACGGAAAAAGCGATCAATGACGACGAAGCGTTCAAGGACGACGATAAGACACTTGCGTTTTTCGATGTGAGCCCGGACGGCAAACGCGTGTCGCTGGTTGGAGGAGATGGACAAGTGATGGTGATGGATGTGGGCATAGGAGGGAGGGGAAAACTATATAAGCTCCAGCCAAATCCCCTGGTGCAAGTCCAAAACGCAACAATCGTAAGCCTGCCGTCCTGGCGAACAGTGGATGAATTGACATTTATACGACCGAGGAGCGACGGCAAAGGCAACGAGGTCGTGCGGTACAACCTGACGTCCAAGGCGGTCACGGTCATCAGCCGAAGCTGGCCGATTGAGGTCACGGACCGATGGCTGGACAAAAAGGCGACAGCGGAGGCAAAATAGCCTTGTGTGGAAACGCAAGGCTATTGCAATGGTGCGAAAAAGGAAGCGTTGCAACAAGAGCGGGATCTTTTTGGAGAACGATATGCGTACATGGAAAATGGCGGCAACGGGATTGGTGCTTCTCACGGCATGCGTCGCTTGCGCAAAAAAGGAAACGAGCGTCTCGTTGATCGCGAATCCTCCGCGGACTGTGTTCCTGTCAACAAGCGACAGCTATCCCGGCTTCGAGATGCCGGCGAGCTGCAGTGACTGGACGCAATTCGACGCCCTGCGACTGCATGTGTTCAACGAGGGCGAGAACATGAACTTGAGTTACCGCGTGGACGATATGACGAGCAAGGATTTCGCGACACGGTTCAGCTCAGACATGCCGTTGCGAATGGTCAAGGGGGACAATGTATTGGAAATTTCTGTAGCCGCACTGCGACAGGGCAACCTCTTCGCTCGCGGACTTGACGTCTCACAACTCAAGTCACTACGTTTCTTCACCACCGGCCTGAAGGAAAACACGGCACTGCAAATAAACGACATACGCTTGATCAAGCGAACGGCCAAGGGAACAAAAACGGTGACCGATTTCGCCGCCAAAGAGGCCAAAACGAGGATTGATGCGAAAGACGGCACAAAGATAACGGCGGCAGAAAACGCCGGTAAAGCGGCGGTGAAAATGGAAATCACCGGCGGACAGTACCCGGGAATCGGAATGATGGGATTCGATAAAAATTGGCTCGGCTACGACGTGATGACGCTGAAACTGTGGACCGACGACGGGAAAACGCTGCCTGACGGGGTGTCGGTGAAAGTCAAGGATCGTTCCCGGCAGATGACGTTCTCGACGAGCCTTGTGGAAAACAAAGGCGAGATACGAATCCCCGTGGAGATGACAGGTCAGTTGTCGCAGGGGCAGTTGTTTGAGATGTCGGTGTTTTTCCCGCCGTCACCGGGCAAGACGGTGTATGCCGGGAACATCACGCTCGAAGCGTTTGATCGCGTGGAGTATCCGACGGTGCATGCCAGCGGGGAGATGGATGTACCGGCGTTGGTGAAGGCACAGCCGTTAGGGATGACGCTGGACTTCACGGCACTCAAGGCATTGGGGCAAAATAGCGTGTTCATGGGGATGGTGATGGCGACGGTGGAAGGCGGAAAGATGCGGATCGTACGCTGCAACAGCTCGGTGAAAGGGAACACCATGTATGAAATACCGGCAGACGCGTTTGCCGGTTGCAAAATAGGATCGACGATCGAAGTCTGGGGCTATTTAACAGAGCACGGCATCTGGCATTTCCGGCGAGTGACGCTGCCGTTCGACGGAAAGCTGCCGATGACGGTGAAGTTCGACGATCCGAAGCTGTTCAATCACTGAGGAAAATTCGAAATTCGAAACTCGAAATTCGAAATTCGAAATTCGAAACAAGCTCAAATGTTCAAATAACGAAACATCGCTGCTTCAAGGTGGCAGCCCAGGTGTTTTGAACATTTGAACATTTGAACATTACCCCAAGTTCGCGAGTAAAAATAATTTTATTTTTTTTGTGGGCGTCGATCCTCGTTTTTGATGCGGGATTGAGGTTGAGGTTTCGGGATGTGGGCCAAACGGCTCAAAATGCGGTGTAGT
>WQYP01000048.1 GCA_009781185.1 Phycisphaerales bacterium | reverse complement strand
GGCGGCTGCCGCGACCTTGTGGGACATTGCCGGAACATGTTCGTCCGCATCGCCGCCAATCGCGTGGCGAATCGACCCGGCCGAATCGAACCGAGGGTGATCAAACGCCGCCGCCACCACTATCCGCTCATGACACGACCAAGACATGCTGATCGCAACGGGGTATAGTATGGCAGTGCCATTGCCATATAGCCCCGGCTTTAGCCGGGATCAGGCTTCACAAAATAAAAGGATAAACATGTCTGAAATAAAGAAACTCGGTAACGACTCCTACAAAGTCGAACTGGCAATCGAAGAGAACTTCGCCAACCTCGATCGCTGGGCCATTCGCGATGAAATGGGCAAATGGCTCGTCAACAACGGCGGCGTGGAAGGCGAATGGCTCTCCGGCAGCCCGTCGATCTTCCTGAAAGAAAAAATCAAGGGTGATTTCGCCTGGGAAATCACCGCCACACGCTTACCGCACGACCAGGCCCTCACCGACCGCTTCCACGCCACCAAGCACGGCGCCGACGGCAAAGGTCTCGACAGCAAATACAACTTCAACTTCTGGATCCGTGCCGACGCCCCCCCCGGTGGAAATTTCCTCGAAGACTATCCGAGATACCTCAAGACCGGCTGGAACGGCATGGGCGACGACCACTGGCATTCCTACTTCAACACCATCGTCTGGGACGACCGCCCCCCGCAAAACTGGGCCCGCCTCCGCCGCAGCCCGGGCTACGACAAAGTCCAGGACGCGCAGAACATCGTCCCCTACATGACCTACGGCCAGCCGCACAAGTTCACCTTCGTCATCCGCGATGGCCACGTCAAATTATATATCGACGAGAAAACATTTGTCTACGATTTCAACGATCCGCACCCCTACCACGAAGGCCACATCGGCCTGTGCGTCTGGATCTGCAAAGTACGATTCGAACAAATGAAACTATGGCGAATCATAAAATGACACGCGAAGGTTGGCCCCGGTAGGGGCCGGAAACTTTTAGCCCACGGCAAGCGGCGGCAGCCGCGCCGCCGTGGGCAAAGGCTGTGACCCCTGCCGAGGCCAGTGAGTCGGTTATCCAGAGCCAGTTCGATCACCCAATGACCAGATCACCCAATATTTAGCTATTCTGGCTCATCAAAATGCACGGACGCCGTATCCATCGCGTGGTCGAGGGTCGCGTCCTTCTGCGAAAGGATATCGATGGCCGCCTTGCGAACCTGATTGCAAATCTCCGGATGCGGAAGCAAATACTCCGCAGGCGACTTCCCATCGACTCGCGCCAGCATAAGAGCGCCTAGCAGATGTCCGCCGATATCATCAGTAGCGCGAACAAGCTCCGGAGCCGCGGTATTGCGGTAAGTCTGCCAGAAATCATCCGCCATCATCATGAACGGCCGCCATTTCCTGTGATGCATGAACCCCTTGAGCAGAAAATGATTGATAAGTGTAGCAACGTCGAAAGCTGCATGTCCGAAGAAGGCAACCTCGAAATCGAGAATCATGAGATGAAGTTTCGCGTTTCGCGTTTCGCGTTTCGCGTTTTCAGAGGGATCCTGGCCGTCGTCGGGGACGAGAAAAATATTCTTCGGCGAATAGTCCCCATGAATAAGACAATGCTGCACGCCCAGCAATTTCTCACCCAGTCCGTTGAGCAGGGGGGCAACTTCCGGATGCTTCCCGGCCGTGTGATGCAGGTACGGATCCACACGCTGCTGAATGAAAAACTTGGGATCGCCGTAGCGTTTTTTGACCGCAGGATCGTTATGCGTGGACGAATGCATCATCGCCAGAAGCATACCCGCCTGGACGGCGGCATCCATCGAAACATGTCCGTCCATCAGAGCCTTTTTCCAGATCACCGATCCAACCGGAGCGCATTCGATCGCCAGAATATAATTGTCATCGTCGTACCAGAGCACTTCGGGAATGGAGCCCTGTGGCAGGAGTGACGCGAGCAGAATCATCGAATCGCGTTCCACCTTGCCGCGATCGATATCCACCAGCCATTCCGCCTGCGTCTTGAATTTCCCCAGCGGCTGCTTAAGCACAAAGCAATGCCCCTGATGCGGCCGAGCATCCGGCTTGTTATTCTTAATCTGCGCCGGCGACCGCAGATCGCTCCCCACCTTCGGCCCAGCACCGGTGTCGAACACCTTCAGCACCACATTCGCCACGCCGCCGGAAAGAGACTGAATCAGCAACTCCGCCCCGGAGGCACGGCCGCTACGACGGAGATAATCAGGTGCGGCAGATTCGGAAAGTTCAAACATGAGAAACCTCTGATGAACCCATATAGCCCCGGCTTTAGCCGGGATTTGCTTTCGACCGTCCTATTTAACGCAATTACCCCAATTACTCAATCCGCTTGCGCGGCCCCCGGCAACTGGCGGATTTTCACGCGGCTTCGCGTCACCATGTACAGCCGCCGCGGCGTCAACCGCGGATAGCGTTCGAAGAGTCGTGGGATTGCCGTTATCTGCATACGCGGATCGTCCGCCGGCGATTCAACGATCTGGACGATGATCCCGTCGAAAGCGATCTTGTGCTCGTAAAGTTGCCGGACGAAATCCGCGTCGGTCGTGATCAGGTTCCACTGTTTTTTCGCAAGCAGTGGCACAAATCGCATCGGATCGTTCACCATCTCTTCAGACGCGGCAGAATCTTCCGCGAACTCAAGCAGGGTGTGACAGACATGCTTGTTTTTGAGCAGTGCAGTCTGAGTATCGGGATGAATGCCGCCATGGAGGAAAAATTGCATCGTTGAAACCTGAAAAACAAAATCAGATATGTCACCCCAAATTGTCTGTGCTGACAAACGTGCCGGGGAAGTCAGGGGAATTCGGGCTGATGGGGTGGCGGCGATGGAAGAGGGCACAGACCATAATGACGGCGGTGCAGGCGACGATGCCGAGGATCAGAACGCCGCCGACGAGAGGGTTGACCCATTCGACGGTCTTGGCCGCCTTGACAAACTTGCTGTAAAAGCCGATTTCGAGCATGACCGCGGCGCTCAGCGTCGTGACGGTCAGCGCGATCATGGGAACCAGTGTGACCCATGCATACCTGCCTTTGCCGCCACGGATCAACGCAACTGTCGCAACGCACAACGCGATCACGGCAAGCATCTGGTTGGACACCCCAAACATCGGCCAGATCGCGTTGAATGATTCCGAGTTGATAAAGTAATACCACCCCCCGACCACAAGCGCCGTCGCCAGAATCGTGGAGGGCCACCACGCCGTTTGGCCAAGCTTCGGGTGAATCCACTTGCCCATCGTTTCCTGCAGAAGGAATCGTCCGACGCGGGTCCCCGCATCGATGGTGGTGAGAATGAAAAGTGCCTCGAACATGATCGCAAAGTGATACCAATAAGGAATCAACTCTTCGAACTTCTTGATCAGGTCCCGATTGGAAGTGAGTCCCTTGGCGGCATCGTCGAAAATCCTGGCCATTCCGACGGCCAGTGTGACCGCTCCGCCGGTGCGACCCGTCAGGTTCTCCTTCACCGCAATTTCAACATCAGCCAGCGACTGCTTGCCCGGCGAGGCCGCATCAAGCTCAAGAATCTGCCGCTGATACTTCGGCAAATCAGCGGCAGCTGTATTCATATGGTAATACTGTGCAGCAGGGAGGCTGGCCGCGGCGATGAGCGCGACGATACCGACGAGCCCTTCCACGAGCATCGCGCCGTAGCCGATGACACGGGCGTCTTTCTCATTATCGATCATCTTCGGCGTGGTGCCGGAGGCGATCAAAGCGTGGAATCCTGAGACCGCACCGCACATGATCGTGATGAAGAGGAAGGGAAAAATATTGCCGGAAACGGTCGGACCGCCTTTGATGAACACGTCGTTGATAGCCGGTGCGTGCAGGATGGGGCGTGCGAGGATCACGCCGACGACGAGCATGGCGACGGTGCCGATCTTCAGGAAGGCCGAGAGATAATCGCGCGGACACAGCAGCACGGAGACCGGCAGGACAGCCGCGATGAATCCGTAAATCGCCATCGCCAGCGCGACATTGCTTTCGGAAAGGTTAAAGTAATTCCGGATGATGGTGATCGGATTGTCCGCCTGATCGATGCCTCCGAGCCAGACAGCCCCCAGCGTCAGCAGCGCCCCGATGATCGACGCCTCCAGCACCTTCCCCTTGCGAATGCGTGTCATATACACCCCGATGAACAGGGCGATCGGGATTGTCAGAAAGATCGTGAACGCTCCCCACGCGGACCCGCTGACGTTGTACCGAGCATCGATATTCGGCCTAACCTCAATGGCGGCGCCGGGTCTGACGCCGGAAACGTCGAGCCGGACGGGATAGCCGCGATCCGTCGGATGGGTCTCCAGATCGAATTCGTTAGCGACCGTGATCTTCACGCCATTGGGATATTCGACGGCAGTTCCCTTGGGAATGCGATAAATATAGACATTGTCATAGGAATGGCGAAGTGAGATGGATCGGAATTCACCGGCAACGAATTTCGTGCCGACCGGGTAAACGACCGGCTCACCGCCGAGCGCCTTGACAACGACCTTCCCCAACCCCGCCAGCGCAATAATCAGAACAAAGAGAATCCCGATGGTGGCAGCAGTTCCGGCTACAGGTCCAATCTCCTGGTAAGCGATTTGAGCCAGTGACTTACCGCCGCGTCGAATGGAGAGCCCGAGCACCACAAAATCCTGCACAGCCCCAGCGAGGCAAACGCCGATGAGTATCCAGAGCAATCCCGGAAGGTATCCGTACTGTGCCGCGAGCACCGGCCCGATCAGCGGCCCCGCCCCGGAAATCGCCGCAAAATGATGCCCGAAAAGAACCCACTTGTTCGTGGGATCGTAGTTCTGTCCATCACGCATCGTATGAGCGGGCGTAGGGCGGCGAGGATCAAGGGCGAGAACCTTGGCCGCGATGAAGGCACTGTAATACCGATAAGCCAGAGCGAGCACCAGCAGGACGCCGACGACGAGAACCATGCCGTTACGGAGATTTTCCATCGTGAGTCCGCCATTGAAACGCGAGATGCGTGCAGGTTAATCGCTGGGGAACGGAGCCGCAATCGTAAGAACTGGGTATTCCTTTAACTCCCAGGGCGAACACATTTGACCATCAGAGCCGCGACCGTTAGGGAGCGACCTCGCGGCAATGTGTGAATAACGCGGGTCGCTCCCTGACGGTCGCGGCTCTGAACTCCAAATGCGTTTGCCCTGCTTTAACTCCTCTTATTTCGACGGGCGCCTGCCCAATCGGTCCCGTAGGGACCGATTTGTTGTTTGTGCAGAACGCCAAGCAACAGGAGTTAAGGGAATACCCAGTTCGTCAGATTGCGGATTGGCACTGCGATCGTTCATATAACCCCGGCTAAAGCCGGGGCTATATGGATTCGTGGTTTGCTCGGCCACGTTATGCGAGTTTCTTGGCTGCAAAAACCCGCGCCGCTTCCAGTGCCTCGTTAATCTTCGCGGGCTCCTTACCGCCGGCCATCGCCAACTGCGGCCGCCCACCGCCCGAACCTCCAACCACCGGCGCCACCGCCTTGATCCAGTCACCCGCCTTGATCTTATCAATATGCGGATCGCCGACGGCAGCGAGCAGGTTCGCCTTCGCAGGAAGCTTATTCCCATCCTTATCAGTATCAACGAATTCGCTGGCGAGCAGTACCGCGAGGTTCTGCTGCGGATGCTTTTTCTTCAGCCAGTCCCAGACGCTACGGAGCGTATCGGCGTTGGCGTCGGGCACACGACCGACGATCAGCGTGATGCCGTTGATGGACTGAGCACCGGAGAGCAGCGATTCGGGATCGAACTTGAGAGCGGAGTCCGACCCTCCCCCAGCTTTTTCAGCGCTGGAGCGCTGCCATTTTTTGTGGCGGTCCTGGAGTTCGGCGATGGCGGCCTGGGCGCGGCGTTTGGCGAGAAGAGGAGGAGGAGGGGTGCTGCAGCTGATGGCTTTTTGAATGGCACTGATTTGGAGAGGAATGTTTGCTCCGGGAACGGTTCGCGACGATGCAAGCAGAGAATCGATGACCTGGGCCTGTGTGAGGGATTCTTTCGCAACACTGCCGGTGAGGGCGACAAAGCGGCGGACACCTTTGCTGACAGATTCTTCGGAAGTGATCACAAATCGCTCCGCGTCAGCGGAATTGGCCAAATGCGTACCGCCGCAGAATTCGATGGAGTAATTTTTCCAGTCCGTATTATTGGGGTTGGCAAGGAGGTCTCCAAGCGGAACGCCAATGGTCACGACGCGGACCATCGGCGGATATCTTTCGCCAAAAATCGCGCGAAGCGAGTGAATCTTCAAAGCCTTTTCCTGTGGCGCGACCTCCGCATAAACCGGCAACTTCCGATCAATGCACGTATTCACAAGTTTTTCTACCTGGGCGATTTCAGTATCGCTCATCGCTTTGGGATGCTGGAAATCGAAGCGAAGTTTATCGGCGTCGACGAGCGAGCCTTTCTGGGTCACGTGATCGCCGAGGGCCTGACGGAGAGCCCAGTTCGCCATGTGGGTCGCGGTGTGATTTTTCTCAATGCGTTCGCGGCCGCCCATCACGTGGGCGGTGACGGAATCAGTAACCGCGAGCCTGCCGGATTTGAGATGTCCGATGTGCAGGACGTAGCCGCCGATGATACGAGTGGTTTCGACGATGAAGACGATGTGGGAGTTGGAGCACAGTTCGCCGGAGTCGCCGATCTGTCCGCCCATTTCGGCGTAAAAATTGGTCTTATCCAGAATGATAGCCACCGGTTCATTGGGACGTGTATCGCTCACATCGACATATTGTTCCAGATACCGGCCGGTCCAGATGCCGCGAACGGTCGCTTGCGCGGTGGCACGGCTGTATTTCTGGCTGTCATCGGTAGGCTGCACATTGAGCTTGTGCAATTCGTCGAGAATCCCTGGCGGAAGATCGTAGACCGGATTGCCAACGCCTTTATCCGCGGCGCGGGATCGGTCCTTCGCCTCTTCCATCAGCTTGTCATAACCGGCAAGATCGACGCCCATGCCACGCTCCTCCGCCATGATGCGGGTCAGGTCGATCGGAAAACCGTAAGTATCGTAAAGCTTGAAGGCATCCTCGGCTGAAATTTCTCCCTTCTGGCTTCTGGCTACGGGGGGGGGGGGCTGGCTCCTTCCCGCGGCTTCTTCGAAAAGCTCGATGCCGCGGTCGAGCGTTTTAATAAAGGAAAGTTCTTCCTCTTTAATGATGTCGATGATCTGCCGCGGATTTTTCTTGAGTTCGGGAAACATATCGCCCATCGTTTGAACGACAACGGGAACGAGGCTGTAGAGGAATGGCTCGTGAAGGTTCAAGTTCTGCCGGCCGAAACGAACAGCACGTCGAAGAATGCGCCGAAGAACATAACCTCGCCCTTCATTACTGGGAACAGCACCATCCGTAAGCGCAAAGGTCAGACACCGAAGATGATCCGCGATCACTCGGAACGCGATATCCGTACGGAGCTGCGGATTCGCCGCCTCGAGCACAGGATCCGCCGCATTCGTCGGCGGAAACTGACCCGCATACTTCCGCCCGGAAAGCTTCCCGATCTCATCGAAAATGGGCGTAAACAAATCCGTAGCATAGTTGTCGTCCTTGCCTTGCAGGACCTGGCAGAGACGTTCAAGCCCCATGCCGGTATCAACATGCTGGGCGGGCAGCGTGGTGAGTTTGCCGGAAGCATCGCGGTTGTACTGGATAAAAACCAGGTTCCAGATTTCCATCACGCGCGGATCGTCCCCGTTGACGGGAGCCCGGCGTTTGGCCGCTCGCTCCGCCTCAATCTCCGCCTCGGGACGGCGATCAATATAGATCTCCGTGCACGGACCGCAAGGCCCCGTATCGCCCATCTCCCAAAAATTATCTTTCCCAAAGTAATGAATGTGGTCGTCGGAGCGAAGCCCGTATTGTTCCCAGTTCGCGACTTTTCGCCAGATGTCGGACGCTTCGGTATCTTTCAAAATACCCGGAGCCCCTTCGTAGCAGGAGACATGCAGAATCCTGGGATCAAGCCCGAAAACTTTCGTGAGCAGTTCCCACGCCATCTCGATGGCCCCTTGCTTGAAGTAGTTACCGAAGGACCAGTTCCCGAGCATTTCAAAAAAAGTATGATGCCGCCGTGATCGTCCGACGTCGTCAAGATCGTTGTGCTTCCCACCAGCCCGGATGCACTTCTGCGTATTCGCCACGCGTCCCCCCCATTCCCTCGGACTCGCGGCAGCCCCCAAAAAGTACGGCTTAAACTGGTTCATCCCCGCATTCGCAAAAAGCAGCGTCGGATCCTCATGCGGCACCACCGGCGACGACGGCACAAACATATGCGCATGTTCCTTAACGAAAAAATCAATGAACTGCTGTCGAACCTGTGCGGAAGTCAAGGGCATGAAAGCTCCAATGGAGTTACTGGCTACCAGTTTGTTAGGGACAGGTTTTGGATCCCCAATCCCTAATAACTCATAAACTAATAACTAATAACTAAACGGACAAGCTACTTGGGCCTGACTTCTTCGAGTCGGCCGTCGCCGGGAATCGGGGTGGCACGGATAGCCTCCGCTTCCGGACTGTCGATCGGCACCCACTTTTGGCCTTCGCCAGGCAAGCGGATCATACGCCCATGATCGAGCAGACCCGGCTTGCCCGAGTCGCTATCAGGCATGGACTTCAATGCCGCCGCAGCTTCATCGGAATACTTCTCCAGATAAGCGATCACTTCCGTCTGTCCGCCATCGCGGGTGAATTTGTGGGCCTTTACGAGGGTTGGCTTCCCGTTTTTTCCCATGCGAGGCGGCAATTCGTTGGCGGGAAGAACCACTTCCTCTCCCGTTTCATCATCCACGTAAAAAGTTTTGATGGCCTTGACATCCTGTTCCGTCAGGATAATGGATTTCTTGTGATTGAAAATGAAGAGCAAAATCGCAAGCACTATCGCTACGCCGGCGATGGGATAAGCGTATTTGTTGATCAGGTCACGCATCGAACAAGTACTCGCTTGAAGAAAGTGAAAAAAATCAAAGCCGCACAGGAACATCACTCCGACGGCCACGACATATCTGGCTAATTCTGATACGGATACTGCATCGGACTTAAATCGCCAGTGTTCGTGATGTGTTGCCACATCACGGCATTCTTGCCCACAAGGTAACCAGTCACCGCCCCATTGCTGACGCGGTATTTCAGTTGGTGGTATTGATCGCTCCATTCGACATGGCCATCGCCGAAAAGATAATTCGGAGCATTAAAGTGCCGCATCATCAGGCCCCAGTCTGGCCCGGAAGGATAATACATGCCACCGTCGGACGCAAAGGCACAACCATCGTAGACGATGATGTGGCCGGGAATCATATTTTTGTTGCTACGGTAGATTCGCTGTGGAGTACTATCGTAGAACCTTGGACTATCAGTGGTGCTATTGATGTTATCCGGGTCCTTTTGGCCTGTTACCCTACCCACAGGGTAAGCGCGATTCCCACTGCCATCGTAACCCAAGTTCGAGCAGAAGTTGGCATTCACGCCGTAGCCGTCGCTCGTGTTACTGCGGCCGACAGCGACCAGGGACAGGGAAGAGATTGTGGGGTCATAACCGCCACCAAGACCGATATTCCCGTCCACCGCACTGGGGCACAGGAACATGCCCTTCCCGCAAAATGGATACTGATTATCATCAGAGTATTGCATGGCGCCCGCTGCCGACTTGGCGTTGGGACGATAGGCGGGGGCACAGCCATCGGCCACAAGTTGCTCCACCCACACCCCGGAGATATAACCTGAAGCACCGGGCCGAAAAAGACTCGTGGGGAGCTTGACCCAATATTGTTCCGGCGTGATGCCGCTGTTCTGCGACATGTACGCGTTGATCGCAATACCGATGCCCTGAAGGTTCGCCTGGCATTTGGTCCGCTTGGCCACCGCGCGGGCTTTCGAGAGGACCGGTAGCAGCAACGCAATCAACAACGCAACAATCGCCACGACAACGAGAAGTTCGATCAACGTAAAAGCCCGGCTTTTTCGCATGTGGCCCCCGAGAAAAAAACAACCGCATACTTCCCCTATTAAAGCACGAAAGACGGTCTCAAATCCAGCTCAAAACGCATCACCGACAAACTATTAGGGCCAGACTGTTTTAGCCGAGGCACTGTCGGGAATCGAGGTGGCGAGTATCTCTTGTGCTTCGAGACTGTCGACCTGCACCCACTTTTGGCCCTCGCCCGGCAGGCGAATGAGGCGACCATGGTCGAGAAGATCTGCCTTGCGAAAGTCATACTCGGGCGTGAGGGACTTCCATTCGGCAAGGGTCTGATCGGAATATTTGAGGAGGTAGGCAATCTTGACAGTTTTCCCGCCGTCGGTGGTGAATTTGATGGCTTTCACGAGCGTAGGCTTGCCGTTTTTTCCCAGAAGAGGCGGTAATTCATCAGTGGCGATGGTGCTTTCTTCGCCGGTTTCGTCATCGACGTAGAAGGCCTTGTTGGTTGCTGCCCGACCGGACTCTACGCCCTTGCCACGGAAGATGATCAGCAGGAGCACCCCCACAACGGCTACGCCAATGATATAATAGGCATATTTGTTAATCAGTTCACGCATCGGACCAATACTCCATGGGGAGGTGGGAAAATAAAAAGGACAAGGATCAAAACCGCTATGGCGACAAAGTGTTACCAGGAGGTTGGTAGTGTTGCCACATCGCGGGATCTGCGAGGGTCCCATTGGCTTTAAGCAGGTGGTATTGATTGTTCCATTCGGCATGTCCATCGCCGAAAAGATAGTTCGGGGCGCCAAAGTGTCGCTTGTAGATACCGTATTGGGGGCCAGCATTCCATGGGTTGTTATTGTTCCGACAAACCCAGCCATCGTAAGCGATGATGTGGCTGGGGATCATATGGACGTTCCTCCGGTAGATTTTCCGTGCATTAGGGGAGCCAGCATAAAGTGGAGGGCTACCATTAATTGTGGCGAAGACGCTACCCGGATCCACTTGGCCTGCCATGCCCGGAGGGTAAGCTCGTCCTGTATTAGGCCCGCTAATTTCACACAGAGAAGAGCTGATGTTCCAAAGCAAACCGTAGCCGACGTTCGGAGTGCCGGTGCCGACATCTCCAAGCTGGTCGTTCGTGCCATTAGCAACGCCGACAAGCGTATTATCCCAGGCGGGACATCGGAAAATGCCGCGCCCGCAAAGCGCGTATTGCCCAAGGCCGTAGGTGGCGACACCATAGTCGCTCGAAACTCGAATGAACGGGGCGCAGCCATCGGCTACAAGTTGCTCCACCCACGTGCTCCAAACCAAATCGCCTTGTTTATTATCGTTGGTATTCCAATCGTAGTTATATCTCCCTTGGACGCCTTTCCCGAACATGTTCGCCCGAAGGAACATCCAGTTCCGTTCCGGCATGATCTCGTCATTCTGCGACGTGTACGCATTGATCGCAAAGCCAATGCCTTTGAGGTTGGACTGGCATTTAGCCCTTTTGGCTATATCACGGGCTTTCGAGAGCTGAGGCAGCAGCAAGGCAATCAGCAGCGCAACAATCGCCACGACAACGAGGAGTTCGATCAACGTAAAGGCTCGACTTTTTCTCATGGGCTCCTCGAGAAAAAAACAACCGCTTGTTTACCCTATTAGAGCATGAAAACCGGTCTCAAGTCCAGCAAAATAAGACGAGGTCGTACCGTTCCGCACTACACTACTTGGGCGGCAGGACTTCCTGAATAATCGGGCCATTGCCGGGGATCGGGGTGGAGCGAATCTCCTCTGCCTCGGGGCTGTTGTTCGGCACCCATTCATGCCCCTTGCCAGGCAGACGGATAAAAAGTCCACGATCGAGAAGTCCGATCTTGTATGTGTCGCTGGCAGTCTTCAATTCCTCAATTGCCTGATCCGAATACTTCTCCAGATAAACCGTCGTCACCGTCTTCCCGCCATCTCGCGTGTACTTGCGAGCTCTTACCAGCGTACGCTTGCCGTTCGCTCCCATACGCGGCGGCAACTCGTCGGCGGAAAGAACAACTTCCTCTCCGGTCTCTTCATCGACATAAAATGCCTTGCTCTCCTTGAGATCCTCCACCGTGGGAAGCCTGGTTTTTCTGCTGTTGACAATAAAAAGCACAATCGCCAACGCAATAGCCGCACCCGCGATAGGATAGGCATATTTGTTAATCATTTCACGCATCGAACTCATCCTCGCATAAGGAACGATTACGCCCGGGCTACGGCTGCAAGCCGCCCGTGTTTGTGCGGTGTTGCCATTGAGCAGGATTCAGCAGTGCGGTGCAGCTGCCGGATTTGAGTTTGTGGTACTGACTGCTCCATTCGGCATGCCCATCGCCGAAAAGATAGTTCGGAGCGTTAAAGTGACGCATCATCAGGCCGTATTGAGGTCCTGAAGCAGCACACATATAAACACCATTGTTCGCCCCCAAAGCACATCCGTCGTAGGCGATGATGCTGCCGGGGATCATGTTGCGGCCGCCACGGTAAATACGCATCGCTGTGCCACTGTAGGGCCTGAGATTCCCATCGGTACTCGAAATGTTACCCGTGTCCTTTGTGTTGCCTGGCGTGCCCGGAGCCATGCTCGGAGGATAAGCGCGATTCCCATTGCCATCGTAACCCATGTTCGAGCAGAAAAAGGCGTTTAAGCCGTAAGTGTCCTGCGTTATACTCCGATCGACGGCAGCAAACTGGTAGTTGTTGGTTGTGGTGTCGTAATTGTTACGGGTAATGCCCACATTACCATCGACCGCACTGGGGCAAAGAAACATGCCTCGCCCGCAGAACGCATATTGTGCAAGTCCGGTCCCGCTCTCACCAGTCTTTCGTATTTGGGGGGCGCATCCATCGGCCACAAGCTGCTCGATCCATACGCCCTCGACATAATTGCCGCCGCCGAAAGTGCCCGTACACTTAGGACCAAAAACAGTCGCGCGGATCATCACCCAATACTGCTCCGGCGTGATGTCGTTGTTCTGCGACATGTACGCGTTGATCGCTATCCCGATGCCTTGAAGGTTCGCCAGGCATTTGTTTTTCTTGGCTATTGTTCGGGCTTTCGAGAGGGCAGGCAGCAGCAAGGCAATCAGCAACGCAACAATCGCCACGACAACGAGGAGTTCGATCAACGTAAAGGCTCGACTTTTTCTCATGGGCTCCTCGACTCGAGAAAAAAACAACCGCTTGTTTACCCTATTAGAGCATGAAAACCGGTCTCAAGTCCAGCAAATAACGCATGAGACCTTCGAAAAACCAACAATAGCCACAGAGGGCACAGAGAACACAGAAAAACAACTATATTGTTTACATCTCTGTGCCCTCCGTGTCCTCTGTGGCTAGTTTTTAGAAGGTCTCATATCGCTATCAGCGACTGCGGCTATTTTATGCACGACGCGAGCAAGCGGAAATGCGGGCGACTTAGGCAAAGGCCACGGAACCCAGCGAATCGTGCGATAGGGAAGGTGACTGCCCGGGCAGTTCGGTCGACGGATAACATCCGATTTTCCCTGAACCGTGGCACAGAGAACCGTGTATGCAAACAGCCGATGCGTGAGCTGATGGCGGACCTGCCCGCAGAGAGCGAACTCCTTCAAACGCAGCCCGATTTCATCCGACACCCTCAAGCCCAGGGACTGCAGTCCCGGGGCTCGCAGTCTCTGGGCTCCCGCTGGTGCCTCGATCACCGGAAATTCCCACATATCCGCCCAGAGTCCATCCTCCGGACGCTGCATCAGCAGCACCTCACTGGCCCCACCCGCAAACCGTCTAATCACCACCGCCAATGCTCGAACCACCGGCGTCCTGCCCTTCTTCGTCTTCACCGGCAATTCGTTCTGCCGCCCTTGCTCAAACGCACAACACGACTGCCGAAGCGGGCACAGCAGGCACGAAGGCGAACTCGGCGTACAGATCATCGCCCCCAGTTCCATCAACGCCTCATTGAGGTCGCCATGCAGATGCCGCTGAACCCATATAGCCCCGGCTTTAGCCGGGATTTGCTGAGGTAATTTGTGTTTCGATATGGCCAAGTTCGAATGCATACGCTCAGCCAATTCCCAAAAAAACTGAACATTCTTAGGCTCAGCGATGTCGGCGGCATTGCCCGTCAAACGAGCCAAAACCCGCATCACATTCCCATCCACCACCGGCACCGCCTTGCCAAACGCAATGCTGGCCACCGCCCCGGCGGTATAACGACCCACGCCCGGCAAACGCATCAACTCCTCGACACTCTCCGGCACTTTCCCCCCAAATTCCGCAATCATCAATTTCGCCGCCGCGTGAAGATTCCGCGCCCGACGGTAATACCCCAAACCCGCCCAAAGTGCGAGCACTTCCTGCAAATTGGCGGACGAAAGGGCAGATAAATCGGGATATTTTGAGACAAAACGAGACCAATACGGACGAACGGTGTCGATTTGCGTCTGCTGAAGCATCATTTCGCTCAGCCAGATTGCGTAGGGATCCGTCGTCTGCCGCCAGGGCATCTCCCGCCGTGCCTGCCAGAACCATCTCAACAGTTCACGCTCTAAACTCTTGTCAACACACGAGATAAATGTTTGTTTGTCGGTCTTATCAGAGCTCATGGGACGTATTATACCACAGAATCGCATCGTTTTTTCAAAAATGAACGTATCCACAATTGGTAGTGGTCTACAATTGTGAGAACCACAAGTTAAGATGGGCAAAGTGGTTAAGATGTGGAAAAGATGTTTGTCAAGATTTAGTAAATTCCGTGGTTGACACCACCAGTAATAGTGGTATTGTGGAGATTCATTCAAGGACGATGCTCGTTTGTTCCGATGCTCCTTTGGGTTCTTGGCAGGAAGCCGGGAAGCGAGGGTGGTGACGGCCGATAAGTCGGTTGTTAGCATTGGGTTAAGTGAAATTCAAATCAGCCGGGCGGACCGTAGAGGTGCCGCCAGGTCCGATAAAAGCAGGCGGCAATGGGCATTTTGAGTGATCGACAAATTGAGAAGCACGTGCGGATTGAGCCGTTCGAAAAGGGCGGCAAACGCCCTTCGATGGTTTCCTACGGCGTGACCAGCTACGGCTACGATGTACGCGTCGGGACTCATTTCAAAGTTTTTACGAATGTTAATTCTTCCATTGTGGATCCCAAGAACTTTGATCCACGCTCTTTTGTCGATGTTCACGCGGAGAAAAACGGTTATATCCTCATTCCTCCCAATAGTTTCGCTCTTTGCGAAACGGTGGAGAGCTTTGAGGTGCCACGGGATGTTCTGGCGATATGTGTTGGTAAGTCCACTTATGCGCGGTGTGGGATTATCGTGAATGTGACGCCGCTGGAGCCAGAGTGGAAGGGGAAGATCACGATTGAGATTTCGAATACAACGCCTTTGCCGGCAAAGATTTACGCGAATGAAGGTATTGCTCAGATCATTTTTTTACGTGGCGAAGAAGTCTGCGAGAAGAGTTATGCCGACAAGCGCGGCAAGTATCAGGATCAGCCCGGCTTGACTTTGCCAAAAGTTGATTGAGTTTCAAGTTTCGAGTTTTTTGTACCGTTTTGTCTGTTTTTGTCCATTTTTGTCTCGTTTTGTCTGAATTTGTCTGTTCGAAGGACCGGGATAGACATCAAAAGGGATGAGGATTGCAGGGAAGCCAGGAGTAGACGATGAAGATTATTCGCAGATTTACAAAAGCCGGCGGGGACGTGTTCGCTTCTGTGAAGTGGGAGAAGCGAGTCGGGCGGATTGCGCATGCGGATGGGTCGGTGATCTTTGAGATGAAGGATGCGGAGATACCGGCGGAGTGGTCGCAGTTGGCGATAGATATTGTGACGTCGAAGTATTTTCGGAAGGCGGGGGTGCCGCAGGTGGATGAGTTGGGGAAGGTGGTATTGGGTGAGGATGGGAAGCCGGTGCTTGGGCCGGAGAAGTCGGTGAGGCAGGTGGTGCATCGTCTGGCGGGGTGTTGGGCGCACTGGGGGAAACAGCATGGGTACTTTGATACGGATGAGGATGTGGAGGCATTTTATGATGAACTTGCGTATATGCTTCTGCATCAGATGGCGGCGCCGAATTCGCCGCAGTGGTTTAATACGGGATTGAATTTTGCTTACGGGTTAACGGGGCCTTCGCAGGGGCACTGGCATGTGAATCCCAGGACGGGGCAGCTTGAGGCGACGACGGACGCGTACACGCATCCGCAGCCACATGCGTGCTTTATTCAGTCGGTGAATGATGATCTGGTGAACGAGGGGGGGATCATGGATTTGTGGACGCGTGAGGCGAGGCTGTTTAAGTATGGTTCGGGGACGGGGACTAATTTTTCGAAGGTTCGTGGGGAAAATGAGAATCTTTCCGGTGGCGGGAAGTCGTCGGGATTGATGAGTTTTTTGAAGATCGGGGATCGTGCGGCGGGAGCGATCAAGTCGGGTGGGACGACGCGGCGGGCGGCGAAGATGGTCAGTTTGGATTTGGATCATCCGGACATCGAAGAGTTTATTAATTGGAAGGTTCGGGAGGAGATCAAGGTGGCGTGTTTGATTGAGGGGATCAAGCATTTGCCGAAGGAACAGCGGGAAGTGGCTCAGAGGATGAAGCTGAAGCTGGATTATGATTTCAATGGGGAGGCTTATCACACGGTTTCGGGGCAGAATTCGAATAATTCGGTTCGCGTGCCGAACAAATTTTTACAGGCGGTAGAGAAGGACGGCGATTGGGATACGATCAAGCGTACGACGGGTAAGGTTTACAGGACGTTGAAGGCACGTGAGCTTTGGAAGCAGATCGGCTATGCGGCGTGGCGATGCGCGGACCCGGGCGTTCAGTTCGATGATACGATCAATGAATGGCATACCTGTCCGCAGTCGGGGCGGATCAATGCGAGCAATCCATGCTCGGAGTATATGTTCCTGGACGATACGGCATGCAATCTCGCTTCAATTAATTTGATGAAGCTGTTCAACGAGAAGACGCGTGAGTTTGATTTGGAGGGGTTTAAGCATGCGTGCAAACTATGGACGATGGTGCTGGAGATATCTGTACTTATGGCGGCGTATCCATCCAGGGAGATCGCGCGGCTGTCGTATGAATATCGCACGCTGGGGCTGGGATATACCAATATCGGGACGATGCTGATGGTGGCGGGGATTCCGTACGATTCGGATAGGGGGCGGGCGGTTTGCGGCGCGATCACGGCGATTATGACGGGGGAAAGCTATGCAACATCGGCGGAACTTGCGAAGGAGCATGGGCCGTTTGCGGGGTATCATAAAAATCGCAATGATATGTTGCGGGTGATGCGGAATCATCGTGCGGCGGCTTATGGGGGAGGGGAGAGTGGGAGAAGGGGAGAGGGGGAGTATGAGGGGTTGACGGTTCGTCCAATGGGGATTGATGCGGGTATGTTTGGCGTGGTCCGCGGCGCCGTAAGCGACTTCGGCGCCGGTTTACGAGATCAACGTCAATCGTTTCCGAATACGGCGGGGATGTTGCATTGTGCGAGAGAGTGCTGGGATCGCGCGTTGGCGATGGGGGAGCAGTATGGGTATCGCAATGCGCAGGTGACGGTGATTGCGCCGACGGGGACGATCGGGTTGTTGATGGATTGTGACACGACGGGTTTTGAGCCGGATTTTGCGTTGGTGAAGGATAAGAAACTAGCCGGTGGCGGGCGATTCAGGATCGTTAATCAGTCGATCGAGCCGGCGTTGCATAATTTGGGATATAGCGATAAGCAAGTCAAAGAGATTCTTACATACGTTCTCGGGGCGCGTACATTGAAGGGCGTTCCGAACATCAATCAGGATGTGTTAAAGGCGAAGGGCTTCACGGAGGAAGAACTGGCGCAAACCGAGGCTTGCCTGCCTTCGGCATTTGAGCTGGCCTTCGCCTTTTCCCCCTGGTCTCTGGGCGAGTCGTGTATGCAGCGTCTGGGTTTTGCCAGGGAAGTCTGGCAGGCATCTGGTTTTAATTTGCTGAAGGCGTTGGGGTTCAGCAAGAAGCAGATTCGAGAGGCGAACGAGTTTGTTTGCGGGGCGCAGACGATTGAGGGGGCGCCGCATTTGAAGCCGGAACATTACGCGGTGTTTGATTGTGCGAATCGTTGCGGGCGTAAGGGGAAGCGGTTTATTCATTATATGGGGCACGTGAAGATGATGGCGGCGGCGCAGCCGTTCATTTCGGGGGCGATTTCGAAGACGATTAATATGCCTAACGAGGTGTCGGTGGCGGACATCGAAGAGGCGTATATGGAGTCTTGGAAACTATCACTGAAGGCGGTGGCGCTTTATCGTGATGGCTCGAAGCTGAGTCAGCCGTTGAATAGTTCGTCGGATGATGATGCGGCGGACGACCAGGAGATCGACGCGTTGAAGGCGGAGGTGCAGGCGGTGTGCCAGGTGTGCGGGGATCCAGCACCTTCTGTTAGTCATGAATGCAAGAATGATGCGGGGAAAGCGGGGAAAGTTTCGGGTGAGGTGGGTGGTGGAGGTGGGCAGCTTTCTGAGCCGGTGGAGAAAGTGGTGGTAAAGATTGTGGAACGTCCGTTGCGGCGGCGTCTTGCGGATACGCGGGCTTCGGTTACGCACAAGTTTGATATCGCAGGGCATGAAGGATATATCACGGTCGGACTTTTTGAAGATAATACACCCGGGGAAGTATTCATTACCATGGCGAAACAGGGGTCCACGATCGGTGGTCTGATGGATACGATTGCGACGCTGATTTCGTTGAATCTGCAGTACGGCGTGCCGGTGGACGCGATGGTTCGGAAGTTCGAACATATGCGATTCGAACCGGCAGGGATGACGATGAATCGCGATATTCCGTTTGCCAAGAGCTTTATCGATTACATTGTTCGCTGGATGGGGATGCAGTTCATTCCCGGCTATCGTGCGGCCAATGTGCCCAAGCGAGAGAGCCAGATGAACAGTATCGAGCCATCGAGGCCGGTGGGATTGGAGAAAGATCAGGGAGGAAGCGAGCCAGCGTTCGATGCCGGTCTGGGCCGGCCAGTCGTTCGTGAAGCCGCTGCGGGGCAGGGAGGCCCCTCCTCTTCGAATGGGAACGGCTATTCATATGGCAATGGCAATGGCGAGCAGGCGGCGAGTTTGGTGGATACGAGTGAACGCCTGCAAACGGTGCTGGATCCGCTGAGCGTGTCGTTAGGGAAAATGATGGGCGACGCACCGACCTGCACCTGCGGGTCGATTACGGTTCGCAATGGCTCGTGCTATAAGTGCTTGAATTGTGGGGCTTCGCTGGGGTGCTCGTAGGCGGAAGGAGAAGCGGGCGTTGATCTTCGATCAACGGCTAAACTTTCAATGACATGACCCTCCCCAAAAAGCCCTGCGTTACCATGCGGGGCTCCGCCCCGCGAAGCGGGGTCGCTACTTGTGTTTCGTGTCACGCACTTTCCTTGTCTCTTTGTCTCCTCATCCCTTTGCCACGGCGAAATAAAGTCCTGCCCATACTTTTGGATCGATCATTACTCCCGCCGCCTCCTGCTTTCGCAGCCAGGCGGGTACGTCGTCCAGCTTTATCTCGTGCACCTCAATGTGCTCGTTCCCATCCGGCTGCGGTGCTCCTTGTTTCACCAATCCCGTTGCGCGTACCAGCGTGATGCACTCCGATGTCAATCCCGCGGACGTTGGGCCTTGCGTTAACTTTTCAAACGTTGTCGCTTGCCAGCCGGTTTCCTCTCGGAGTTCCCGCTCGGCTGCCACTTGCCAGGTCTCCTCCTGATCCCTATCGCCGACCAATCCGGCGGGAATCTCGATAATCCGTTTGCCTACGGGAATGCGGTACTGCGAGATCAGCAGCATCTTTCCCTGCGGCGTCACCGCGACGATCCCCACCGCCCCCCCCGGCGTTTTACCGCGAATTCGATGCACGAACTCCCATGACCCGATCGTCGCCATCTCCAGGAATTTTCCTCGCCAGACAGTTCGGCGTTCCATGGTTTGCTCCTTACAAAGAAAAACCCAGGGACTGCAGTCCCTGGGCTTACGCTTTCACATGATAACAGTTGTTCGTTTAGCGTCGTTGGGATTGGAAGCATTCGCGGCAGTAGACGGGGCGTGAGCCGCTGGGCTTGAAGGGGACTTCGGTGGCTTTTCCGCAGCTGGCGCAGGTAGCGGGGAACATCTGTCGAGGTCCGCCCGAGAATCCGCGGCCGCCGCCGCCGCCACCGCGGCCGCCGTACCCGCCGCCGCCGCCGCCACCCTGCTGTGACTTCTTGGCGTCACGGCAGGTCTTGCAACGCTTGGGCTCGTTGGTGAAACCACGCTCCGCAAACCGCTGCTGCTCGTCAGCAGTAAAAGTGAACTCCGCGCCACAATCGACGCACACAATGGTCTTGTCCTCGTATGACATACGAGATCTCCTGGGAATAAGGTGGGATGCGTCGGGCGGGTTCAAGGTGGCTTCGGCCAAACTGTAACTCGGGAGGCAATTGCCCACGAAACAACCTGCATCATACCCGATGGGTTTTGAAAAGGCTACCAGCTATTTTCATATTTCTGGCGAAGGGGACGGAAGTCGGAAAAAATGACGAAATTTGAATGACGAAGGACGAATCAAATCCGGCTGACGGAATGATCGAATGACGAAACGTGGCTGCCTCAGGGCAGAATTCCGAACGTTTCGGTCATTCGTTATTCGAACATTCGGATTTGATTCGTCATTCGATTTTCGTCATTCGTCATTTTCCTTGTGGGCTTTGGAGGCTCCTGGCGCCTGCACGAAGTGCATCCGTTCCATCACTGCCGGCAGCGACATCCAGGACCTGACAAATTCCCAGCGATCTTCCTGTTCGCTCAGGCGCACCAGGTCGTTCCGACGAATGTCGAACACCATCGGCGAAACCGGGTTGTAACGCGTCAGCTCCATGACGTAAACATTGAAGGACTCATCCTTGGGCAGCGTCGTTGTGGGGCTGATCCGTTTGCCTCCTTCTCCTTGCGTCGGCTGCGTTGCCGCGGGCTCGTGCGCCAAGTTAAAAATCGCATCGATCATTCCCGGCACATGTCCCACCTTCTTTCCGATCGCTTCGCTTCCCTGTTTCACGTTCGTTGCCAGCTCCACTTCCACCCCCTTTTTCTTGGCAAGCTCAAGCAGATCGCCCGCCTTCGCTTGTTCGGCCAAGTCTTTGGCCATTGTTTTTGCCTGTTCGTAGGCGGCGATTTTTTTCAGGTCTTCTATCACCTGGTTGCGTACTTCGTCTACGTTTGCGGGTTCGTGCGATTTTTCCGCGGCAGTGACGCGGTAGATGTAATAGTTGCCATCCTCGTCACGGAGCGTTTGGCCTTCGGGGCCGACCTGCAGGAATAAATCGGCCATCGGATCTTTCGTGCCGACCAATTCCTGCACGCGTGTGGCCAACATAGCGAACATGCGTTTGCGGTTTTGCGACTCGTAATACGCGTCGCCGATCCCTTTGAGTTTTGCCAATTCCGCTTCGCTCAGGAATCCTGTCACCGCGTGGTACGATGGTCTGAATCCGCCGAACTCCTTGTTCTGCACAATTTCGTCGGCAATCTTTTCGTAGTTCCCCCACATCTCCTGCGGAAACTCTTTTCTGTAACCGCTTTCCGTCTTCTCCACATTTTTCCAGGGCTCCTCGGTCAGCGTTCGCGCCCGATCCACGATTTTTTTGAGGAGTTTGTCCACGCGTTTGGCGACTTCATCCTTGATCAGTTCGCCTTTGACGTCATCCCATTTTTTGTAGCCCGCCCCCCCTTCTGTTGTTGGCTGGCTTGTGGGTCCGATCACGTCGGTAGCCGAAGCTTGAAGCGTAAAGCGCGGATCCTCTTTTTTATGGTTGGTGTAATAGTTGAAGGCGGCTTCCTCGTCCTCCGCCGTGGGCGAGAATTGTCTGGCGACCTCCGCGCGATCGAACCGCAGGTACTCCACTTTCGCGCGGTCGGGGTACTTGTAGCCAAACGGGAACCTGTGTTCCGCCACTACCGGCACAGGCGTGCCACTCTCCGGACTCCAGGGCAAAACACTTTTGTATGTTTCGAACTGTTTTTTGATCTGTTCCTCCGTCGGAGCGGGCATTTTTTCCCAGTTCTTGGCGCCTTCGATCGTTGCCACGGTCACGTCAGCGGTGCTCAGTTGCAGGTCGGCCTCGAGTTCGACTCTTGGCAGGGAGGGGACCAAAGCATTGATGCTCATAAAGGAGAGCGACTGCAATTGCAGGGCGTGTGCGATCGCTATCCGCAAGCGTTTTTCCGAGACTCGCAGATACGACAACTGGCGATGCAGGATATCTCCTGAAAGTCCAACCTGCGAGAGGCGATCGAGCACATCAGAGACCTGAGCATCCGAGGGCAGCAGTCCGTAAGACGTCGCCTCCTTCAACAGCAGGAACCATTGCAGAGTGCGATCGTCCTCATCCTTCGCGAAATTGATCTGTCTGGCGACCAGCAGATCCATCAGGCTGGCCCGCAACTCCGGAATGACGACGCTGGAGAGGATTTTCATGTCAGCGGCGGCTTCATAGAGGTCGCTGCCGACGACCTTTCGGTTGTTGAGGGTTCCGCGTTCGGCCGTTCTCGTCCGGTCGGGATTTCGCCCGATGGTTGCCTGGATGACCCACACCAGCATCAACCCCGCGGTGAAAACAGCCATCAGGACATTGCGATATCTCCGCATTAAGTTGATCATGCGCAATAACTCCGTTAATTGTTTTGCCGAGCCGAAGCTCGTAGTGCTTTAGGATACGCGAAATCCGTCTAAACTTCACCTTCCATGCCCCCAGCAGTCGTTAAGTTTTGCAGAACGAGCGTTGATCTTCGATCAACGGCGAAACGTTTAACACGCTAAAGCGTGAACTCCGGCCCAGCCCCCTTCGACACCCCGCAAAGCGGGGTCGCTACTTTGTTTTGCATTTCGTGTCACGCGTCCGTCGTTAGGATCTCTGGCGTCAGAAGCCTTGCGATTCCTCGCAAGGCTATTTACACGCTACAATACGGGCTACGATTTTTTGGAGACTCCGGAGGGCTCATGATCAAACGCATTCTTATCGCCTCGCTGTTGCTGGGCGTTCCTTGCCTCGCTCAGGTTCCGTCCCCCCCTTCGCCTGCCAGTAGTCCTGCGCCGCGAGCTGCGGCGGCTGAAATTGAGCTTCAGCGTAAACTTGATGTGCCGTTTACGTTATTGCTTCAGAAGGTTGAGCTTGCTGAGGCGTTTAAGCAGATCGCGGGGGCTGGTCAGATTGCGCTGCAGGTCGATCCGGGCTGCTACGAAGCGTTGCCTTACGGGGCGACGACTCGTGTGACGGTGGACTTTCGCGAATCCAAGCTTCGCGAAGCCATTGAGCAGGTTCTTGTGCCGCTGTGTCTGGAGCAAGTGGTTTCCGGCTCAACCGTGATCATCCGTCCTACGGCGCCGCTGGCCCGCATCGGTCGGCGGGCGGACTGGGATGAACTCAAGCTTCTGCAGGAGTTGCGTACGGGCAGCCTCAAAGCCTCCAGCGGGTCCAAACCCCCGGCAGAGCCGGGGGCTAATGGAAGTGTCCCATTCGATTGGACGGCGGCCCTCCGCGCAGCGCTCGACGGGCATCCGCATCTGGTCGTCTCCATTCCTCCGACCACCGCGTCCGAAGCTGGCGCTTTGCACGAGCAGGCTATCGAACAGCTTAAGAAGCAACTCCCTCTCTCACCGTTTCGCGCGTTGGAACTTTACTGTCAGTTGACGAATCAGATTTGGTTTGTGGAGGCCGGCCCGGCGTCTGGCGTTGGAAAAGGAGGGGGAGATGGGACGGTGATGATCATGCCCGTTCGGCGGTGGATCGATCGTCAACTTCAGCGTCCGATCAAGATCGCCTTCACGAACGCCCCGCTTCAGCAGGTTGTTGATGAGATGTCGCATCTTTCGGGGATTCGTTTCACGCCGGCGCCAGGGCTTTATCAGGCGATGCCGAGGGTCTCCGTCAATTCGGACTACAGTTCTGTCGAGGCTACGCTCAAGGCTATCTCCGGCGGCACGGGCATAGCTTTTGATATTGGTGAGGATTCCATCTATCTGCACATGGCGACAGCTGGCGTGTCTGCGCAAGGTGCCGTTCCCTCCCCTGTACGCACCGATCGCGTCGTGGCCCGCATCGCTGTCCCGATTGCCCCCTCCTCCTCCCCCAACAACGCTGCCAACGGTCTGACCATGGATATTCTCATCTATGAGTCCGATCTGCCGACGGACCTCAATGAACTGCGAAAAAAGAAGCTCCAGGAATCCGTCGAAGCACTCCAGAAAGCCCTCATTCCTCAGCCCCATCCCTCATCACAGACACAGACAGAATGACGAACAGAATGACGAAATTCGAATGACGAATGACGAATCAAATCCAAATATCCGAATACCGAATGATCGAAACAGTGATGACATCGGCAGTTTCGAACATTTGAACATTGTGGGGAGACATCATTCGGATTTGATTCGTCATTCGTCATTCGAATTTCAAGTTTTCGGTATGACGCTCGCTGATTATGCGGCCTTTCGCGGTAAGCATTCGCAGGCTGTTCGCAATGATTACCGCGATTTGATGCGTTCGCCGATGGCTCCCCGGCAGAGCCGGGGGCTGACGGCTGTTACCCGCCGCAGCGAGGATCCCATCGACGGCACGCTGAAATTCTGCCTTTCTGTGGGCGTGCACAATGATATGCCACTGGAATCCGAATCGGTCATTATTCCCATGACCAGTTTTGGCGGCAAACGCTGGTACACGCTCTGCGTCTCCTCGCAGGTCGGATGTCGCATGGGCTGCGGCTTCTGCGAAACAGGGCGCATGGGGCTGCTTGCGAATCTCACACCTGCCCAGATCGTTCAGCAGCGACTCGTCGCCCGCGTGCTCCGACTTGAGTCAAGAGAAGCCAGAAGCCAGAAGCCAGTAGCCAGAAGTGGTCAGCCTCCTTCTGGCTCCAGGCTTCAGGCTTCAGGCTTCCCCCCCCCGGCTTCTCGCGGCTACAAATACTTCTCCGACGGCATCCAGAACATCGTCTTTATGGGTATGGGCGAACCGCTCGATAACTACGAGAACCTGATCCAAGCGATCCGCGTGCTGTCTGAACCGGCTGGTCTTGACTTTCCGTTGGCGCAAATCACCGTTTCCACTGTCGGCCGCATTGACGGGTTACGCAAGCTTGCGGCGCTCTGCCGCAGCCATCCACTCTGGAGAAATTTACGCATTGCCATTTCTCTTAACGCTGCTACTGACACTCTTCGCGATCAGCTTATGCCGATCAACAGAGCTATGCCGCTCAAGGAGCTCAAGCGAGCGCTTCTGGATTATCCGCTTGGGCCCAAGGGGCGATTCCTGATTGAATATGTTGTCATTAAGGATATCAATCACTCGTCTGCCGCCGTTGCCGCCGTTGCGGACTTCTGTGATGGTATTCCCTGCATTGTCAATCTCATCCCCTACAATCCCTGCCGCTCCCAGCATTTCGCCGCCTACCAAACTCCCGACGACGCGGCGATTCTCGGCTTCATGACCGCCCTGAAGTCCCGGGGACTGTTCGTCAAACGCCGCACCGCTCATGGCCGCGATTTGATGAGCGCCTGCGGACAACTGGGAAACCCACAACAAAGAAGCCAGAAGTCAGAAGCCAGAAGCCAGAAGAAATTTGAATGACACAACTCTTCTGGCTTCTAGCTTCTTCCCCCTCACTCCGCTTCTCCGCGTGGCGACTCGATTCGCCACGCATAGACGCCCATCTGATTGTTCCATGCGGTTATTTTGTAATTTGTTCCCACGCGCATGACGCGTTCCGCGGAATCTTTTCCTGACAACTGTTTGATGGTCGCGGCGATCCACGCTTCCGTTTCGCTGCTCGCGGGTGCGATGGCTTTGACGAAGGCATTGACCAGTTGCATGTTTTCCGCCAGTTTGGCTTTCGGGCCATCGGACGCGAGTGACAGCATCAGCGTTGCTGAATAAACACGCTGTTTCTCTGCATCGTGCGTCAGCCGCATGGTCGCCGCGTTCGACGGCAGCACGGCGGTCGTGGTGAGTGTTCCATCACTATTTTTGACCGTCGTGCCTCCTTCTGCCCCTACGTGCGAGAAATGCGTTACCATGAAATCCATCGCCTGGTCGTATTCCGTCGTTAACGCCCACCGCATCGCTCCACCACCACCCTCCGCATGCGTGTCGGAAGGCTCGGTCTCCGCGGGGGTACCGCCGTTCTTCGCTTGAGACTCGATCGCGAACGCCAGAGTCTGCTCCTTGAGGCGCTCCACTTCTCCTGAGAGTTCCTTGTTCGTGTTCTCCACCTTCGCCAATTCCGCGGCCTGCCCCTCCAGTTCTTTCACGCGCTGCGTTTGTTCTTTGAACTGCATATCCAACTGGCTCAATCGTTTCTGCGAGGTTGTCAGCTTTTCTTTTGCTGCGGCCAGGTCGCCCTTTACCGCATCTGCTGTCGTTACCGCTTTTTGCAAATCGGCGACCTGCAGCCGCATTTTGGCAAGTTCCTGTTCGGTTGCTGCAACGCGTTGCCTTGCGGCGTTCAACTCTTCTACGCGCTGCTGCAGACCGCCGATGGTTCCGTGTGCGTCCGCCAGTGATGCGAGCAGGCCCGCCTGTCTTGCGTGAGCTTCCCGTATTTGTTCTCGCACGGTTCCTCCTCCTCCCAGCTTCGACAGTAACATGCCGCAGGTGACCACGAGGATCGCTCCCGATCCCCAGGCCAGCAGTCTCAGCAGCGACTTCATCCGCGTTTTGACGGCCACATGCCGGACCAGGATTTTCCGCGACATCGCGACCTGCACCGCTCCCGTGGCCTGGGCATGTTCGACCTCCAGCGTGATGGGCTGTCCCGTTCCTGCATCCGTGCCATACACCTGCCACCACATGCGTCCGTCTCATCCCTTGTCGCGATCAATATCCGCCCCGCATTCCTCTTTATCGGCACAAAACTTCTCCCAAGTAACCCCAAGCCGCCGATTTTTCGGACTATCCAGAACATGAGACCCCGGCTCTATTACGACAGCGCTACTTATGTTCCATGTTTCGCGGTTTGGTTTTGCGGCTGCGGAAGGACGCATCGTTACGCCGCTGATGGTAGGCGGTCGTTTGTTCCAAATGTCTCCATGAATCC
>WQYP01000047.1 GCA_009781185.1 Phycisphaerales bacterium | reverse complement strand
TCGCTCCCTGACGGTCGCGGCTCTGATTTTCCGGGGCAATCGTCTGATTGGCCATAAAAAATGGCCACACCCCGATGGCATCCTCCAGGTCCAGAAGCTTGACGCGTTTGGGGATACAGGTGATCTCGTTGCTCTTGGCACAGGTTGCGACCTGGCCGAAGACCGTCCGGTTGGCCGGGAGACTGTGTCGTTTGCCGCCTTTGGCCCGGGGGTCTTGCAGGGAGCCAAAAGCCCTCTGAATCGATCCTGCCTTCCTGTGTTCCTTTCAAAAGACTCCGTCTTCCGAAAAAACTATCGGATCCGCGATAATGCCTTCTCCAAACTATACTGGGGAGAATGCAATTGCCCTGGGGCCCCCGGCTCTGCCGGTGATGTGATAGCGAAATGAGCATAAGGGGAGGGCGACGTACGAACCCCCGGCAGAGCCGGGGGCTGACGGTTAGTTGTAAATCGCGGATGAAGTGCGCCTTAATTGAAGAGTGGTGGCACGGAAATTCGTATGTGCGGCTCCAATAAACTCGGCTGTTTCTGTGTTGCTAACTCTTGACAAGAGCTATGTTAATCTCGACTATAGGACTTGTATGTGCGCTTTTCTCATTTAATTGTCATACTCGGGAGAATTCGTTGTGAACATCCTTCAGCGCCTCTGGAACTCGGTGAAAGTGTACGGTTACCCGATGGCTTACGGCTCGGAGAGCGATGCCGGGCGCCTGGCTTCCCGACGGTACCGAAGGAGCGGGGGTAGACGTGGGCAGGGACGGCAGACGCTCCTGGAGGTCATGGAGCAACGCGTATTGCTCACGACGATCTACGGCGGCGAGACGTTCAACTACGTCAACTCCAGCGGCAAGCCGATCACGGTGAATCTCAATGGCTCCGGCGCCGCGGCAGAGATGGTCGCGGCCATCCAGTCGACCAACGGCGCACTGACGCTCGGGAACATCGCGGGCTCTTTCGGCTCTGGCACCACGCGCTTTACCGTTGGCAACACCTGCGTGCCGGTGGCGACGACCCCCGCGCAACCGGTTCCTCTTTCTGAAGCAAGTGGCTATAAGAGCCCGTTGATCGGGGTGAGCAGCGACGCGGACGGGAACATCTATGGGTTTCGGTTTACCTATAGCTGGGATCCGGATAAAAAGGTATTCAACAATTATCCCGATACAACACCTGCGATCCCGATAGCGACCGGGCTGTTTCTGGAAGTCTACGACAAGACGGGCCACCTGACGGCGAGTTATGACTTGAGTCAGCCAGGCGGCACGTGGGCGGGTACGCCGGATGGGCTGCCATCGATCACAGGAATCACCGCGGCGGCGATCGATCCGACGACCGGGACGGTCAATGCTGATGGCCAGATGCTGGGAACCCTGTATTTTGTGACACAGGGGAATGAAATTGATCCCACAAAGACGGTCACTTATGTTTATCCGTTGGCGGCGGCCGTGGATACCGATTATGGGTGGCTTGCAAGTAACGGAACTTTCACGCTCAACGATACCGTGATCCAGGGGGACTGGAACAGTCCTACCGCGACGGGAGTCTGGACGACAGACGCCACCGGCAATAAGTGCATTCGGGTGACTTCCGGCACATTCACCGTCGATGGCGGTCCGATTTCCGACTTGACGCAGTATCTGGCGTTTAGCACCAGTATCCCGCAATTGATTCTGACGGCTCAGGGCGATAACACGGCCGACCCCATCACGGGCGAACTGCGAAGCCATACGATTTATACCGCGATACCGATGGACAATCCGCTCTATGCGATCGATCTTGGCACGTTGACGCCGGATACGACAGGACAGGTGGTCATTCCGGACAATACCGATGCGCGATGCACGGCCTTCAACACCTCGCATCAACTGCAGAATACGCAGGGGGCGTGGGGCGCGAATTACACGGTGACGGCGATCGCGTTTAACGTCACCTCGCCGACCACGGCGGACCTGTGGGGCTGGCACGAATTCAAGGCGACCCCGCCCGATGTGAATGGCAATGGCGGAGTGGCGGCGCCCAGCGCCAACATCTTCTCATCGTTTTTCGTGATCGACAGCAACGGGGCTTACGCAACCTTGTCCAACAACACCGGTGGAGGTACCCCGGTCCTCTATGAAACTTATGGCGGAACGCCCTCGACCGTGGACAATGTCACCGGCATCGCCTTTATCCCTGGCGACGGCAACAGCAACGGCACGATGTTCCTCTATGCGGTCGTCAATGATGGTGGCGGCAGCGGCGGTCCTAGCACCGGGACGGGTACAGGTACAGGTACGGGGACGGGCACAGGTACGGGGACAGGGACAGGGACAGGGACAGGGACGGGCACAAATGCGGGTGCGAACAGCCACATGGTTCGGGTGGACGTCACGAGCAGCGCGAACTACCACATGGCGGTGGTCACGCGTTGGGACAGCACGGTCGATCAGGAGCCGGGCCAGCAGCCGGGTGGCACCGGGCTGAACCCCGGCGGGTTGACTTGGAATGCGGCCATGACGGACCCCTACACCGGGGCGATGGGCACGTTCCTGATCGTCGATCAGACCAATGGCCAGTTGGCGAGCCTGGATCGGCGGCTGTGGATCGGGCAAAATGGCACCGGCGCCGACGTTTACGCGGTCTACACGAATCAGGCGGACATTAATACCTCGATGACGTTCCGCGGGGCGACGGTTTACGCGGGTACGTTTACGTTCGAGCCAGTGGCGGCACCGGCGAACATAGGCGATGCGTATATTGGTTTCCTGGGGATATTGACGCCGCAGAACAACACGCCCAACGGCCAGGCGGGGCCGTGGGTGGGGGGCAATCCGTTCGTGACGGGCGGCCTTGACGGCGCGATTGCGACGTTGCCGCAGCTTTTGGCGTCGGCCGGAACCGTGCCGGATCGCACGCTCTATGCGGGTCTCTTTGTGGGCTATTCGCTCGAGCAGATCGTCGGCGGCAGTGGGACGACCATTGGCAGCGGTTTCCAAAATGTGGTCGGCTCGGCGTTCAATCGAGCCGGCAACCTGTATGTGGTCAACTCCTCCAGCTCGGCCGGCGATCAATTGGCGCAGGTGAGTCCGACCGCGGGTGTGCTCATGAACTCGCGGGCGATCACCAGCCCGAGTTTCCCGACCAATTCCAACCATGTCAGCCTTGCGACGTTTGAAGGCATGGCCTTTGGCGATCCGAACTTCACTGGAACCGATCAACTCTACGCGGTCTACGATCTCCACGACGGCAACGGGCCGACGCTGGGGACCCTCAATACGACCACAGGCGTCTGGACGCCCCTGGGTAGCCTGGGACTGGGGAATCTGGCGAAGGTGCAGGGGATCAGCTTTACGCTGGACCAGAAGCTGTACGTCGTCGCGGACTTGAGCGGCGCGGATTCCGATCCGACCGGTCGCACGGCGAGCGAAAGCGTGCTCTGCCAGGTGAACACGAGTACGGGCCTGGCCACGATCATTGGCCGGGTGATGAACGGGAATTTGAACCAGGTCGTGGTCAACGGGATGACGACCGACGATGCGGGCAATTTGATCATCCATGACGTGCTCACCGGCAGCATCATGGACCTGAGCACGAAGGTCATGCAGGTGATCTCCGCGCCAAGCGCCACCTGGCTCTTAATTTCCGGTGCCCTGAACATCGGCGACACGGTGCGACAGGATAACAGCGGCGCCGTGGGCGTTTATCAAGGCCAATCGAGTGATGGCAATTACAACATCATGGTGATTTCCGGGACGTTTAACACAAACGACCAGATTGTCGACGCTGCCACCGGGGGGATCTTGTATCCGTATCCGCCGGGCAGTGCCACGCTGAGTTCGACGAACGCCGTGTTTACCGGGGCGACCGTGCACACCGATTCCGGATCCGTGAATCCGACGGTGGGTGCGATCGCGGTGAATCTGAACAACGGCCAGATTTATGCGGTCGACAATGCCAACGTGGGCGTTTCGGTGCGCGTGGGCTTCGCCGGCAACAGCAAAGTAGACACGGTAGTAGGTAATAGCTTCTCGCATCTGGTGCAAATCGCGCCCAATGCCATGGGCAATGACGCCGTGCACATGGGACGCTTCATGGTGGACGGGACCCTCACAGGCAAGGTCTTCGTCTCCGGTTCGATGGAAGTGCTCTACGGCGGCTGGATTATCACCGGCGGAACGCCCTACGCGCCCGCGACCGTTCAAGGCAAACCGCACTATTGGATCGGCGTGGACGCTCAGATAAACGACGGCACGTGGTCGGACAACATTTATTTCGGCGGCGACATCCGCAACATCGTTTCGATCAACTCGATTGGTACCGACGGTGTGCCGGGAAGCCATCCCGTGCCGATGCCGGATTACTCCACTGGTACGGAAATCCGAGCGGAGGGTAAGATCGGTTTCATTCGTACGACCGGTGCGTTCTTCGGATCAGCGACGTCGGTGGATTCAACGACGGCGCCGATCATTACCGACGCAGATTTGCCGCAGGAGGAGATATTCTCCTGGCCGATCCCTCCGGCGACCCCGCAGAATTACTTCGATGCCGGCATTTTGCCCGTGGCGAATACCGGCCCGTCGGCGCTGTTGGCGAACAATACGTTTGATACGGCACAGTATATCGGGACCATCAAGAGCAGCCCGACGGACAGCTCCGATGTCGTAGACTTGTATGGCACACTGGACATCGATCCAAACGGCGCCGGCACAACGCCCAATCCGCTGGACTACTACGCCATTGCGCTTTTGGCGGGACAGACGGTGACGATCCAGGTGGTGTATCTTGGGATGGTTCCGGTCAGTTTCGGAATATTCGATCCGGACGGACGATTGATCGCGACGGATTGTTCGGACGTCGATGGCGCGCAGGTGGCCAACCAGCCCATCACGTTCACGGCGGATCGTCCGGGCGTCTATCGCATCGCGGTAGCGACGGCCGGTTCGTACAGTTTCAACGGCCCCGCTATCAACAATTTGAATTTGCCGATCCAGCCGGCGATGCCGCCGATGTCGGCTCCGTATCAGTTGGCGATCTGGGGCGCCGGGGATCTTGCCCTTGGCGGCGTGGTCGCCTCGGGATCGATCATTCCGAATCCCGGAACCCATGGTATGGGCATCGGCACGGAGTCGGGTGATCTTGGCGCGGTCGTTGCCGATTCGCAGTTGCTCGGGGCGACCAATCCGCTTGGCCACACTCTCTGCGGCGACCCGAATGGGCTCGGATACAACATCGTCGTCTCCAACGGCAGCCTGCGGGCGGTACAGGGTGGTGAGATCGGCACGTACACCGCCAACGGCTTCACCGAGAAACCGTATTCTCTTGTGACTGCCGGAACAGTGGGTCTGGTCCGCTCGACGATGGCCAATGGCGGCCTGGATCTGGTCTTTGGCATTCCGACCCCGTTTGGCGACATGCCGGTGCCGGTGGGCGCGAACATTCAGATGGTCGACGCGGCGTATGAACTCGCCGGGCTCTATTATTCGAACCAGAGCATCGGCGTCATTCGCGCCGTGCAGATGACGCAGGGGTCCTACTACACGCAATTTGGTGCGGGCAATAACAGCACCATCGATCTGATCGATGTCTCGGGCGATCTTGGCAACATGGCGACCGGGGCCGACGGTCCGGAGATTACCACGGGTCTCGGCGGGAACGTCCGCTTCATGCATGTCGGCGGAAATATTATCCAGTGCAGCATGTTCTCCGGCGGAGATACGTCGGTACCAAACGGCTTCATCATGAGCGATCCGGGCAAATCGGTCACACTGACGGACGATTCGGGCGCGATCATTACGATGTCACCGACGCCGCAGAACACCGACCTGCTCGGAGCCAATACGGGCCAGTTGATGGTCCGCGCCTACGGCATCGTCGGCTCGGCCGGCGTGGCCATCTTGGACGTCGTCTCGACGACTGGCGTGAACATCACGGCGAACGCCGGCGGCTTAAGCCGGTCGGCGGAAATCGGCAATATTGAAGTGAACTCGACAGGTACCAATCTCGCCGGCAAGCCGATCATTTTGGATCCCACCACGGGGATGCCGGGGATCGATCCGGCCAGTACGGCGGCGGAACTGAACGTGAGCATCTCGTCGGCCAATAATGCGCGTGTCGACGTTTGGTGCGTCACGAGCCCCACGAACCCCACTGCGACGTTTATCGACAACATCCGCAACACCACCGGCGGCGACATCGTGAACATGGACGTCGGCGATGTTGGCAACATCATCCTGAATGGAAATCTGGGTTCGACGCTTTCGGGTGTGCCCGGATTGCTGGTGAGTCCGGCGATGTCTCCGTACGAGGAGGATTTGCGAGCGAATACGCAGGGTGGAGGGGCGCAGGGTGGAGGGACGCAAACGTTGCCGCAGGCATTGCAGTATCCCTTCGTGGGGCAACACGTGCTGGTGCGGGTGGGGAACGTTGGCAAGATATCCGCGGGCAAATCCATCGGGAATGTGGTCGCTACGATCAGTAGTACCTACTCTGGCTTTACGGGTAGTGCTGGTGGCATTATTGGTTCGATCATCGCCAACGCCGGCGGCGTGAACGATCCCTCCACCTTTAAGGGGATCACCGGTCCGATCGTGGCGCTGGGCGGCGTCCAGATGTCCGGGCAGCTATTCCCCGTGAGCATTTTCTCGGTGGACATCGGCGAAGGGATCGCCGCCAGCGGCAACGGCTCCATGTCGCGAGCCGGGCTCTACGCCGTCGGCAGTATCAATGTGATCAAAGGCAACAACGCCAGCATTCGCGGCGACATCGTGTCGCTGACGCACATCGGCTCGATCACCCTGACCGGCAGCGGTTCGATCATCAATTCCGACATCCTGGTGGGCGCAGACTTTGCCATGGCCCAGGAGTGGGCAGCCCTCGCAACGGTCGCCCCTCAAGGCAGCACCATTGACACGCCCATCTTCCAGATCGACTCCATCAAGATCAACGGCAATGGCGGCATCATCGGCTCGCTCTTCGGCGGGTCGAGCCTCGGCGACATCGTCGTCGGACCCTCGGGCTTCGGAATATTCAACTGCGTCTTCTCCCTGCTTTCCGACGGCGTGATCAACTCGATCGTCGCCGGCGGCTACGGCATCCGCGATGTGACGCAACTGGGCGGCGCAACGATCCACAAGATCAGCGCAACGGGCTCCGGCGCGATTTTGCCGATCAGCAATTTCGATCCGAGCGTCCGGCAAAGCGAGAAGAACTATCAGGATCAGTTTGACTGGATACCCATTTCGCGTCTGACGGACATTGACGATTTCCTGCTTGGCATTTACGCGGCCAACGGCGGTGGTCCGGCGCCAGAACCGCCCACCACGGGCGTCAGCCCGGCGGGGTACGATCTCAATACGCCACTGACCAGCGGCGTGATCACACGCTCCACCTTCCAGGGGCAGCGGAACCTGGATTCCCTCTCCGCGTATGAGATCATTCAGACGACGTTCGCGTTTGCCAGTGCGACAGGACCCGTGACGATTCGCGATTTCGCCAACGGCATGAGCATCCTCTCCGGTAAGCTCCAGAGCCTGACGATCACGAACGATTATATCGGTTCATCTGTTGATATCGCCGGTCCGATCGGGGCGGTGACGATTGGCGGGAGCATTCTGTGTCCCGACGAAACCTCTTCGATGATCAGGGCCAAAGGTCCCAGCGGCGACATCACCTCCATCGTGGTCAAGGGCGATATGCAGGGCGACCTGATTGCCGACGGCTTCATCAAGACGATCACGCTCGGTACCCCGGGCACGAAAACCTCGCCCAGCACAGGCGATTTCTCCGGCACCGTCCAGATCAACGGCAACAACGTCAAAACCGTCTCGCTCACCTCCTTCAAGCTCTGGGGCGACATGCTCAACGGCGGTATCTACATCGTCGGCGACGTGGGCACGATGGACTTCGCTCACTCGCTCATGGGTCTGAGAACGGACATGGTCATCGACGGCAACGTCGCGAGCATCCTGGTCGGCACCGATCCCAACAGGAACGGCAATACGTTTGGCTCGATGGTCACGGTCACGGGCAACCTGACTAACCTGACTGTGACGGGCACCGTGACCTCCAGACTGGTGGTCAACGGAAACCTGGGCAAGGTCACGGTCAACGCCGACGCCACGGCGATTGGCACCGATATTTATTCGGGCAATACCTTCGTCGGCGGCACGATCAGTTCCATCACGATCAACGGCGGTTCCCTCAGCGGCACCATTGACGCGGGCAAAAACCTCACCGCCCTGAAGATCGTCAACGGTTCGCTCACCGCGACCGGACAGGTCACCAGTTCGCTGGGCGACGTGGTCAACCTGACCATCACCAACGGCAACCTCAACGGCGAAGTCACGGCCCCCAACGGCAAAATCTCCACGCTGGCGCTCACCGGCACCGGCGTCAACGGCAACATCGGCAGCACCGCTGTCATCAGCGCCAGGTCGATTCCAAGTCTGAAGGTCCCCGGCTCCATCGCCGGCGGCGCCACGATCGACATGGCCGATTCGATTGGAACCGTGACCGTCACCGGCAGCATCGGCGCAGGCGCAACGATTCACGCAGGCGCGATGACCAGTCTCAAGACCGGCGGCGACATGCTCGGCGACATCTCGATCGACCTCAACAAGTCCGCCACCACGCTCTCTGTCGGACGCGATCTGGGCGGAAACTTGAACTTCGGCAACACAGCGAGTGTCACGGTCGGACGCGACATGCTGGCAGACGCGGTTCTCTCAACCAGCAACAATTTGACGAGCCTGGCTGTGAAGGGCGCCATGAACGGCGATGTCTTCGTGGACGGCTCCATCAGCAAGCTCTCAGCCGCCACGATGACCAACGCCGTGATCACCGCTGGCTTTGGCATTTCCAGCTTGCAGGTCACCGGGCTCATGACCAACAGTTTGGTGACGGCGGGTCTGGCTCGCGGCGCCGATGGCGTTTTTGGTACCGGCGATCTGGGCGAAGAGCCGCGGATGGCGGATATCACCTCGCTCTCCGTCGGCTCCCTGGCCAACTCGATCATCACCGCCGGCGGCAACATCGGCACCTTCGCCACCAAAGGCCAGGTCACCAACAGTTCCGTCTCCAGCGGTCTGGTCTTGGGCGGCGCGGAAGTCGCGACAGTGATCGCGGACGCTGCTCCACTGTCGGATGCCACTAAGCTCGATGCGGCCCGCATGGACACGACCCTCTTCCGCGGCAACTTCGGCAGTGCCTCGGCGGCCAGCGCCTCGGCTTCGTTTGTCACCGCGGGCGTGAGCCCAGGTGCCGACGGCGCCTTTGGCACAGCCGACGATAACGTCAACACCTCCCTCACCGGCGGACAAAGTGCGTTCAAGACCGTCAAGGGATTCAGTTCGTCGCAGGTGCTGGCGAAGACCGCCGGCGCCGGAGCGGCGACGTTCTCCTACACGCTCGACGCGAATCCGGACACCTCGATTGTTCCGAACGACCCAGTCGATCCGTCGCAACTCATCGGCACGGCGGCTCCGGGCAATCCGCTCACCGTAACCGTCAACGGCAACAAGCTCACGATCACTGTCGCTGGCACAGGCGCCAGCGTGAGTGTCTACGATAATCCGCTCACGACCGACGTGATCGATACGCTGGTGATCTCCGGCACGAACGGCGCACCGGTAACGGTAACGGTCGTCACGTCAGCTCCGGGCTCGCTGGACATCGGCCGCGTGCTCACGACCGCCAATACGGTGCTCTCGAGTTTCGTCTTCAACGGCGACATCAAGGGCGACGGCATCGCTGGTTCGCCGGACCTCTGGATCGATTCCGACGTGAAGACCTTCTCGTTCCGCAACATGCCCAACGATCAGACCTGGTCCGGCCAGATCGGCGGCACCGTGACAGCCCTCACGATGAACCAGCAGGGGCCGGGCCAACTCCGGATCGGCGGTGCGGTCACGACGCTCAACGTGACCTCCAGCGTCGGCGATCCCCTGTACGCTCCGGTCGCTGGCCAGACTTTGTCCGCCAACGTCACGCTCATGGCGGTGAATCCGATCACGGGTCACCAGTATGCCTACGCCGGCGGCAGAATCTACGACATCACCAACGGCAACACCTGGTCCACGGTGACGCAAGCCTTCTTCAACACCACGGTCACGCTCTCGGGCATGGCCTCCAATCCCACCGGCACGCTCTTTGGCGTGGCGAACGTGAACACCTACATGCCCATCACCAGCGTCGGCTCCAATACGTTCGCCGGTCTCTCGATTGAAGCCACCGCCGTCGATAGCAATGGCAACATCTACGCCATCGATTCCTCCACAGGCGCCGACCGCCTGCTGCGGATCGACCCGACCACCGGCCAATGGACGGTCATCGGCAACCAGTTGGCGGACCCCTACGGCTTCGCCTTCTCCGGCACCTACGCCAACAATGTGATCGCGATGGCGTTCGACAGTTCGAATAACCTGTACGCCATTGTCAAGAACCGTGCCGCCAACGCCGCTTCCACCGGCTACGCGATCGTCAGGATCGCCACCACCGCCAACGGCGCAGGCAACGTCATCGTCAGCAGTCCCACGAGCAACGCGTCGTACGGCGTGCTGCTCTCTGGCGGCGGCGTCTCGGGTGCCTTCAACGCCATGGCGATCAACAGCAGCGGCCAGATCTACGTCTCACGCGTCATGAGTGGCGGCCAAAATGACCTCTATACGGTCACCACCGCCGGCGCCATGACCGACGTGGGCACCATTCAGGTCGGCGGTACCAACGCCAGTCTGGCCGGCATGAGCTTCGTCACCGTCGGCGGAACCTCCAGGCTCGTCGGCTTGAACCGGGACGGCATCGGACAGAGCATCATCGGCATCAGTACGACCGCCCCGACCGCTTCCGTCCGCGTCAGTGTGGCGAATGTGATCGCGTCGAATCTGGTCGGCTACATGATCGGCCGCAACGGAATGGCGTATGGCTACTCCACGACGCAGTTGTTCGTGAGCACGACATCGGGACCGGTGCTCGGACAGGTCGATCCCGCAACGGGCGTCTTCACCGAAATTCAACCCCTGATGCAGGATTTCGCCGGCACGCCGCTGGCGGGCAATGTCGTGAACCTCGCGATTAACAGCTCCGGCGAAGCTTTCGTCCTCACCGATCACGATCAACTGGAGACTTACAGCACGCTCAACGGCAACCTGCTGAGCCTCCCGCCGGTCGGTACGATCCGGAACCTTGCCACCGGCCTGAACCTCTCCATCACGCAAATCACCTTTGACGGCAACGACAACCTGATCGGCATGGACAGCGAGTCGGGCGCGTTCTTCCAGATCGATCCGGTGCAGCAAATCACCACCGACGGCACAACGTTCTACAACGCCTCAGCCATCAGCGAATCCGGCATCGGTAGCACCAGCGACCTGACTGCCTTCGTCTTTAACCGCACCACCGGCCAGTTCAGCGGTTACAGCCGAGCGCTCGGCAGCACGGTCACCTTCAATGTGAACCAGTCGTCGCTGGGCGGCATCCTGGCCTCTAGCTTCGGTAACGTCGTCGTCAAGATGAACGGCTCAGGCTACAACGGCCGCTTGTACGCCTCGGGCGTCCTGACAGGCAACGCCGTCAACGCGCTGACCATCACCGGCAGCGGCACGTTCTCCGGCCATGTGGTCACACCGGGCTCCATCGGCACCGTCAAGGAAACCGGTAGCAACTTCGGCGGCGCACTGGTTGCCGGCATGAACCTGGGCGCAGTCACCATCACCGGCGGCGACGTGACGACCTCCGGCCTCATCGACGCCGGCATGACGTTGAACGGTTTCACCCTCACGGGCGGAACCTTCAGCGGCAACCTGCTGGCGGGACGCGCAACGACCATCACGCTCGCCTCGATGGCCAGCGGCGCAACGATCTCCGTCCTCAAGGACAGCACCTCGTTCACGGTCAGCGGCGCAGATGCCGGCGACGTCACGCTGGGCACGGTCAACTCCGTCCGCGTCACCGGCCTCCTCAGCGCCACCGGCAGCATCCTGATCACCGGCGATGCCGGTTCGGTCGCCCTTTCCGGCGGCATAGCGACCGGTGGCCTGCTCCTCGTGGACCGCGGAATCACTGGCGCCCTTTCCGTCGGCGGCACCGACAACGGTGTCATCGGCGTCCGCAGAAACGTCGGCTCCATCTCCCTTGGCTCCCTGAGCCAGGCCGTCGTCGCCGTCGGCGGAGATGTCTCTTCCATCTCCGTCTCCGGCACCACCACCAATTCGATCATCACCTCCGGCGTCTGGATCGGCAACGACGGCCTCTACAACACCGCCGACGATGTCATCTACGGCGGCTCCATCGGCTCCATCAAGTTCACCGGACAGTTCACCGACTCGGTGGTCTCCGCCGGTGTCTTGCCGCGAATCGGCGCTGAAACAGTCGGCGTGACGACGGGCAACGGCCTGGCCAACAACATCCCGACGGATAACCGCGTCTTCACTGGCAATCCCTACGCGACGGCCACGGAAGACGTGGATTCGGCCGAGGCTGGCGGTATCGTCCTCAGCACCATCGGCTCGATGACCTTCAGTAAGCCGGTCGAATCGAGTTACCCGCTGACCGGACAGATATCGGTGGCGATCGCCGCTGACGGCATCGGAAAGACCAACCTCAAGTCTGACACCCAGTTGGTCATGGCGGTCCCGGTCAAGCCGGTCGGTGTCCTCTACGTCACCGGCTACAATGGCGCACAGGTCACCTTCCAGAGCTCCACGCAACTGATGATTGTCTTCTCGCAGCCGGTGGACTCCGCAACGCTCAACAACAACACGATCCAGGTGCTCGACATCAACGGCAAGCCTCTCACGGGCCTGCAGTTCACCTACTTCACGGATCAGGCAAGTTACGGTGCACTGGTCATCAGCGATACGCAGGGCCGATTCGTGCAGAGCGCCGCGCCGGTCCCGCAGCAGATCGTGCTCGTCGGCGGCCCAACGTACTGGATCACCAATTACTACGGATTGCGATCGGCAGTGTACGACTTCACGCAGTCAGGCACACCGGACTTCGCATCCAGCCCCTACGGCGGAGCGCTCACCGCGACCAACATCGCGTACTAAGAGCCTATCCGAATAACCGCTAGCGACCCCGCTTTGCGGGGTGGAGCCCCGCATGGTAATGCGGGGCTTTGCGTTGATTTCGCAAAAAATCACCGAAAACGCTTGCGGCGTCGCGGCACTCGCCTTGCATATGACAATTTGTCATAAAAGATAACCACACCCATGAAGACCAGTTGCTTCACGACTTCTTGCTTTTGCGGACGGTACTCGGTGGTGGGGATTTCTTTGGAAGGGGCTTTTTGACTGTTTTCTTTGGGCTGCGTTTTTTGGGTGGGGTGGAGGAGGGGGGCGGAGCGTTTTCTTTAGGAACGTTTTTTAGAGCATTTTTCACTCGCCCGTAGCGTTTTGGAGCCCCGCATGGCAATGCGGGGCTTTGGCTCTCGCTTCCTGCGCATGTCATCACGCCACGACCACGTGAAAAATGCTCTAGAGGGGCGTTTTCTTCCGTGGAGAGAGGGGGGGCCAGGTCGATGCCGAAGACCTCAGAGAGGTTGGCGGCGATACGCTTGCTCTTGGCGCCGGCGGCCCCCTGATTGACCACGGCAGCCACAGAACTTTCGCTCATCAGTTCCGTGTGGTCCACGCCGCGGAGAAGGAACAGCAACTCCGGCGAATGGTCGAGCCTGGCGCCTACGCCGTAGCAGACGGCGGCGACGTGTTTGCACATGTCGGCCCAGTCCGGGCAGGAGCAATTCAACTTGAATTCTTTGGGCTGCGGGAACAATCCGGTATCGCGGTCGATAACTTGCCGCATCACGCCGTCGGAAAGGCGGCCCTGGAGCAGATCGACCAGCGAAGCGATCTGGCCGGAGCAGGCGCGTTTGATGTCGGCCCATCGCTTCTGGGGCAGCAGATCAATCTCAATGCTCACCTTGTAAAGACTCGAACCGGCAACATGTGCAAAGATTTTGCCACGGCTGATTTCGAGATGCACAACCGATCCATTCCGCACATACGTCCGCCCACGCGGCAGACGGTTCGCAAAATCATGAAAAGACTCCATGTGATCGCACCATCCTTTGCCCCAGAATGAGCGAGCAATGGTGCGGCCTTCGATGGTGACCGGAGTGATGGTCTGACCTTTCTTGCGAAGCTTGTCCATTTCCTTGTGAGCATCGGCGCGGCGCTTGGCGACGGGAACATATGCAGGCCATCTCCCCCAACCACCGTAATCTCGAAAACGCATGAATATCTCCAAAAATCGTCGAGTCGTTAAATTGTGAAATCGTTTCTTTAATCTTCGGCCTGAGCACGGCGGGCGTCAAGGGCGACGAATCGCAGCAACTCGGCGTCGGACATTTCCGTGAGCAAGCGAGTGACGCCGGTTTCCAGGACGCCATCGGCGAGGGCCTGTTTGGTTTTCAGCATGGCGTCGATGCGTTCCTCGACGGTGCCGCGGCAGATGAATTTGTGGACCAGGACGTTGCGTTTTTGGCCGATGCGGTAGACGCGGTCGGTCGCCTGGTTCTCGACGGCGGGGTTCCACCAGCGGTCGAAATGGATGACCTGGGTGGCGGCGGTCAGGTTGAGGCCGGTGCCGCCGGCTTTGAGCGAAAGCACGAAGAACGGCGGACCGTCGGAGCGTTGGAAGGCGTCGACGAGATGCTTGCGGGCTTTAACGGGGACGCCGCCGTGCAGGATCAGGCCGGGGCGGTTGAAGATCGTGGACAGGAAACGCTCCAGCGGCTCGGTCATTTCCTGGAATTGCGTGAAGATGAGAACTTTTTCCTGGCGGGCGGCAATTTCCTCGGCCAGTGCGCCCAGGCGCTGGAATTTGCCGCTGTGCTGAGGAACGTATTCACTGGCCTCCCCCCCTCCTCCTTGTGCGGGATGATTGCAGATTTGTTTAAGTCTTAGTAAGAAGGCGAGAACGAGCCCCTGGCGTTGGATGCCAGGCTCAGCGGATTTGAGAACGTTTTGCATCTCGTCAACGATGCGGGCGTAGAGGATGGCTTGCGGTTTGGCCAGACCGCACCAGGCGTCGAGCTCGGTTTTGTCGGGCAGGTCGCCGGCGACAGCGGGGTCGGTTTTCAGACGACGCAAAATGTAGGGACCGGTCAGCGTCCGCAGCGGAGCGTACTGATCGTGTGACCGTTTTTCCAGGCGGTTGACCCAGCGTGAGAATTCCTTCGCACCACCGAGCAGACCGGCGTTGAGAAAATCGAAGATCGACCAGAGATCAGAAAGACTGTTTTCAACAGGCGTGCCGGTCAGTGCGATGCGGGCGTCGGCAGGCAGAGTTTTCACGAATCGCGTCTGACGGGCGTTGGGATTCTTGATCGCCTGCGCTTCGTCGAGGATCAGCAATCGCCATCGCATTTCAGCAAGCCAGGGTTGACGAATCGCCATCGCATAGGAGGTGAAAACAACATCACAATCGGTCAACTCGGCGGCGGGGGATTGCTCAAGGCGTTTCTGGGCGGCGGTGTCTAAAAAAGCCGGATGCAGGAAACGTGTACGCAGCGTCGGAGCGAACCGCTCAACTTCCGCTTTCCAGTTCCCCAGCAGAGATGCCGGCAGAACGATCAGGCTGGGCGATTGCATATGACAATCAGAGCTGCGACCGTCAGGGAGCGACCCGTTCTGGTTTTGTGTTATCGCACGGTCGCTCCCTGACGGTCGCGGCTCTGATTTCAGCAACAACAGCAATGAGAGAACCTGGATCGTTTTTCCCAGACCCATGTCGTCGGCGAGACATGCCCCGAGTTTGAGTTGCGTCAGAAAGTGCAACCATGAGACGCCGGTTTGCTGATAAGGCCGCAGCGTGGCACGCAGTTGAGTGGGATGAGAAGGCAATGTACCGGGCTGACGCAAGCGAGTGAGGGTGTCTGCGAAAGCACCGTCGGCGGTGATGGCCGACCAGTCGGACCACGAGGTACTTGGGGACTCCGACTGGGAAGCCTCGGATGAAACACCAGCCAATAGTCGCATGGCCTTGAGGAACGAGAGGCCGTCACCGGTGCCGATTTCTTTTTTCACCTCTCGCCAATGCAACAGGGCGGCCTGAAGTTTCTCTTTGTCCACTTCGACCCATTGACCACGAATCAAACGCAAGCCGTCACCGCCGGCGAGCAAGCTCGCTTGTTCTTCAGGTGTGAGCGGTTCGTCGCCGAGCACCATGCGAATGTCAAAAGAGAGTGCTTCGTCAAGAGTACTGATGGCATCTTTCTTTTTGGACGTACCGCCGATGGAGGCCTGGACGGTGGGGCGTGGGCGTTTTTTCCACCAGTCAGGCATGCGGACGGCAAGGCCGCTCTCTTCGAAGAGGGGAATGTCACGAAGGAAACGGTATGCGTCAGCGGGTGACCAGGCCAGCGGATGAAAAACTTCACCGGAATCAACAAGCTCTTTCGCCAGAGCACTCTTCTCCGCGGCCGCCTGCACCGGCACCAGCAACCGGGCAAGGGCGGAGCGATTCTTTTCGCCGGCATATTGCGTCAGGGCTCGTGAAAGCGGAACGTATTGCACTTTCCCTTTGCTGGAAAGGCCCGGTGCATAAGTCGCAAGGAATGCGAAGGGATACTCGGGATCGTATTTATTTTCAGCCAAATGGAAACAGACTCTGCCAACACGATGCCAGAGCGGGTTCATCGCGTGTGCCCAGGCTGACAAACCGCCTTGATAGGCCGCCGCTTTCTGACGCGCAGCAACATCCAACTCCTGCCATAAACGACGCAGCACCTCGACAGTCAAATATTCCGCCCCCACCATCGGCGGGCGGGCAAAAGCACGATGAATCAACTCCGCCTCCGACGGCGGCGGCAATGACGCGATCGCTTCGCCAACAGTTTCGGGAACCTGACAAAGTGCGGCCACATACGCGGCAGCAAAATCCCGCCAATAAGCCCAGACAGGAGGCAAAGCTCCCGAGAGCCCCGGACCCGCCAGATAGAGCAACAGTTCTGAACCACCGATCACTCCCCTCGCGGCGGCATCAGGGTGGTGCCAGACGCCTGGCATCTGGGCCTCTTGAAACTCGCCAGTATGGGGGGGGCGCACCGTTAATGCCCCCTCCGGCGTCAGCAAAAGCAACACCCCCCCCCTCAGTTCCGTACCATTGTTTTCAAGATTTGACATGACGTAACAACCCTATGGAGCCTTCTTCCCCGATAATAATGTGCTTTTCCACACAAGGCTATTGGCGTCCCGGAAAAACCTGGGTGCGTGACATGAAATGCAGGTAGCGACCCCGCTTTGCGGGGTGACGGAGGAAAAGTTTAGCCGCGAGCCAATAGGCGAGTGCTCGGACTCCTTGTGATGCGAGAGTCTGCAAACCTTGTCTCGAAAAACCACCTGCCGTCGTGGTTTTTCGAAAGTCTCTATTGCATTTTCTGCCGAATTTATGGTACTCTCACGTTCTATGACCACCTCTTTGAAGTCTAAGCGTCGCGCCACCAGCTCTAAAGCCAAGGTTAAATCCGCCAACGCCCGTAAAAAGGGGGGGAGTCGCCGCAGCAGCCGACGCAAAGTCCTTCTCAAAGCTTCCAGCAAAGAAACCCCCGTTCGCCCCTCCGCCGATTCGCATCCCCAATACGCTAAAGCGATTAATTTCCTCATGTCCCACACGGACTACGAGAAAATGCGTGTCGTTCGTTACAACACGACGACCTTTTCGCTCGATCGCATGCGGACGCTGCTCAAGCACCTTGGCAATCCGCAGACCAAGTTCAAAACCGCCCACGTCGCCGGCACCAAGGGCAAAGGGTCCACCTGCCACATGCTCGCCGCGATGCTCCAATCCGGCGGCCTCAAGACCGGCCTCTATACCTCCCCACACCTCGTTGACATTCGCGAACGCATCCGGCTCAATAACGAACTGATCTCTCATCAGGACTTCGTCAGCCTCGTCCGACGCGTCGAAACCGCCCTTCGCAAAATGACGGGGGGGGTAGGCGGGGAAGCAGGGGAAGTTGGGGTTCTGGACCGCCCAACGTTCTTCGAAATCTTCACCGCCATGGCCTTCTGCTATTTCGCAGATCAGAAAGTCGACATCGCCGTCATCGAGACCGGCATGGGCGGCAGACTCGACTCCACCAACGTCCTCATGCCCGAAGTCTGTGCCGTTACCAGCATCTCCAAGGACCACATGTCCGTCCTTGGCAACACCCTCGCCAAGATCGCTGAAGAAAAGGCCGGCATCTTCAAGAAAGACATCCCCGCGATCACCTGCATTCAGGACGCCGACGTCGCCAACGTTCTTCGCCGCGTCGCCAACACCGCCAAGGCTCCCCTCCAGATCGTTGGCCAGGACATCGAATTCTCCTACCGTTTCGAAATCACGCGTCTGCTCGGCCCGCACATGCGGGTCTGCCTGACCACCGAGTCCAGCCGTTTCGAACACCTCGCCGTCCCCCTGATGGGCGAGCACCAGGCCGTCAACTGCGGCCTCGCCCTCGCCATGCTCGACAAACTCAAACAACGCGGCCTCACCTTCGACGACGCCAAAGCCCTCGATGGCCTGGCCAAAGTCAAAATCCCCGGCCGACTCGAAGTCGTCTCCAAATCCCCTCGCGTCATCATCGACGGCGCTCACAACGCCGCCTCCGTCCAGGCCCTCATCCGCGGCATCGGACAGCACGTCCCTTACGACTCCATGGTCGTGATCTTCGGCTGCAACTGCGACAAAGACATCGACGGCATGCTCGAACAAATCTCCCTGGGCGCCGACAAAGTCATCTTCACCAAATCCAAGAACAACCCCAAAGCCGCCGACCCGCTCGAACTATCCAACCTCTACACCGAGCGTTACGGCAAGATGGCCCAGATCGCCGACAGTTTCCCCCGCGCGATGGAAATCGCCGAACGAGCCATCTCGAAAGAAGACCTGATCACCATCACCGGCAGTTTCTACGTCATCGGCGAAGCCAAACAATACTTCGACGACCGCGCCGCCGCCCTCAAAAATTAAGGAGCGTGGACATTCCCATGGAGCCCCGCATGGTAATGCGGGGCTTTAGCATAGATGAGGAGAACTTCATGGTTTCGTTCGCAAGGCTCACTGTATTGGCCATGGCGATCGTCTTGGGCGGATGTATTGGGATCGGCGGAACGAGCAACCAGTATCGGCCCACGACCGGCCAGGAACTGGTGGATTTAAAGATGGCGCTGGATAGGGGGGTGATCACGCCGCAAGAATACGAGCAGCAGAAAGCCGCGATCTTGGCCCGCCCGAAGTAGTCCTCCCCCCCAATCAGAGCCGCGAGCGTAAGCTCGCTTCGTGCGATAGCGGTGACGACGAAGCGAGCTTACGCTCGCAGCTCTGATTGGCTTACGGTCGCGTCTCAATTTCTTTCTGCACCACAATCCTCGGTTTCACCATCACAATCAACTGCCGCCCCGGCGACTTCTCGTCTTGGAGATCCTTGACGCTTTCGCCCTTGATGCCCGGCAAAGCGTCCTTCACCATCATCCCGCCCATCACCAGCGTGTGATTATCCAACACGCTGCACAACGTCGTCATCTCCGCCTCCCGCAGCACCGGCTTTTGAATCACAAACTCCGCTTCCCCCCCCCCCATTTTTCCCGCCGGCGCCCCCAGCACAGGCGACGTTTCTATTTTCACCAGTTGCCGCAACGAAGGCTTGACCTTCAGAACCACGGATTTGCGATCCACGGAGGCGGTTCCTTCGAGGTTCAGAATCAGGCCGTAGGTGAGTGTATCAATCGTGTGCTCCGAGTTGATCGCTCCTTTTTCATCCACCTTACAACTTGCGTTGCCGATGTAATTCATCTGTTCCGTCATGGCGATGTATCCTGGGTAGCCGTTGAAGAGCGTGACACGTGGAGCGGAGACCGTCACCGTCGTGGGCGACTCCTCGATCACCTTGATGAACTTCTTGACCTGCTCAACGTCAAACGTATTCGACACCGCATCGCCATTTTTCGCTCTGGGCAGGTTCAACTTCTGAAACGTCGCATCGTCCACCAGATACAGGTTCGCCTCGATGGCAATCTGCAGCGCATGCGATTCACGCAGTTGTTGGAGGAGAGTGTCAATGGCGGTCTGGTTCTCAACCGTCTGGGTGATGATGAGTTGTCCGTTCAATTCTTTGATCGTGCCGACGGCTCCTCCGTTATTCACCCAGCTACCAGGCGCGACAGTCGTTTGGATCACATCGCTGATATCTCGCGCAATGTCCCGGGCAGTTGGGCGCTCCGCCGTGTTCGCCGACTCGCTGTTACCCGAGAAAAGCTGACCACCGCTGGTAGTCCCACCGGTCGTAGTCGCCTCAAGATCTGCTCCGAAGGAAGGAGCATCATTGGTGTCGGGTAACATCAGCAGATCACGAATGTCGTAGACACGCACAACCTGGTATTTCGCGGACTCAAGGTCATCGTGCGTGGAGATGGTGATCACGCCGTCGTCAATGGCATAGTCGAGCCGCACGGTGTTGCCGTTGATGTCAGAGAAGATTGTATGGAGAACTTTGCGGAAGGGAACGTTGCGAAGGTTGACCGAAACTGGAGTGTTTTTGATGATGCCGGCCTCGCTCAGCGCCGTCCAGTTGACGAAGATGTTGGTTTGCGTGTGGTCGCGGAGGTAGTCGATGACTGTGTAAAAAGGCGCCTGATTAAATTGAATGACGTCGATGTTTTCCTCAAGCCGTTGGCGGACTTTGAGATCGGTCGCGGCGGCTTTTTGAGCCTTGGTTCGCTCGAATTGAGCCTTTTGAGCCTGGGTCCGCTCGTACGCAACGAGACTCTTTGGCGGATGGATGCGGGGTCGCACGAGGAACAGCGCGAAGCGATTGCCTTCGACAGACTGACCACCTAATAGCAAGGTACCGCCGTCTGGCACCGACACCATCGTTGTCTTGGTGACAGCATCGTCACGCCAACTCAGCACCGCATAACGGCCATCCTGCGAAACCTGGGAGCTCACAGTCCAGGAATACTCAAACCCTTCCGGCAGCACAACGCCCGCATCCTTGCTGCTGATACGCACCTCTTGACGTTCAGCAACTGTCACACGCGGATGGTCGAAGATCAGAGCGTTTTCATCAGCCTGTGCGGCCTTGATAAGCATGTCCAAGGTCCAGTTGTCGAGTATGGAACCTGCGATATTGAGCGATTGATCCGCGGGACGAGTGGCGCTTGGCGCAGCCGATGAGGATGCAGCCGATGAGACTGTGCCTGATGGGACGGTCATTTTCCAGTCTGTGGCGACATTGTCGAAGAAACGGCTGGAGACCAGCATGACGCGAGTTTCGAGACTGATGGTGTATTGGTCTTCCGCGTCCGTGGCGGCCTGGGTCGTGGCCGAAGCGGGTTGTGTTTCGGCGGGGGTGGTCGATGTGTTACGTTTGCACGCCACGATCACCAGCAGCGCGACAAGCACAATCGCGGGCATGATCGTCGCAAGCAGGCCAATCGAACGACGGTTTTTACTCGGACTGGGAACCTGCAAAATCCGCCGAATTCGCGGCAGCAGAGAAGTCGAATTGGCGGCCATGGCAAAAGCAGTGGCCGGGCGAAGCGATTCCATCTCGGTCAGTGCCTTGGCGTAAGCGACACGACTCGTCCCCAAAGACACGACCAGATCATCGCAGCAGTGTTCTCGCTCCTGCCGAATCCGCCGCGAAATCCACCAGACCGCAGGATGATAAAACAGCAGCGTCTCGATCACCGACTGCATCGCATTGACCAGAAAATCCCATCGCCGCACGTGCGCCAATTCGTGGGCAATCAGCGCTGAAACCTGCTCCGCGGAAAGCCCCGACGTCACCGTGAGCGGCAGCAGAATCACGGGCCTGAAAAATCCCACCAACGTCGGTACCTCCACCAACGCCGACGCCACCAATTCCACTCCGTGTTTCATTCCCCAACGTTTCATCAGTGTCGCCAATCGCTCCCGCAACATCGCATCGGCCAACGTCGCGTTCCGCCGCAGACGCCGCAGTCGCCAGTAACCACCCAGCAACCGCAACGTCAAAACCGCCGCCCCGATCAAATACGCCAGCACCGCACACCGCAGCGATGTCCGTTTCCAATCCACATGCCTGGGCGCCTGCTGAACCGCGGCGATGTTCGTGACCCGCGGAACGACCGGCCCCACCCCGTCGAATGTCATCTGTCGCGCGACCAGCGGAACGACAATGTCCGATGGCATCCGCACCGGCGCCGCTTTCGCCGTCAGCCATCCCGGCGTCGCCACCGGCGCCGCCGCCATCAGCGCCATCATCACGCAACACATCCAATACCGCCCATTCGCCGGCGCCCGCCGCATCGCCATCAGCAGCATCTCCGCCACAACCGCAATCCCCAGAATCTCCCACAGCGAATGCACCAGCGTCCATCCAAACATCTCCACCAACGAACCTTGCCACCAACTCATATTGAACTCCCTTTTACTCTTTTTAACTTTTAACTTCCTTTTAACTTCTAAATTTTTAACTTTTACTCTTCTTCACATTCCATTATCTGTCCGTGTCTGTCCGTGGCTAATTCCGTCGCTCATATTCATCCAGCAACTTGCGAATCTGCATCAATTCTTCCTGCGACGCCCGTTTCGTCGCCAGCGCCTGCAGCACCAGGTCTGCCGACGATCCGCCGAACGCCTTGTCGAGCAAATCCTTGAGCAACTGCCGTTGCGTCTTCTGCGCCGTCTCCGCAGCCGTGTAAACATGCGTCCGTGACGACTCATCCCGCCGCACCAGTCCCTTCTCCGTCATGATTTGCAGCAGTTTGAGCACCGTCGTATACGCCGTATCCCGTCCGAGCTTCTCATGCACCTGCCGCACCGTCGCCGCCCCGTTCTCCCAAAGCACCCGAAGAATCGCCAACTCACCATCCGTAGGTCGCGGAGCCATGCTCACCTCATTTCAAATTCCAAAGCCAATCGCAAGTATATACGAACCGCTTCGTAGTTGTCAACGAAAATCTTCGTAGATAACCGCGCGAAGGCGTGGCCATCTTTTGTGTCATAGTCGTCAAATGGAGCCCCGCATGGTAATGCGGGGCTTTGCGTTGATTTCGCAAAAGATCACCGAAAACGCTCGCGGCGTCGCGGACCTCGCTTTGCATAGGACTATTTGCCACAAAAGATAGCCACTCCCCGCAGGATGCGTGAAGCCTCGCGTTTCCACGCAAGCGAGTGATGGCTCCCGCTGAAGAAAATCCGTCCGGTGTCCGATAATAGAATAACGGGCATTCACGGACGAATGCCTCAAACCAATCTAACGGGGGGGGGCGGAGGATTCTGGTGCGGAGATTCCTTAGCTCGCGAGGGTGGGGGTGTATTCTGATCGCAGGCATACTCACTTGCCTGGGCGGGTGTGAATCCCTCTCGCACTTCTTTTCCGGCGAGAAGAAAAGCGCCCCGCCGCCGATCGAATACACCCTGCAAACACCTTATTCCGAGCTGCGCACTTTCGCCGTCGCACCGGCAATCAATCTTTCCGGCTCCCGCGATTTCGACCCTTACGTGATTTCCGACACGCTTTTCAACGAGATGCAGCAAGTCGCAGGCTGGAACGTCTTGCCGCTCAACAAAACACTCATGGCAATGCGTCGCCTAGGCATTCAGACCATCGATAAGCCGGAAGACATTCGCAATCTCGCCAACCTGCTGGGCGCCAACGCCGTGGTGATTCCCGCTGTGACGGCATACGACCCTTACAATCCGCCGGCGATGGGAATGATCCTGCAACTCTACGACACCTCCAGCGCCATCCCGGTCGCACAGGTCAACGCGGTCTTCAACGCCACCAATCAATCGGTTCTGCGGGAACTTCGCGATTTTGCCCGTGGCCGCACGCAATACGACTCCGCCATGCAAGACCAGAAATATCTCATGGATTCCGACCTTTACGCCCGTTTCGTCTGCCACGCCATGGTCCGTCGGCTAATCGAAGTGGAGCGTGAACGCATCGCGGACCGATAAAACGAAGAAGCTGGAAGCCAGAAGTAATGACGAAATTCGAATGACGAATGACGAATCAAATCCGAATGACGGAATGATGAATGACCAAAACAGTTGTGATTTCAGTGGTTTCGTTCATTCGAACATTCGAATTTCGAATTTGATTCGTCATTCGTCATTCGAATTTCCCCGGGGCTTCTTCCAGAAAAAAGGACCACGCTCCTCAACGCAGCCGAGAATTCGACCGATGAGGATTGCAGAGCAAAGGTGATTCATGGCCAATGAGTGCAGACAACTGACGCTGGTCAAAAAAGGGCATTATTACCTGTTCCGGTATATGCCCGGTGACGAAGCGGTGGTGATTCAGACGCTCATCGAAAAGGCCGAGAATCCCAAGTGCCCGCTCGACTGGTTCGACGCCGCGGTCTTGTCGCACCAGATGGGCCACCGCATGGCCGCCGAAATGCAGGCCTTGCTCAAAAACAAAATGGGGATGACTGGGGGCAGTACCAGGGCGGCGGATGCCACCTGATTTCATCGGACCCTTGACTTTTAAGTCTCGGCCTTGCGGAAGGATGTTGCAACGCCGAAGCCTGAGAAAGTCGCGAAGGCAGATTCACATGGACCACATCGCCCAGCCTCCACGAGTCGAGCAGTTCCTCAATTACTTGCAGTTTGAACGGCACTTCTCGTCCTACACCAGCCGTTGCTACGGCGCTGACCTCCGCCAATTCTGCCAGTTCCTCCTCGGAATCCCCGCGGAAATCATGCCCGATGACATCGAAACGCACGCCAATGGTAGCGCCAATGGCCACGCCAACGGATACACCAATGGCCATGCCAATGGATACGCCAACGGCAACGCTAACGGACACGCCAATGGCAACGGTCATCTCAACGGCAATACCAACGGCCACATTGTGGCGGTCATTGAGCAGTTGCCAAAGGTTGATACGTCGCCAGCTCATTCCGAAGAACTGCTCCTGAACGCGGCCGCCGACGATGTCCGCAATTACCTGCAATTCATGCGGGACAACAACTATTCCAAGGCGACCATGGCAAGAAAGCTCGCCACGCTTCGCAGTTTCTACAAATTCTGCAATCGCCGCCTGATGACCGCGAACAACCCGATGATCACCATTCGCACGCCCAAGCAGGAAAAGCGGCTCCCCAAGTTCATGTCCGAAGATCAGATTACCAAACTGCTCCAGACGCCAAAAGACACAGACATCCTGGGCGCTCGCGACAAAGCAATGCTCGAATCCATGTACTCCACCGGCATCCGCGTCAGCGAACTCGTCGGCCTGAACATGGAAGACGTTGACTTCACCGGCGGCGTCATCCGCGTCCGTGGCAAAGGCAAAAAAGAACGCCTCGCACCCATGGGCCAGACCGCCATCGCCGCCATCCAAAAATACCTCACCATGCGTGGCGGCGTCGTCAAAGACGCCATGCCCACCGGCGCGCTCTTCGTCAACAAGCACGGCCAGCGCCTCAGCACCCGTAGCGTCCGCCGCAAACTCGACAAATATCTCATCGAAGCAGGCCTCGACCCTGACATCAGCCCGCACACATTACGCCACTCCTTCGCAACGCACATGCTCAATCACGGCGCCGACCTCCGCGCAGTACAGGAACTTCTCGGCCACCAGAGCCTCAGCACCACACAAATCTACACGCACCTCTCCAGCAATCGCATCAAACAAGTCTACGACGCCGCACATCCACGCTCCAACTAAGTATATTGAGCTGGTGGGCTTGCCCACCGCTCATCAGAGGGAGCGAGAGCACGTTGGCGGAAGATCGAAAGACCTTCCGCTTTCCTTTTTTCTGGGGGGGGGGGCATAGCCTTGCGTGGCAACGCAAGGCTACGGGTGTGGTCATCTTTTGTGGCACAGGCGCCAAAGGGAGCCCCGATGGTAATGCGGGGCTTTGCGTTGATCTCACAAAAGGGCACCGAAAATGCTTGCGGCGTCACGGATTTCACCTTTGGCATCACAATTTGTCACAAAAAGGCCAAAGGCCACTCTCTGAACTCCGCTAGTCGCAGCGTTTTGGCATTTCCGCTACGATGCCCGCATGAACACGCGCATCACCCTCTTCCCCACCGGCCAATTCCAAATCCCCGCGCCCTGCAAGCTCAATCTCGCCCTTCGCGTCTTCCCGCTACGAACAGACGGTTTTCATCCCATCGAAACATGGATGCTCCCCACATCTTGGCACGACACGCTGACCTTCACACCCTCGTCGGAGGAGGGGGGGGCGAAAAAATTAACACTGCAAATCACGGGACGCTCGCAGGGCGTTCCGACGAATCTCGACAAAAATCTCGTCGGCAAAGCCGCGCTCAAGCTCGCCGCTCGCGGCAACATCCTCCCCACCGGCACACTACAACTCCACAAAGTCGTTCCTCCCGGCGGCGGACTTGGCGGCGGCAGTTCCGATGCGGCCTCGACAATCCTACTGCTCAATCATGCATGGAAACTGCAACTACCCGAGCAAGTACTCCTTGAGATTGCCGGCGAACTGGGTTCGGACGTTCCGTTTTTCATCCCCTGCCGCGCAGCGTTGTGTACAGGACGTGGCGAAATCATGTCACCGCTGCCCGCGGAGCATCCGCTCTTTGCCGTGCTGATGATTCCGCCACAAGGATGTCCAACGAAAGATGTGTATCAGGCGTTCGACAGACTGCCGCCGCCTAATCACCCCTCGGCCGACTGGCAAAAACTCGCAGCTTCCAACGCCGACGCACTCGGCAAGCTGTTAATCAACGATTTAGCGCCGCCTGCGTTCGAAGTGGCTCCGTGGTTGAAGACGTTGCGCGATCAGGCGTCCGCCGCGATTGGCCGAACGGGGGGAGGGGTTCACATGACCGGCAGCGGATCGACGCTCTTTACGCTTGCCGGATCATCGGTGGAAGCCCAGGCGATCCGAGAACGACTCACTCCCGTGATTGGCGATGAAAACGCACTGGTTCCGGTCCGCCTGTATAATTAGCGTTCCGACGTCTATTTAGCCGGCATGCTTGCATGCCGCTCGCTTAAGTGAGGGCATACATGAAAATCCATGAATACCAGGCGAGGGCTCTTCTGGCGAAGGCGGGCGTACCTGTTCCGGCGGCACGCGTGGTGGAAACAGCAGCGGAGGCAGAGTCAGCATTCAGAGAAAACGAAACGGAGAGAGGGGGGGGGGGGGGGGGGGTCAAAGCGCAGGGGTTTGCCGGGGGACGCGGGAAAGCGGGGTTTGTCAAGCGGGTAAAAACAGCAGAGGAAGCGCACGG
>WQYP01000046.1 GCA_009781185.1 Phycisphaerales bacterium | reverse complement strand
GTGTACGTTTAGCCGCCATCGCGCTTCCTCCTTGAAGCCTTATCATTACTCCGTTGATCCCGAGGATCAACTCGTAACTCTTATCGGCAGCACCCCGCCTAAAACGTCATGCACCCGGCCGCGTTCAAGTCCTGAGACATCGCGTAGTGCCGAGCTGCGATCTCCGGGCTGTTGCCGATCCACTGGCAGACGGTCTTGAGGTCGTACTTCCTCATAAGTTCCGTCTCCCGGCTCGCCCTCAAATTGTGGAACAACTTCGGCCACACCTTCACACCGGCCCGTTTGATGATCTTCTCGAAACGTGTCCGCAGGTTCTTGGAATGGTGTCGGTTGTGGGTGATGACATACTCCGAGCCTTCCTCTGCCTCATTGAACAATGGCAGGAGGTAGGTTTTGATTTCTGGGAACAGCGGGATGATGCGTGTGGAGAAATTTTCATTATGTTCCATTTTTGGGCAGTGGATAAGGATCGTGCTGCGTTCCCAGTTGATGTCTTCCCAACGGAGGGCGAACGTTTCCGATGGAGTCCGTAAACCACCATAGCGGGCCAATGCCACGATTACCTTCCATTCGAGGTCGGGGCACTGGTCAATCACCTTGTCGATGTCGGCGGTGGGGATGAATCTCTTGCGGGTTTCGTTCGCCTGAGAACCTGACCACCATTTGCAGCCGCTTCATTCGGAGCGATCTGTGCTCGGATTCCTGCTTGGCACCGGCACGGAACATTCCCAACCGTTGCCGATCACGCAATCGACGCACCTGATGGTCATTCGTAAAGCGTAAAATCAGGGCCTTATTCGCAGTCTTCGCATCGTCCAGATCATCGGTCCCCAACAGCAGAACTGAAATCGGCCTGTCAAAGGACCGAGTCCGTATGTCATTGCCCAAAGGAGCATCAATCGAACGAACAGGAAGATTCGCAATTTTGCGTAGGATGACGTTCCGTGCAGCCTTGTCACTGGGAATCCCCTCCAAAACCAATACCGCCAAGGCATCTTTAACCCCCAACCCTATAAAGCTCGCCTCCGTACCAGACGTGAGATAGATCGACCGCTCCCGCCCGATCAGCGTTTCAACAAACGTCCCCAGCAAGGCATAGTGTTCCGGATTCCCCTCCACTCTCACCGATACCGGCGTAGTGGACATACCGGACAAAGCTGCAAGTATCGCCAACGTCACCTGCGGACTATGCGACCCCGCATATCTCACGATCTCATCAGCAAGGCGATTCAGCAGCTTGACGGACTGTCTCGGTTTTTGAGATCATTCCGCACCTGCCTGTCCTGCCAGCAGCCGTTGTACCGCCTCGGCCTTCTCCGCGTCCGACAGTGGCAGACGCATGATTGACATGACCGCTTCTGCGAAATTACTTGGATTCATTGCGCTTTTTGATGCGCCTCGCTTGCAAACCCCCTGTTTTTCCCTGTTAATATCGTGAGAGTTCGAGCCCCTACGAGACCGAATTGCGCGTATAATTGTCGGTTCGATTTTGGCGGCGCGTGAACTTGGGAATCGCATGAACTTTTTTAATCAGGGTATTCCGTTGGGGCGGTGGTTCGGGATTACGGTGGTGATTCACTGGACGTTTCTGCTGTACGCGGCAATGAAACTGTTTGCAGGAGGAGAAGGAGGACAAGTCACGGGAAACGAAATGGCGTTCCGTGCGATGTTCATGGGGCTTTTGTTTGCGACCGTTTTAATGCATGAGTTCGGGCATGCGCTTTCGTGCAAGGCGGTGGGCGGGCAGGCGTTGCACATTGTGCTGTGGCCGCTGGGGGGGATTGCGTTTGTGCAGCCGCCGATGAATCCGTGGGCGTGGCTGGTGACGACGGCGTGTGGGCCGCTGGTGAACGCGATTTTGTGGCCGGTGTTTTGGGTGATCACGATGTACGGACTGCCGATGCTGGAGCACGTCATCAATCCACACACGCTGCTTTACGAGATCATCGTCAATGTTTGTCTCATCATGGTGTACATCAATCGGTTGTTGCTGCTGTTCAATTTGATTCCGGGGTATCCGATGGACGGCGGACGTCTGCTGCAGGAGATTCTCTGGTTGCTGATGGGGTATCAGAAATCGCTGCAAATCGCGGGCATGGTCGGAACGGTCGTGGGCGTGGGGTTTGTGGTGTTGGGACTGGGAATGGCGTCCATTAAGATTCCGTTCGTCGATTACACGCTGGGGCAACGAGGAGGGTCGGAACCGATGCTGATCATCATCGGAATCCTGGTGGCAATGCAGTCGTTCGGAATTTACAAACAGTCGCAAATGATCCAGGGCTGGCGGAAGAGGTGAGGAGAGAAGCCAGAAGGAATGACGAAATTCGAATGACGAATGACGAGTCAAATTCGAATGTTCAAATGACAGAAACAGTTATGTCCCCGATGGTTTTGGTCATTTGAACATTCGGTCATTTGAATTTAGAGCATTTTTCACGTGGTCGTGGCGTGATGACATGCGCAGGAAGCGAGAGCCAAAGCCCCGCATTGCCATGCGGGACTCCAAAACGCTACGGGCGAGTGAAAAATGCTCTAATTCGTCATTCGTCATTCGAATTTCGTCATTCTCTCTGGCTTCTTCTCAGTTTCCGCGAAAAGTTCCCAAGACCTGGGGCGTCAGGCTGACGCTGCGGCTGGTTTTGAATTTGGGGTCGGAAGGGGCACTTGCCAGAGCGTGCTGGAGTTCGGCGACTTTGGCCATCACGGCGTCTTGCTTGGCGTAGCGGGTCTCGCGGTAGCCAGTGACGGTTTCGGGGGATTTGAAAATGTCGTGCCAGAGCGAATAAATCGCGGGGTCGTGCGGGGCGACGAGATTGCAGGTATCGACGAGGTCCATATACCACTGGCGGAAGGCGGTTTCCTTCACATGCCATTGCGGCAGCAGGTTGCGAAGCCAGCGGCAGTGGCGGAGGACGCGGTACATCCAATCGCGGCCGGTGAAGTGGAAGCGGAACTTTTTGCCGGCGATGACGAATTCCGGGACGTTCAGATGGAGATAGGTGATCTTGTCACCGTTGGCGGGATTGACGTTGAAGCGGCGGCGGTCGCGTTTGTACTTCTCCGGACTGGTGTACAACATCGAGACGTAAACTTCGTCCTTGATCATCATGACCTTGGCGAGGTTCCAGATGACGGCACGTGTGACGGCGAAATCGCGATCGGCCCCCGTATCCTGAGCGTAGGTTTTGACGATGCGGGCGGAATATTGGCGGCCGTACTTGAGCGTGCCCCATTGGATGGCGTCGAAGAGGCGGATGACGTAATCGCGCTTGGCGTCGGCGGCAAGGCGGGGCATCTGAGCGAGGGTATCGAGGCAGATTTTGCGGTATTCTTCGGCGTTGCGCTTGCCCCAGATGCTCGAGACGCGAAGGATGTTGGCTTTGCGTTCGATGGCTTGTTCGAAAGTTTCGACGTGCTTGGGAAGATTCACGCCGAAGAGATCGGGACGGAGGACGATCTTGCGGCCGATGTTGAAGGCGCGATAATTCCGTTCAAATTCGCGTCCGACGGCGTGGCGAATGGCCCACGTGATCGACTTGTAACTCACCGGAATGAAACCGAGCTGATAAGCAACGCCGAGCATCATGATGTTGGCGTAGAGCTTGGAATCGAGCAGGCGTTCGCAGAGGTCGCCGACGTTGAACGAAAAGAACTGCCCCGGCAGGCATTGAGTCTTGATGAGCCCGGCAAGTTCTTCGGGCTCGAAATCATCGCGGCCCATGAGCGTGAGGATCGTGGTGGTCTTTCCGGTGTTGACGACGGCACGTGTGAATTTTGGAGAAGCGACGCGGAGCATGTCGTTGGGCGAACAGGCGCGTGCTGCTTCGGCGGCATCGACGCCGATGAGAAGGTCCGCCTTACCGAAGGGCATGACCGGTGAGCCGGCGATGGGATTTTTCGAAAGTTGTATCTGCGAGAACACGCCGCCGTTGCGGATGGCGAGGCCTTTCTTGTCGATGAAGCCGATGTGGAGATTATCCTTGTGCGCGGCACGCACGAGAATATCGCTGGCAGTGCCGATGCCCATGCCGCCGACGCCGGCAAGATAGCATCGCCAAACATGGTTTTTATCCCAGAAATCAGCGGGGAAGGGCGGAGGCTCGGGGAGGCCGCGGAGTTCGACGGCTTCATCGGGAAGGCGAGGCGGCTTGGTACGAGTAACGATGACCTGTTCGTAGCTGGCGCACGCTTCGATGCGGGCGCAGACGCCGTCGTTGACGCAGGTGGTGAAGTCGGTCTGGACTTTTTTGCCGTAGTCGGTATCGACGATTTTCAGGCCGGGGCAGCCGGTCTGGTTGGTGCATTCCAAACAATACTCGCAGACCTCGTCGGTGATGTTCATATATGTTTTTTGTTTGACGAAGCCGAGTTCTTTTTTGGCGGCCTGCTCCTCGCGGCGTTTGCGGCGGTGGAAAACGATGCCGCATTCCTTGTCGGCGATGACGATCTTCACGCCGTCCTCGAGAATGACCTTCTCAAGCATGTCTTTGTATTCGTTGCGTTTGGCGGGCGACATGCGGATGACGCGGGCACGGGGAACATCCTTGGATTCGCGGGCGTTTTTGCCCAGCGGGCCGGCGGCTTCGGGAATCAGGCTGCGAACGATTCGCTCGATGTCGTGGGAGAGCACCTGGTTGCCCATGATGTCTTCTTCGAGGGTCGGGTTGGGCTGATGGCCGGTCATCGCGGTGGTGCGGTTCTCGAGGATGATGAAGGTGATGTCCTGGCGCTGCGTGATGGCGTTGGCGATGGCCAGGGCGCCGGAGTGGAAGAAGGTGCCATCGCCCATAAAGACGAGTTGCTTGTTGGTGATGAAGGGGTCAGCCCCTGCGCCGGTGCCGCCGCCGAGGCCCATGCCGCTGTAGTTGTGCATCAGCGGCTTGTTGGGCTCGAACATCATCATGGTGTAGCAACCGGTATCACCGTGGGCCACAAGATCGACCGGCGACTTGGCGTAGCGGTCACGCATGTACTGAGCGTCCTGAAGATTCTTGCGGATCTGGAGCAGGGCGGAGGAAGAATCACGGTGCGGACAGCCGGGGCAGTAGGCGGGGGTGCGAACGGGAATGGTACCGACAAATTTGGCGGATTGTTCGATCGTATCGAGTTCTTCGGAAAGCCGACCGTTGGCGAGCTCGTGCGGCATCCCGGGAGTATCGCGGAGCAACTCCGTGAGCTTCTGAATCAGCAGCGAAGGATGCAGCCCACGGGTGGAAGGAATGCCCGGCTTATTACGCGGAAATTCCTTGCCCCAAAGTTGCGTCGTGGCGATGGGATTGGTCGGATCGTTCTGCCGGATGCGGCCGATGTGCTCGGCAATCTGCTTCTCAATAAAACTGCGACGCTCCTCAACGACAACGATACGCTCGCACATGCTGGCGATCTGATCGACCAGCGTGGTATCGACGGGATAAGCGAAAGCGAGCTTGAGAATAGGCAGTTCGCCCAGAAGACCCATTTCGCGGAGCGCGTCGCAGAGCATGGCGTAGGAGGGGCCTGAGGCGACGAAACCGATGGGGGCTCGCTGGCAGCGGCCGCCACGCCAGGAACGCTCGATCGGATTGACGATGCGATTGAGCCCCAAATCCCGGCAACGCTTGAGCAGAACCTTGAAACGATCCTCAAAAGTCAGTTCCTGGCGCCAGGAGCGTGGCGGGAGAAGAACGGTTTGCTCGACGGGGATTTTGGTGGTTTCGATGGCGATGCGCTGGGAGGTGGAAATCTGCGGCCATTGGTTGGGGCGGCATTCAACCGTACCGCCGCCATCGGCCAGCATCACCGTCACCAGGTAACCAATATAAAGCTTCGCGTGAACGGAAAGATCGAAAGCGTGCGCGACCCAGTCTTTGAGCTCCTGCGGATTCGAGGGTTCCAAGACAGGGCAACGGAGATGCTCGAAGAGGAATCGTGAATCGGCGGGAACCTGAGTCGAGTCGCTCCAGGGATCATCGCCGGAGCAGATCACCGCCCCACCGGACTCCGTCGGCACCCCGGCCAAATTACCCAGCGCCAAAGCGTCCGCCGCGACATGGAGCCCGACCGATTTGAAGACCGCGATGCTCTTGACACCGACCATCTGGGCACCGTTGACCATCGCAACGGCAAGGGCCTCATTATTGGCCATCCGAGCGGCGACGCCCTTCTCCTGAAGCAGCCCGGCAATATCGTGGCAGGAATCAAAGAACCCCGCCACCGGCGAACCGGGATAGCCCGTCAGCAACCCCACGCCGCCGGGAGTTTCCAGGCAGCCTTTCAGGAGCAACTCAGCTCCTGTAAAAATCTCGCTTCCGCTTTCGACCATGAATCGCGGGTCAATGCGCATGTTCGTCTAATAAAACCTCAGTTAGCTGAACAATGGATACTTATTGTACCGATTCAGAGATGCAAACCCAATGCGATGCAAACCCAATGCAACTGTTTTACTTAATCATCGTCGCGAATTTCGCATGGATGACGTGGGCGGTCCACCATGCCACGGTCCAGCCTAGAACGGCACCGAAGATCACATCGCTGTAGAAGTGTGCCTGATGAGCGACGCGTGAAAAAGCACATCCGGCGGCAAGGAGCAGCGCAATCCATTTGGACTTGGGATAAAAGTAACAGAGTATCGCGGCGGCGGCGAAGGCGAGCGTGGCGTGACCGGAGGGAAAAGAAAGATTCTTGGCTCCGATGTGGAACCCGCGGAAAAGGACCCAGTTGTTGGCGGCGTCGGCCAGAGGACGGAATCGGCCGGCGATGATGGCGATGAGGCCGCCGATGCCGCCGGCGAGGGCGGTGCCAACGATAGCGGCGAGGGCTTGCGTGAGGTGGACACGGAGTGGCGTTCTGAGCCGCGACCGTGAGGAAGCGACTGGCGCCGTTCCTCCCCCCCCTCCACTGCCGCACGGTCGCTCCCTAACGGTCGCGGCTCGGATCGTCTTGTGCGGAATGAACATGCAGCAGACGAGGACGGCGACGATCCAGGGATTGCCGAGGAGTTTGAAGAAGGCCCAGAGGACGGGCGCGGGATGAGCCTGAAGGAATTTTTGCGTGGCCAGATAGAAGCGGATATCGAGATGGGCGTCGTTCAGGAGGAGAACGCATTCGGCGGCAGCCAGGAGGAGCCAAAGCATGAGCCAAGGAAGGAGTCGCGGAGCGGACTGAGGATGGGTCAGGTTCATGAGGAGAATTGTAAAAGAAGAAGCCTGAAGCCAGAAGCCAAAAGGGTTCAAACTTGCGGCTTATTCAAAACTTCTGGCTACTGGCTTCTGACTTCTGGCTTCTTCACTATAATGCGGCGAATGAATGAGACAATGCAAAAACTGACTTGGCCAGGCGTACTGCGATCACGCGTGTTTGTGTGGGTGGTGATTCCGTTGTTCTGGCTGCTGGCGTATTGGCCGGCGTTGGGGGTGAGGGATATGCGATTGGAAGAGGGAAGGCGAGCGACGCCGGCGGCGGAGATGTTGCGGAGTGGGAATTGGGTGGTACCGACGTTGTATGGGGAAGCGTATTTGAATAAGCCGCCGTTGTTTTTTTGGATCGCGGCGGGGATGGGGAAGTTTTTTGGGGGTGGTGAGGTGACGACTTGGTCGGTGCGGGTGCCGTCGGTGCTCAGCGTGTTGCTGGGGGCGTGGCTCTTGGTGTGGTTTGGACGAGGCGTGTTGGCTCGCGAAGTGCGGGTACTTGCGGCGTTGTTTTTCATGAGCATGCCGATCATGCTGGATAAGGGGACACTGGGGGAAATTGACGCGGTGCTGTCGCTGGTGACGTTTGCGGCGGTGGCAGTGTGGTGGAAGTTTTATGATACCGATCGTGGTCGTGTGTGTGCGTGGGGATGGATCGGAGCGGGCGTGCTGCTGGGGATGTCGGTGCTGATGAAAGGGCCCGGCGGAGCGGCGGAGTTTTATGCGGTGGTGGCGGGATTTGTATTGCTGAAGAAGCCGGAAGCCAGAAGCCAGAAGCCAGAAGTCCCCCTCCCAAACGGCCCATCGTGCAGCAGATGGTGGTTGTTGTTTTCGCCGTGGCATGTGGTGATGCTGCTGATCGCGTTGGTGCCGGTGGGGCTTTGGATCAAGACGCTGCTTGCGGAGACGGGAATGAGTTGGGCGGACCTCATGGCGATCTGGTCGCGTCAGACGGGGGTGGACATGATCGCGGGAGGGGGCGGGGAAGGATGGAAGAAGATTCTGGTGGATCATTATGTGATGTTTGGGTTGCGGGCGGCGGCGGATGTGATGCCGTGGGTGGCGGTGGGGATGATCGGGGCATGGAAGCCAGAAGCCAGAAGCCAGAAGCCAGAAGGGGGGAAGGAGCGGGATTTGTGGCGGATGGTGGTGGCGGCGTGGCCGATGCTGCTGGTGATTTTCTGGATTTGGCCCAAGGGCAGCCCGCGCTACATGATGATGGGCGCGTATCCGGTGGCGGTGCTGGCGGCGTGGGTGGTGGCACGGCGGTGGGAGGCGGCGACATCGGAAAAGGTGCTGAGATTCCTGCGTACCGCGGGGACGGTGATGACGCTGGCGGTGGGGATGATCGGGGGGGCGGCGATTGTGCTGACGCCGCGACTGACCGGGATCATGATCGCGGTACTGGTGGCGAGCATGGTGCTGGCGGTCTGGGCACACTGGCTTGCCAGACGCACGCCGGCGGAGGGACTGGTGATGGCGGCGGCGGCGAATCTGGCCTTGGTGGTCCTGTTGGGATGGGGGATGATGACGGCGGTCGTGTTGCCGATGAAGGCGAAAACGGATGCGACGCGGATTATTCATGAGCAGATTCAGGCACGTGTTCCTGCCGGATTGCCGATCTATACGACACGTACGTTTTCGCACGGGGCGGATTTTTATAATGAGCAGTTCTATTTGCCTGGTGGCGCCAGGGCGTTGAGGGACTTTTCGCAACTACCGGCCAAGACGAGAGTTATCGTGATTTTGTTGCCGGAAGAGTGGGAATCGCTGAAGATGGCGGTGCCTGATGCGGTGATTGTTGGAAGCTTGGACGCGACGGAGAATCGTCCGGGGCGTAAAGGGGCGCCGGCGGCGGTGATCGTGGCGGAAGCGATGGCACGCTGAGAGCACAATGGCCCACGCCGACGGAGTCGGCGGGCTTTGGATGCTGTTGTATATGCATATGAAAATAGATGGTTAAAAAAAGTGGGGCCGAGAGGCCCTGGGAGGGAGCTCTCGGCCCCTGGGGGGGGGGAATCGTGACCGGCTGTCCGAAGACAAACCGGGGTTTTAATGCATTTTGTTTACTTTTTGTCCAATTTTGTCTGTTTTCGTCTGTTTTTGTCTGCGTTTGTCTCGTTTTGTCTATTTTGATGGAGGCGGAGGGAGTCGAACCCTCGTCCCGTGGCAGGTTGATGCCAGCCTCTACGTGCGTAGGTCCAATTTTGTCTCGTATCTGCGATCGCCTAAGACCTGGCTACCGTGGATACCAGTTCCTCCTGAGTCTTAGCGAGTGAGCGAGCAACCTTCCCACCCGAGCGGTCTGCTGAATGACGATTCGTCCCGAAGCGCAGACGATTTCGGGGGAATCGCGCCGGCTAACTTAGTTAGGCGGCAAGACGGAGGCTTTCGCCCCCGACTGGGAACTTGTAGTTCTCAGCATTTGATTTTTGCCACTCAGTTTAACGACTTGAATGACGGGTCGGCACGCCACTGATACCACTACTGTCCGGTCGATACCTGGCGCCCCCAAATTGTCAAAGAACGGCAGTTTTCACAAGGGGAAGAATCGTACGTCCGTTGTAAGTGGGTCGCCGGCCCCGGCCCCGTGTGACACTGGAACTATGATTATGATGATAGCGAGTGGGGTTGGAATGTCAAGAGAGAGAGTAAGGATTCGTAAAATGGGCGTGCCCGTTTTTCTGGGCATGTCGTTCTCCCTCGTAAAATTCGTAAAATTTGTTCAATTCGTAAAATGCGTGGAGGAGTATGGCATACTTCGCAACCCCCGTCATCGTACGGCATGCAAGCATGCCGGCTAAATAGAGAGTCACAAGGCGAACGAACGTTGATCTTCGATCAACGGCTAAACCACTCAATTGCTCGCCAAAGCCCCGCATTGCCATGCGGGGCTCCACCCCGCAAAGCGGGGTCGCTACATCTATGATGCTGCCTGAACGGCAAGCAAGCAAGCCAGAGAGGATTTTTATTTAGCGAAGGGTTTGAGGAGGTGGCGGGTGAGAGTGGTGGCGGAGTCGGGGGTGTAGCCGATGACGCCGTCGGAAGGGATGCCGACGAGGGCGTTGGAGATGTCTTCGCGGCTGAAGAGGACGATGATACGGTTGTTTTGGCGGATGGCTCGGAGTTGAGGACCGTTTTTGGCGAGGCGTTCGCGCAAGGCCCAGGTGCGCATGTCGAAGGTTAAAGAAGTGGTGGGATTTTGGTAGAGCGGGTCGGCAAAGGGGATGAGTTGTTCGAGCTGGTTGGCATCGTTGGGGAGGATTTTGGTGAGTTCGGCGGTGGCGGAATCGGCGAAGGGGTAGGAGCCGCCGGCGGCGTCGATGAAGAGAGTGCCGCCGGTTTGGAGGAATTTGGCGAGTTCGGAGCGTTGGGCGTCGGAGAGGGAGAAGGGTGCGGTGCCGGTGAGGTGGGCGAGTTTGTAGTCTGTGAGTTTGTTTTCGCCGAGCTTGACGGTGTCGATAAGGAGGTCGATTTTGTCGTCGTTGTGCATGATGGCGGCGAGTCGTTGCCAGCCTGCGGGTTCGGGGTCAGAGTTGCCGGAATAGTCGAGGCGTGCGAGTTTGATATTTTTTTCGGGTTTGACGGCGGGGTTTGGGCGGACGATGTGTGTTTCGCCTTTTTTGCGGAGGTTTTTTCCGCCGGTGATGTAGAAGAAGATGTTTGCGGTGTTGCGGAAAGCGTCGTCGGTGGCGTAGGCGCGAGATTGCCAGGATTTTGCGAAATCGGTGGCGGTGCAGATCATCAGTTCGCGGGCGCCGTTGGAGATGGCGAGGATGGGGCGTCGGGAGAATTGCGGGCCACGGAATTGTTCGGAAGTGTAGATGGGATGCGTGGCGGGGAGCGTACGCATTTCGTAGGTTGGGAAGAGGCGGGCGCCGAGTCTTTGGAAGGACTTGGTGAAGATGGGGCCGGAGGAGCCGTCGGGGTTGCAGAGGATGAGTCCGCCTTCGAGGACGTATTGTCGGAGCTTGGCGTCCTGGTCGGGGGTGAAGTCGAGTGTCTGGTCGCCGGCGATGAAGAGGATTGGGGCGTCGTGGAGGTCCTCGAGTGGGGTGGTGGCGAGGTTGACGATTTGCCAATTGAAAGTGTGCTCGGATTGTTTGCCGATCCAGCGAGCGACGTTGGCGACATCTCGCGTGCGCTGGTTCCAGTGGCCTTCCTCGGTTTTGAGGCCGAGTTTGGTGGAGTAGGCGAGTTTGTTCATGAGGACGGGTTCTCGGCCACGGGTGAGGAAGAGGATGGCGAAGGCGGTGTTGGGGATGAGGTTGGTGTTGTTATTATAGATGTCGGAGGGTTGTCCGAATCCGCCGTCGGGGCGTTGCTGTTTGAGGATCCAGTCGGCGATTTCCTGGTACCAGTTGTGGGAGCCGAAGTATTTGTAGCCGGAGGCGACGCCGCAGCGTTCGATGCCGTAGAGGTTGTAGTATTGGCCGTTGGGGATGAAGGGGCCTGAGTTGAGGGTGGAGGGGAAGTTTTCGGCGAGCCATTTCATGCCGCGGTCGATGGCGGGGTTGGTGATGTTGCCTTTTGGTGTGATGCCTTCGTCGGAGTGGACGTAGTCCTGTGTGATGAAGAGTGTGGCGACGCCTGCGGCGGTCATGGAGGCACTGATCAAACCTTCGCCGGCTTTTCCTTTGTGGACATAGGACCAACCGCCGCTGGTGTCCTGATGGTTGATCCAGGCGCGTTCGACGATGGGCCAGTAGTTGTTGGGGACTTCGAAGCCGTTTTCGCCGCAGGTCCACATGGCCAGTACGCCGAACTGTGAGACGGAGTGGTCGTAGAAGGGTTTTTGCTGGTCTCTGGAATAGGCGTAGAAGCCGGCGCCGTCGCCCTGTGTTTCCATGATGCGGAGGAGGGTGTTGCCGTCGAGGCGGAAGATTTTTTGCAGGTCGGGAGTGGAAGTGAGCTGAGCGAGGACCTGGTCCCGCTGGCAGAGAGCGTAAGGACAGGGGGCGCGCATGGGGGCGTTGGTGAGGAAGTCGATGGCGGGTTTGAGTTTGGGGCTGTGAGGGTTTTCGCCTGCGGCGAGGAGAGCGTTGACGGCGAGGCCTGTGAGACCGCCCCAGTTGCCTTCGTCGAGTTTGTTGGTGATGAAGTTTTGGAAGCCGGGCTTGGGCTGTGGGGCGATTTCCCAGTTGCCGTTTTTTTGCTGGGAGTAGAGGTAGTTGACGGCTTTTGCGATGGTGGCGTCGATGTCCTTGGGGGCGGCGGCGTAGGCGGCTTGCGGGAGGAGGCAGGCGGCGAGAAGGGCGGGGAAGAGGAGAGGATGTGCGGTGCGGTTCATGGCGGCATTGTACGAAGTTGCCGGCGGCGTGACAAAAATTAGGAAGTTGGGATGATATAGAGCCAATGGCGGACAAGCGAACGCTGGTGGCGTGCGGATCGTTCGCCTATCGGCTCGTGGCTAAACGGAGGATGTTATGGCGACAAATATTGTATCTATTTTGATTGATGATTTGGGGGTACGGGATTTGGGGTGTTTTGGGTCGACGTTTTATGAAACGCCGCGGTTGGATGCGTTGGCGCGGGAGGGGATGCGGTTTATGAATGCTTATGCGTCGTGTCCGGTTTGCTCACCGACGCGGGCGGCGTTGATGTCGGGGAAGTATCCGGCGCGAGTGGGGGTGACGAATTGGATTGGGGGGAATAACAGCGGGAAGTTGAGCGCGGTGCCGTATTTGCATTATTTGCCGTTGGAGGAGGTATCGGTGGCGCGGGCGTTAAGGGAGGGTGGGTATCAGACGTGGCATGTGGGGAAGTGGCATCTGGGGGATGAGCCGTTCTATCCGGAGAAACATGGGTTTGATGTGAATGTCGGAGGGTGTGAGATGGGAGGTCCGATGCGGGGTAAGTATCGGTCGCCGTATTATAATCCCAGGCTGACGGATGGGCCGGTGGGGGAATATCTGACGGATCGGTTGACGGAAGAGACGATAGCGTTGATTCGGAAGCGAGATCGTTCGCGGCCGTTTTATTTGAATTTATGCCATTATGCAGTGCATATACCGATCGTATCGCCGCCGGAGTTGGTCGAGAAATACAAGGCGAAGGCCAAGGCGATGCATTTGGATGTGGTGGATCCGTTTGTGAAGGGCGAGCGGATGCCGTTTTTGCCGCGGCGGGAGGGGGATGACCCGGGGTATGTGCATCGGCGGATCGTGCAGTCGGATCCGGCGTATGCGGCGATGATAGAGAATCTGGATACGAATATAGGTTGTATGCTCGATGTGTTGGCGGAGGAGGGGCTGGTGGAGGATACGCTGGTGGCGTTTATGTCGGACAATGGCGGTGTGGCGACTTCGGAGGGGTCGCCGACGTGCAATTTGCCGTGGTCGGAGGGGAAGGGATGGAATGCGGAGGGTGGGACGCGTGTGTGTCAGATCATGCGGTATCCTCGGAAGATCGCCGCCAGCAGCACGTGCCATACGCCGGTGACGACGACGGATTTCTATCCGACATATTTGGAGGTGGCGGGGTTGCCGCTGCGGCCGGAGCAGCATGTGGATGGGGTGTCGATGATGCCGTTGTTTGGGAATCCGGGTGCGAGTCTGCCGCGGGAGGCGATCTTCTGGCATTATCCGCATTATTCGAATCAGGGAGGGACGCCGGCGGCGTCGCTGGTGACGGGGGACGGACGGTGGAAACTGATTGAGTTTTTTGAAGATGGACATTTGGAGCTTTATGATTTGGTGGATGATCCGTCGGAAACACGTAATCTCGCTTCGCACAATGCGGAGATGACGCGGCGGCTTTACGCGATGCTGCAGGCGTGGCAGAAAGATGTGTCGGCGAAGATTCCGGAGGCGAATCCGGAGTATGAGCGGTTGCGGCCGAAGATTCCTAACAATGCGCATGTCTGAGGCTCGATGAACGGCAGGCGAGCCTGCCGACTAAATAAGGATTTCCTCGGAGTTGAAAGATGAAAGACGAACCCAGACTCCGGAACAAGCGATGGTCAGGCGACGAGATTCGCGGCAAGACTTCATCCATCCTCGCCCCATGTATCTTCGCGATTGTCTTCTGCGGCATCGGCGGGGCCATTGTGTTCTTCAAACTTAAGCATGATAACGATATGTCCATGTCAATGCACATGATTATTCTTATCGCTTCGCCCTTCTTTCTCATCGGCATCGGTTGTTTCATTGGGACTCTCGTTGCCATTCTCCGCCGGATCAAGTTCGGCGTCTCAACGCTGGAACTGGCGAGCTTCCCCGTACCCATCGGCGGCCAACTCGTCGGTGTCATCCACACCGGGCACAAACTTCCGCACGCCCACGGCTATCACCTGAAACTCCAATGCATCCGTTGCGAAAATCATAACGACATTCCAAGCGACATCGTCCTCTGGGAAGATGAAGCCACCGTCCCCCACGGCGTACACAATCGGGATACGTCCCACACCGCCATTCCCGTGGGCTTTCGCATCCCCGCGGATAGCCTGCCGAGCCTCGGGAACATTTACTGGAAGCTCGAAGCGTGTGCCAAAATGCCCGGTCTGAAGTATCGCGCCACGTTTCAGGTGCCCGTCTATCGCCGAGCAGTTCCCATCTATCGCTCCACAGACGACTCTTCCGGGCAGTTTTCACAGGAGCAGCTTTTGCAGGTCGATCATCCGCCCTCTACCCACCCATAAATGGGTGGGCTATTATCAACGGTCTCTACGGGACCCGTCGCCTAGCTTATTATGGAGTTCATTATGTCCGCATCTGAGCATTTCAATCGATACCATCTTCGACGTACGCTTTTTCCGTGGAAGTTTCGTGAGACGATTGAGGAGGTGCTGGCTTTTGCGAAGACTGCCACGGTTGAGGAAGTGATCTGGAAGATGGATACGGAGGATATCAGTCATGGGTTGCCGACGCTGGAGCGGGTGCGGGGGTTGCTGCCGGCGTTGAATGAATCGCGGGAGCGGTTTGCGGAGGTGGGTATTGCCATGTCGATTAATCCATGGGTCAGCCAGGGGATGCGGGATGCGGGGTGGGATTTGAGGGCGGTGTTTCCGGATTTTGAGTGGATCACGGATATCACGGGGATACAGGCGAAGTCGCAGGCTTGTCCGCTGGGACCGGCGTTTCGGGAGTGGCTGGCGGAGGAGTATGAGTTGTATGCATCGACGAGGCCGCGGGTGCTTTGGATTGAGGATGATTTTCGTGTGCATCGTCATCGGCCTGTGACGGTGGCGTGCTACTGTCAGCGTCATGTGCAGGAGTTTTCCAGGAAAATCGGGCGGCCGTTTACGCGGGAGACGCTTGCGGCGGAAGTGCTCAGGCCGGGGGAGCCGTCGCCTGTCCGTGCGCAGTGGTTTGATTTTATTGGCGATGTGATGTGCGATGTCGTCGAACTGCTGGCGAAACGTGTTTACGGCAAGTATCCCGATGTGCGTTTGGGGCTGATGTGCAATTCGCCGGAGGTGTCGGCTTCCGAGCATCGGCACTGGGACCGCATGATGGAAGCTCTTGCGGGGCATCATTCCCGCGTGACCGTTCGACCTGGCATGGGTATGTACACTTCACACAATCTCCATGATATTTACGCCGCTCGCTACAATGTCGCGGGCACACTTAATAACGTTCGACGGCCTGCTCATGCATGCACGGAAGTTGAGAATTACTCGTATTCACGATTTTGCAAGTCGCTACGTGTCACACGTACACAGATTCTGCTTTCGGCGGCGTTGCGGTGTCCGTCCATGACGCTGAATCTTTACGATCATTGTGGGACGCCGCTGCGAGCGGAGCCGCAGTATGGGAAACTGCTTGCGGAGACGCGGCCGATGCTTGACCAGATCGTCGCGGCGTTTCCGATTGATGGCATTGAACGCGGCGTGCGAATGCTTTCGCCCGAGAACGGCTCCGCGTACGTGCATCTTCAGACCGGACAAAAATTCCACAACCTGATCCTTCGGCCTGAACCGTGGGCTGAAACTTTGCAAAACTTCGGGAATAGTATTACGTGGTCTACGAGTCCGGTTGTTGCGGTCTGCGGGCAACGCATCCGACCCTATCGCAATAACCTCGAACAACTGTTCTCAAATTCCACCTTCCTCGATCTGGGGGCGATCGAAGTTCTCCGTGAGATGGTCGGGGCAGAACGTCTCCGTCAACTTACCGGCATCACGCTTAACTCGGTTTTTCAGCGTCGCGATCGGATCGCCTCCATGGAAGCGATGAGCGATCCTGAGTTCGGCGGACCTTTCGGAGCGGAGGATCCCGCTAATGCGGGCGGTAAGATTCCTGCAAAACATGTCACCATTGACACTGCTGGATTGCTGACCCGCATTGGTGATTTTACGCCGGGCGCTGCGGTTCGCGTTGTTTCGTGGATGATGAATGCGGATTTGGAACGGATGCTGCCGGCGTTTATGTTGTTTGAGAATTCGCTGGGTGGTCGCGTTGCGATTTGTCCATACGATTTGCATTTTTTTCCGGAGGAACATGGGCCGTGGTTTGTGAACTGGCATCGACAGCAGCAGATATCACGGATCGTGAACTGGCTCTTCCGCGGGAAGACGCCGTTGCAGGTTGAAGGGGGGGCTTACGCTCTCCCGATTCGCACCGATTACCCCGACCATACGTCGCTGGCGATATTTAACCTTTCGCTGGATCCGTGGGAAAAGGCGGTGCTGCGATTGGCGATGGATTGCGAGCCGCGTGGCGTGAGTCGTCTGAAAACGGATGGGCAATGGGAAGCGGTTACGACGGTGCGTTGGGATGCCGCGACGGGTTGCTTGACGATTGAGTCGGCGTTGCCGATTGAGTACGGCGATGCGGCGGTTTTTCGGATCGCGTAATAGCATCCAACCCCGCTACCCCGCAAAGCGGGGTCGCTACATTGTTTTGCATTTCATGTCACACACCCACGAGCGGCAGGCAAGCCTGCCGGCTAAATAACGGGGGACTACGTTAATTTTTAGGCGGCGAGTAGAATTGGGGGATGGAACAAAATTTGTTGTCACAAGAGTTGGCGTTGCGAATTGTGCGGCGGTTGCAGAGTGCCGGGCATGTGGGGTATTGGGCGGGTGGATGTGTGCGGGATCGGCTGATGGGGAATGTGCCGAAGGATTATGATGTTGCGACGGATGCGTGGCCGGAGCGGGTGATGGAGCTGTTTCCGCGGAGTCGAAAAGTCGGCGCGGCATTCGGGGTGGTGCTGGTGTGGCAGGGAAAGGCACAGGTCGAAGTTGCGACGTTTCGGACGGATGGCGTTTACTCGGATGGGCGACATCCGGATTCGGTGGTTTTTACGAATGCTCGGGATGATGCGCGCCGTCGGGATTTTACGTGTAATGGGCTTTTTTTTGATCCGGTCAGCGAGCAGTTGCATGATTTTGTTGGGGGACGAGAGGATATTGAGGCGAAAGTGCTGCGGGCGATCGGCGAGCCGCATCAGCGGTTCGCGGAGGATCATTTGCGGATGCTGCGTGCGATTCGGTTTGCGGCGAGATTGAGGTTTCAGATCGAAGAGCGGACGCGCGGGGCTATTGAGGAGTTGCAGAGCCGGATTGAGCTCATCAGCCGCGAGCGGATTGGGGAGGAAATTCGCATGATGCTGGAACGGGGTTCGAGGGTGCGGGCGATGGAATTGTTGGGGAGCTTTCCGGTGTTGTTTGCGGAGGTGTTGGGGGTGAAGCCGCATGTTGGCGGGTGGGCGGTGCTGGGGGGGGTGCCGGAATCGGCTTCACGCGGGGAGGCGCTGATGGCGATGCTGATGGATGGGGGGATGCTGCGGGATAAACCCCCGGCAGAGCCGGGGGGGACCGATTTGGTGCGGAGGCTTCGTACGCGGTTGATGCTTTCGAATGAGGAGACGGAATTGCTTTTGTGGCTGGCGCGGGAGATGCCGCGGGTCGAGAAGTGGGAGGAGTTGTCCAATGCGGCGTTGAAGCGGATTATGGCTGGGCCGCACTGGGGAGCGTTGGAGATGTTGTACGGTGCGGATCCGGCGAATGTGGAGCGTGTGGCGGCTTTTTCGGAGCGTGTGGGGGCGTTGCGGGCGGAAGGGGTTGCACCGCAGCCGCTGGTGACTGGGGATGCGCTGATACGGCTCGGCGTGACGCCGGGGCCGGCGTTCAAAGGGTGGCTGGAGGCGCTTTATGATCGGCAATTGGAAGGGGAATTGCGGACGGAGGAAGAGGCGATGGCGGCGGCGAGAAGGATTGTTGGGGAGTGATATGTCGCCGGCGTGTGGGGTGTGGCCATTTTTTGCGGCAGATTGTCAAACTAAAGCATTTTTCATGTGGTCGTGGCGTGATGACATGCGCAGGAAGCGAGAGCCAAAGCCCCGCATTGCCATGCGGGGCTCCACCCCGCAAAGCGGGGTCGCTACTTTGTTTTGCATTTAATACGGAGTTACTGGGATGGATGGGGCGGAGGGGGTTGTGATGTAGGGGGTTGCGCTTGCGGGGACATTGGTGGGGATGATGGCGTCTACGCTGGTGGCGGTGAAACCTCGGCGCGGTTGGGCTGCTGTGGGTAAAGAGGCTGTGGGTGTTTTCGAAGCGGAGGGGCGTTGTTTTGTCAGGAGCCAGGAGAACATATCGGTTTCGCCGTAAGCGATTTCCCAGCAATCGTGGCCTGGGCCGTCGGTTTTAATCATTTCCGCATGGCCGCCGAGCATGTTGATGCGGTCACACATGGAGTCATCGTTCCACATGGCGGCGCAGAAGTCGCCGTTGTTGTGGTAGCAGCGAATGGGCATGCTGGTGAGGAGGTCAGCGAATTCGCAGGGATTTTTGGAGGTGCCCATGGGAACGAGAGCGGCAAAGCGTTCGCGGTATTTGGCGCCGATGGCCCAGGTGCCGTAGCCGCCGGTGGAGAGGCCGGTGAGGTAGACGCGGGCAGCGTCGACGGAATACTTTCGTGAGACTTCCGTGAGGCAGGCGATCACATCGGAAGCGGCGTCGGAATCCTCGTCCCAGTTGCCGTTGGGGGATTGGGGGAAGATGCAGATGAAGGGGAAGTTTCCGGCGCGGTCGGCGACGAAAGGTGCCAGGCCTACCCGGAGGTTTTTCTTTGCGCTGTTGCCGCCTTCACCCATGCCGTGGAGGAAGATGATGACGGGGTAATTGACTTTGGGGTTGTAATTGAGGGGGACAAACAGGCCGTACTTGCGGTCGCGTCCGGCGTTGTGGACGGTTTCAATCATGAAACCGTTGGGGCGATTTTTTTCGAGCATGTTGACGGCGGTGTCACGGGCGCCGTTGCATCCGCCGAGCGACCAGAGGCCGACAAGCATGAGACAGGTCATGAGAAAGAGCGTGCATGAACGAGTCATCGCGAAACTCCTGAAGAGTGATTCCCTGACTATCGGCAAACACTGCCGAAATTCATTGACGGATGTGCAGGCCAGGGCGGAATTGTCTGAGAGAGTTTTACCCACAAATCATTATAGCCGCAATCTTTCCGCGCTATCGTGTGCAAGGCGAAGTCCGCGACGCCGCAAGCGTTTTCGACGATTTTTTGCGTAATCAACGCAAAGCCCCGCATTGCCATGCGGGGCTCCACCCCGCAAAGCGGGGTCGCTGCTATTTGTGCTGGGTGTGCGCTGCTGGTCGCGTGGCGGGTCCAGCCCTCATTCCCGGTATCGCTCCTGCTCCGCCGGGAGCAACCGCCCGCATCGTCGCGGCGCCGCCCTGGGTGGTGGCGAAGACCATTCCGGGCTTGCCGGGATCGAGTTTTCGGCGGTCTTGACAGACGGCTACAAAAGCATCGTCGCCGGCAAAGGTTTCGATTGCGGCGGAGGCGAGATGCTCGACCAGATCGTTGCGTTTCAGCGCGATGAGGTCCTTGAGCCAGCCGTCGATGTTGGATTGAAACACGGGTTTGTAACGGGTGCAGAGATCAGTATCATTTAATATTGTCAGCACGGCCGTTACGGCGGCCACGGCTTGTTTGTCGTCATTGCCGCGGATGGCATCGGTGAGGATTGTAATGGATTTGTGCAGTGCGTTTCTGACGTAAGCGACGTTGGGCATGCCTGTGGTTGGGTCAAGTTCCGGTTTAGCGGCGGCGAGCTTGAGTGATGCCACACCGCTCCTACCATTCGCCTTCTCCTGTGCCAGCTTGCCCGCTTCAGCCAGCTTCGCTTTTTGATCTCGTGTGAGCAGCGACATCATGCCGTTGATGTAGGTTTCGATCGCCTGCGATTCCTCGATGAATTCGGCGTTGATGAAGTTCATGGAGGCATCGATGACGTTCCATGCGACGGCGGCCTTCGATGGGTCTCGCGTCGGATCGCCGTCTTTTGTGCGGTAGGTCATCAGGGCGGTCATGGCACGGTCTCGCAGGTCGGTTTTGTAGAAGCCGCTTTTGGCTTCCTGCTGGACCTGTTCGATTTTCTGGAGCATTGTTCGCTGCAATTGGCGTTCGGTTTTGGATTGTTCGATGGTCAGGCCGGCGCGGGCGATGAAGCTCGGGCCGAGGTTTTGCGATTTGAAGTGGGTCATGTTGTATGCGGCAAGTGCGACAGCGTAGCGGGTGGGGTCGGAGATGCTTCGCAAATGGACTGTCGGGGTCTTGTCAATGCCGTAGAAATCGTAGGACTTGATGAAGGTGTCGGGAATGAAGCGGAACGCGGGCTTGGCTTCGGGGTCCTCGGGCAATTCGGAGATTTCCAGATGGCCGTCGTGACAGGCGAAGATGGTAACGACGCAGGAACGCTGCGGGTCGAGCGGATTGGCAGCGCTGATGGGTTTGGCTGGGTCGGCGCCGAATTGGCGATTCTCCACCCACGAGGTGACGGTCATGTCCCGTGTCGGCCGCATCGCACGCCAGGCCAGAATACCGGCAATCGCAAACATCACCACCAGAAACCCGAGCTGCAGTTTCTGGCCAAGCGTCAGATCGGAAATGAAATTCAACGACAGCCTGGGCATGGGGTGTCCTCCGCTGCGTGAGGTAGCGTGCGAACATATTAACGGGTGAAGAAGCCAGAAGCTAGAAGCCAGTAGCCAGAAGAAATTCGAAGTTCGAAATTCGAAGCAAATTCCAATGTTCAAAATTCGAAATTCAAAACATGTCCGTGTCTGTCAGTGGCTAATTCCCGTCGTCATTCGAATTTAGAATTTGGATGTTTTTTGAATTTCGAGTTTCGAATTTCGAATTTTTATCGATATTTTCGCTGGATGTAACGTTCAAGGCTCTCCCGCCAAGGACGCATCTGGTCGAGACCCAGTGCCCGTAACTTGGCGTTATCCAGCGCGCTGTACGCCGGCCGCTTCGCTGGAGCGGCGAATGCTGCTGATGTCACAGGTGTGATTTGATGCGGAACCTTGGCTAGTTCCAAGGCGGTTTTGGCGAACTCGTACCATGTTACCTGGCCGTGGGAAACGGCGTGATAGAGGCCAGGCGGGATTCGGTTTTCGAGGATCGTGGCGAGTTGATTGGCGAGATCGTCCGTGGGCGTGGGCGAAACGGTCTGATCGTTTACCACACGGAGTGGTTTGCCGGCCTTGGCGGCTTGGATCATGGAGTCGACGAAATTGAGTCCGCCTTTGAGCTTGCAGCCGGCGAGGCCGAAGAGGCCGCAGGATCGGACGATGTAGCCGACGGTTGGGGCGTGCGTTAAAGTCATGGAGTCTCCGCCGAAACGAGTGAGGGCGTAAATGGAGTTCGGCGAGACGGCGGCGGATTCGGGAATCGGCTGTAAGCACGCTGAAGCGTGAACTCCGGGGTTATCCTGTGGTGTGCCTGTGTGCTGGCCGAAGACGTAATCTGTGCCGATCTGCACGAACAGGATTTTTCGTGACTCGCAGGCTTTGGCCATCTCTCGCACGGCGACGACGTTTGTTCGATAGGCGGCGTCGGTTTCCGTTTCGCAGAGGTCGACGTTGTGGAATGCTGCGGTGTTGATGACAGCGTCGGGCTTACCCCCCCTACCGCCACTACCGCCGTCGAGCATCTCCGCGAACTTCGCGGTGTCGGTGATGTCCAGCTCTTTGCGTCCAGAAAATGAAAGCACCTCATGTCCCCCCCCCCCACGTCCCGGCAGAAGCCTCGCTAAATCGTGGCCGAGCTGCCCTGACGTTCCGATGATTGCAATCCGCATACTGCGATACTCCAATTCGATGCCAAAGCCCCGCATTGCCATGCGGGGCTCCCGCCACCTCCGAATGTTTTCAGCATTCAGTATTTCTCAGTAATGTCGTTTATAATGCCCACTGTCGATTTCGCAAAATGGAGTTCTCATGTCTTTGCCTCGCCCCATCTCTGGAAACGAATTGAAGTCGTTTTTGAAAAACGCAGCCGAACGGGTGGACTTGTACCTCAAAGAGTATGTTCAGTCGCTCAAGGAATCGCCTGCGAAGTTGAGCGAAGCGGTGGTGTATTCGCTGCTGGGGCCTGGGAAGCGGATTCGGCCGGCGCTGGTGCTGCTGTGTCATGATGCGGTTGGCGGGGGGGGCGGGACGGATGCGGGGGTCGCCATGCCGGCGGCGGCGGCGATTGAGATGATTCACTGCTTTTCGCTTATTCATGACGATCTGCCGGCGATGGATGATGATGATCTCAGACGCGGGCGGCCTACCAATCATAAAGTTTATGGCGAAGCTTTGGCGATCCTTGCCGGCGATGCGCTTAACACCATGGCTTTCGAACTTATTGCCAAGGAAATGAAAGATCCTGTTCTCGCGGTTGCGATTCTGAAGGAGCTTGCCTTCGCCACCGGGCCGGAAGGCATGATCGGCGGACAAGTGCTCGATACCTGTCATCCTGAAGAAGCGAAGAGCAACGCTGGCCCCCCCCCCGCTGCCGCCCTTCCCAAGCTTCAGCAAATCCATCGCATGAAGACCGGTGCTCTGATCCGCTGCGCCTGCCGCATGGGCGCACTCTGCGGCGGAGCTTCCGCGCAAAGCCTCACTGCCATCGATACCTACGGCAGAGCTATCGGACTGGCGTTTCAGATCGTTGACGATATCCTTGATGTCACCGCGACCGCCGAGCAGATGGGCAAGGCGACGGGCAAGGATGCCGACAAAGGGAAGCTGACGTATCCTTCGCTGGTGGGTCTTGAGAAGTCGCGTGAGTTCCTTGGCGAGCAGGTGAAAATTGCGGACAGAGTTTCCGCGGAACTGGGCGTAAAGGCGGCCTTGCTCGGCGAATTGGCACACGAATTGGCGTCGCGAACGCATTAGCCCGGGCGTATAACACTTGAGGCGGCGACGCGTAAAATTCGTAAAATTCGTGGAAAAGCGCTCGCCTGTCGGCTCGCGGCTAAACATTTTGCGGGGGCAGGCAAGGGCCACGCATCCTACCGTGTTTCTTGCAGTGCCAGGAGAGCGTAGGCTGTTACCATTTCCGGGCGGTCCTCCAGCCAGCGGGCGCTTAAATGGTTCACCCAACTTCCGTCTGGCGACTGTTCGTGCAGCAGTTTTTGGCTCAATTCTCCCCGCCAATTCCAACGGTCGCGATCCCCGGCAGAGCCGGTGGCTAGCGGTTTTGCGGCTTTGAGCGTTCGCGCTGCGGCCAGGTAGTAATAGTACAAGCCCTCCGTTGAACCTGTGCCTGGGTGTTTTTCCAGCGTCCAGTGTTCCTGGACCCATTTCGCGGCCTGCAATACATGCGGGTCTGTCTCTTTTAGGCCCGCATATACCAGGCTTTTCCACTTCGCATACGTCAGTGAGCCATAGGTTTCGAGCACCGCATCGGCTGCCCGCTCAGTGGGGTCGGCAAACGGCCGCGATGAGAGGAGGGAGGAGGGGGAGGAATTTTGGTACCAGTTTCCTGCTGCTTTTGTTGGGCGTTCCATTTCTTGCTGTAGGAATCTTCGTCCATCCTCCACACGCATCATTGCATCCGCATCTCCCCCCCCTCCTAATGCTGCGTACATCGACATGACTACTGCAGTTTGATATGTGGGTTCTCCGTCGGTGTAATAGCCGCCGTCCGCTCGCTGGCACTCAGCGACGAAGGCTCGAGCTCGCACAATGGCGTGGTGTTCCGGCGGTACACCGGCCTGCAAGAGACTTCGCACGACCAGAGCTGTTGGTGCGGGTCCCATCTGCGTGAGCCATCCGCCGTTGGGCTCCTGCTTTGCCAGCAAGAAGCTTACGCCACGCAGTTCCGCTGCTCGTACCTGCGATTTTAAGCTGGTGTCTGCCAGAGTGACCGCTCCGAGGCACGCTGTCATCAGCAGTACTACCAGCGTTACTGCTGCTGTCCAACGACGTGTTGCACGACGTTCCAGTACCTCACGCACGGCGAAGAGATGCTTCACTCGCCTGAGCAGTTCCGAGCGTCCTGTCCACGCACCCATCGCTAAATCGCTCCCGCCTCCCATCGCCTGCCGCTTTCCTACCAGCCGCACGAGCATTTCCGCATATCCCACGGCGTCGCCGCCCCCTCCCCCCCCACCTCCATCGATCGCTGCGCGATCTGCCAAGAACTCTTGGGCCAATCGCATTTCCCGCTTCACCAGCCAAAGCGTCGGTACAAAAAACATCGCCACGTTGACTGCTGCCGCGAGCGTCCACGCCCAGGCATCGCGACGCTCTACGTGTCCGAGTTCGTGTTTGAGCACGGCAGCGATGTCTCGCGGCGGTGCTTCGGCCACGTACCGCGGTAATACCACTACTGTTCGTCCTACTCCGAATGTCATCGGTCGCCCGACTTCCTCCGAAATCAACAACTCCACTCCGATTCCCCGCCAAAGCCCCGCATTGCCATGCGGGGCTCCAGACGTTAACTCGCGCCACGATGCCGCTAATTCTCCTGTCGCTGGCTGCCCTTGTTGTCTTAACCGCCGCAGTCCCCACCAGGCCAGTAGCAATCGTCCGAGCATCACCGCTACCCCAAGGCTGTAAAATGCCAGCAGCAGTTCCCGCCAATAGCCGCAGATCCAAAGTAGTCGCATGTGACTATCTGAGCCGCGAGCGTCAGGGAGCGATTGTGCGGTCATGTGGCGAGACTGGTCGCTCCCTGACGGTCGCGGCTCAGATGCCGCCGCCACTCTCTCATTTTCAAACCACGGCAATCGCATCGGTCGTCCAGCTTCGACGACGCCGAGCGAAATCCTCGCCGCCCCCCCTATCGGTACCGCCTGCACGATCAGCAGCATCAAGCATCCGAGCAGTGCTGCCTCCGCTATCCTCACGCGACGTGCCGGCTGTTTGACCATCAGCATCACCCCATACGCGGCCCCCAGCAGCAGCGTGCCGGCCGCGCCTATGTCCACCACCCACCGAAATATCTCCGCAACCCCAATCACGTGAAACTCCAGGAATAGTGAATTGTGAATGGTAAATAGTGAATAGACGACTCAATAACCTGATCCCATTCGCTATCCACGACTCCTTTTTCACTATTCACAATTCACCCTTCACAATTCAAGATGCCATTTTTCTTTTTTCCGCGGCAATCGCTTCTTCGATCATCGTCAGTTCCTGCTTCGAGAGCTGCCTCGCCGCCAAGGCGCTCATCACCAGTTGATCGACGGCCCCGTCAAAGACCCGCTGCACGAATCGCGTTACCGTTTTCTGTCGTGAATAGAGTGGACGATAGATGAAGCTTCGGCCTTCGAGTACGTGGACAACCAGTCCTTTTTCCTCCATGAGCCGCAGGAAAGTCTGCACGGTGTTTTGCGCCAGGTCCTCCCGAGCCCGCATCACGTCGAAGACCTCCCGTACCGACGCCCGCCCTTTGTCCCACAAGATTTTGAGAATCTCCAACTCCCGCTCCGTCGGCGTGCCGATCTTCGTGTCCATGAGAATCCCCTTGCAGATGCAGCTAAACAGAAACTTAAAGACTTAAACTCTTAAGTGATCGTAACGTTGCGGCGAGTTCCAATCAACTGTAACCGGAATCTGACGATTGCGGCGCTGATATTTCCGCATCTTCAGGCGAAAAAGTCCCGCATTGCCATGCGGGGCTCCACCCCGCAAAGCGGGGTCGCTACTTTTTCTGTATTGCGTGTCTCGCGCCCTCATGGTGCAACAATGTTCGGGCTCATTCGTCTGATTTCGCTGCGTCGCCCAGTGGATGCTTGATCTCTTCGCCGTTATCGTCGATTTGATTTTGCATCTGCTCGAATCGCTTGCGGCCGATGAAATTTCCGCCTAACGCTTTACCTGCGTTGCGACCGGACGGCGGTATAAAGGGCTTTTTGCCCTTACGCTCAGGACGCTCACGAAATTCGTGCTTCTTTCCGACGGACTTCTGTGTGGAGGAGGAGGTCGGTTTCTTCGCCGCGGACTCCTCACGCTGCAGGCGTTTACGCTCCTTCTCCATTTCCTTGGCTTCATACCAAGCCTGTGTTGCGGCGCGCTTGGTGCCGTGAAATTCCGGGGAGCTCGCTTTGTAGAGCCATTCAACTTCCAGGGGCGTTAATATGCGGTAAGAGCCGACCTTCAGATTTTCGAGGGTTATCTTGCCAGCGATTGCGACGCGATTGAGGTCTCGTACGACGTGTCCGATGCGTGCCATGACTCGTCGAATTTCGCGGTTTCTGCCTTCCGCAAGCTTCACCTCCAGGATCGTTCGTCCGCGTTCGCGTCCGACGATCGAAAGCTTGAATCGCTCCGTCCGCTGTCCCCCTTGTCGCACGGTCGCTTCCTTACGGGCGCGGCTCAGATGTTCCAATGCACCACCCTGCGGCGTTGGGCCGAGCCACATGCCGCGTTTGACCTTTTCAAGTTCCGCGGGGCCTACACGACCGTCCACTTCCACGATGTACGTTTTTTCTACGCCGAAGCGAGGGTGTGTCAGGCGGTTGGCCAGTTCGCCGTCGTTGGTCATGATCAGTGCGCCGCGAGAATCCATGTCCAGGCGGCCTACGGGAAAGACGCGTTCCTTGACGCCGGTCATGAACTCGCCGACCGTTTTGCGGTCCGATGGATCAAAGTTTGTCACCAGAATGCCTTTGGGCTTGTTGAGCAGCAGGTATGTTTTTTTTTGTTCTCTGAGTTCGCCGACGCCGCCCCCCCCCCCCTCCTCGGAAATTTCCTGCTGGTCCACCCTCCCCCCCTCCTTGCCTGGCTCGCTCAGCCCGGGCATGCGTGTCTGCACGTTTCCCTTCACCCCCCCCCGC
>WQYP01000045.1 GCA_009781185.1 Phycisphaerales bacterium | reverse complement strand
TGCGGAACGGCGAAGTTTACACACGCTATTACCGTCGTCAGGACGCCAATTCGTCCCAAGCCGATCCGGCGTACTTTGTTCCCAACAACGGCAAGGATCCGGAATCCGCCAACCCCCGTTACCGCATCCGCGGCAACGGCGAGCGGACCTGGACCCCGGCTCTTGATGCCGCCAACTTCGCGGAATCGGTCCAACAATCCGACAACATCACCGCCGGCGCTAACGGCCTGACGCTCACCGACGCCTCCAAGCCCGGCTTCGCCATCTTCAAAGTCGAAGGCGCCAACGTCATCACCTCCCTCAAAATCAAAGCCCAGGCCACAGGCAACGCCACACTCGCCGTCTCCACCACCAACGGCCTCCAGTGGCAGCCGATCGATAAAGACATCAAAGATGTCCAACTCATCGAAGAAGTCAACGGCTCCTACGAAGTCCTCGTCAAAGTCACCCTCAACGCAGGCGCTTCCTTGCAGTCCATCGCCTTGGACACCATCACCGCACTCAACTCGAAAACGCAGCCTCAGCTGAAGCTGGGGAAAAATACTGTGTATGTCGGCAACGGCGAGCAGACCGGCACGATCATGCTCTGGCCGGAGCTCCACGGCGAAAACTGGAAAAAACTCGCGTTCGATTCGAAAAACCTCCAAGGCGACGACCCCTTGATCTGGAAAGGCTGCCTCCATCTCGAGAAGGCCGGCGAAGGCTACATCACCTACAAAATCGACGCCCCCGCCGACATCACCTCCCTCACCTACGGCGCTCGTATGTACATCAAGGGCGTCAAGGGAAGCATCGATTTCCTGCACTCTTTCGACGGCGGAAAAACCTGGATCAAATCGCTCTCCTTCACCGACAACAATGCCCCCTACGACGCGATCCGCTACATGACGATCGACGACGTCCCTGCCGGAACCAAATCCGTTCTCATCAAGTACGCCATCGCCACCAACGCCGGCGATTTGTTCACCTGCTCCCTTTACAGCACGCACATGGAAGTCAATCACAAACTCGCCAACCCGATCATCACCGGCACCGGCACCGACACCGTCCTGACTAAACCGATGGAAGTCACCTTCAACTGGTCCGAGCGCCAAAACAATTATTCCACCGTCAAACGTTCCCACACGCAGTTCATCGACAAACTGCCTGCGACCTACACGATCAACGTCGGCGGCGACGATCAGCCGATCGTCGATTCCCTGACCGTCAACCTGAAAGGCGCACGTGGCACCGCGCCCGTGAAGTACGGCTACTCCGACGGCAAAGATGTCGGCGGCGAAAAGTGGGTCGGCCAGTGGGCCACCTACGGCAAAAATATCGCCGTCGGAAAACCATACACCGTCTCCGCTCCCTCCACCGGCCAGTACGGCTCCCAAGACCCCGACAACAAAAAACTCACCGACGGAGCCGTCGGCTCGCCCTACTCCGGCGGTACCAATTTCCAGTACGGACTCCTCTGGAAACCCAACACCAATCCGGAAATCGTCGTCGATCTGGGCGAAATTCAGAAATGTGCTGCCTTCCGCATCCATACGCTCGGCTATCCGTTCTGGGACGCCATGAAAGGCGAAAACAAAGACAAAATCGAAGTCTTCATCAGTAACGACGGCAAAGACTACAAGTCCGCCGGCACCTTCAACTCCGAGCTCCACTGGAAAAACGTTCCCGTCAACTTCATGTACGCCGACGACGAAACCTTCCAAGGCGTCAACTTCTTCCTGCCCATGGAGAAGCCCGTCGATGCTCGTTTCGTGAAATACAAAGTCACCTCGCCTCGCATGTTCGGCTGCACGGAAGTCCAGGTTCTCGACGGATTCAAGTTCGAGCCCTTCGACCTGAAGCTTGCGATGCCGGACCCTGCCCAGAACGGCAAACGTCCGCCCAACCCCGGCATTTCCCCCAACGCCAAGCAGTGGAAGCCTGAAGAGCTTCCCGTCATCGGCAAGCCCATCGTCGGCACCGATCCGCTCGCCCCGCCTGACGATGGCAAGAAGAAAAAAACGGAATAACGCCGCCCCACTCTGGGTTACTCCCTGGAGCCCCGCATGGCAATGCGGGGCTTTGCTTTGTGGCGATTTCGTGCCAAAGCCCCGCATTACCATGCGGGGCTCCCTTTTCCTTGTCGTCCTTTCACCCCATGGAGCAATCCCTTGCCCCCTCCACCGTTAGTCCAATGGTGCATTTCTCTTCTCGGGGTATTGTTATGAACCGCTTCACCGCCTTGCTGGCTCTTGCTGTTGCCGTCGCCATCCCTGCTGTTGCGCGGGGGGGGGAACTTGCCAATATCAAGGTCGTCACCGACGCCAGTCCGGACTACTCCGACATGGAGTCCATGGTCCATTCCATCACGAGCAATTGGCAAGCCGACGCCGACAAAATGTGGGCACTCTTCTACTGGGACCACATCGCACGCCGGCAGACCTCCCCCATGTGGCTCCACGGCTACGAAGTCAGCGATCCGATCCGCCAATACAACGACTACGGCTACACCATGTGCTCCACCATCTCCGGCATCAAATGCTCCACCTGGAACTACATGGGCTACCCCTGCCGCTTCTGGGAAATCGGACTCCACACCGTCCCCGACGTCTGGTACGACAACCACTTCCACCACTACGACAACTCACTCTCCGTCATCTACACCCTCTGCGACGGCAAAACCATCGCCGCCGTCGACGACATCGGCCTAAAAATCGGCTGCGAATGCTCCGGCGGAAAAGAAGAGTACGGACATATCGCCATTTATCACTGCCTTAACGGCACCTCCGTCAACGGCTACCTCCAGGGCGCCGACACCGAACGCACACTCGAGCACCTCGGCGCCGGCTCCTTCCGCCCCAACCACATCCATTACCAGTGGTTCTACTACAGCCAGGAACGCGGCCACCGCTACATCCTGAACCTCCGTGACGGTGAATCCTACACCCGCTACTACGCCCGTCAGGACGCCAACTCCCCCGACGCCGTCAACATGGGCGACAAGAACAACAAGGAATATAAGGCCGATCGGGCTTACTACATTCCCAACCAGGGCCAAAAAGGCGAAGGCTCCGGCCGAGACCCCGAACAAGTCAACGTCCGCTACCACATCCGCGGCAACGGCCAACGCACATGGACGCCGATGAATCCAGCCGCCCTTTATAGCCAGGACAATATTGTTATCGGGGACATGAACGGCGTTCCCTTCGCCGTTCCTCTGACCATGAGCACTCAGATTCAGTCCAAGCCCGGCATCGCCGTTTTCAAGGTCGAAGGTGCAAACGTCATCACGTCGCTCAAAATTAAGGCCGACACCAACTTCCTCCCCGGCGGTTCCGCAGCCATCGCCATCTCCACCAACAACGGCATCACCTGGAAAGAGGTCTGGAACTCCGACGCTCAGAAACCCGATTTAAAGCTCATCGACGAAGTCAACGGTTCCTACGAAGTCCTCGTCAAATTCTCGCTCAATAAAGCCGTCCTCGGCAACATCTCCTTCAACACCATCACCGAAGTCAACGCCCACACCCAGCCCTCCCTTCGCCTCGGCAAAAACACCGTCTATGTCGGCAACGGCGAACAGACCGGCTCCATCGTCTTCTGGCCCGATCTCCGCAAAGACAACTACAAGACCTACGCCGTTGATGAAAAGAACCTGAAGTCCAGCCACAACCGCCTCTGCCAGGACAACCCCGCCCAACCCTCTTACGTCACCTTCAAAATGGACGCCCCCACCGATCTTACGTCCGTTACCTACGGCGGCCGCCTCTTCAACTCCGGCAAAAACTCCCACATCGAGTTCCTCCACTCCTTCGATGGCGGCAAAACGTGGAAACAAGATTACTCCCTCACCGACAACAAGCCCCCCTACGACGTCGTTCATTACGAAACGATCACCGACATTCCCGCCGGTACCAAGAGCATCCTGCTGAAATACGCCTTCGCCGGCAGCGCCCCCCCCGCCGTCAACGACGACGGTAAACCCATCGACCCCGACAGTTGGAACGGCCCCGGCTCCTGCTCTCTCTACGCCCTTCGCATGGAAGCCAACCATAAACTTGCCACATCAATCCGAGCCGCGACCGTTAGGGAGCGACCGGTCACATTGCCAAACGGGTCGCTCCCTAACGGTCGCGGCTCAGATGATAACGCGTCCCCCCTTGCCATCACCTTCACCTGGCAGGAACGCCAGAAAGATTTCTCCCTCGTTCAGCGATCTCACACGCAACTCGTCGATAAACTTCCCGCAACCTACTCCATCAACGTCGGCGGCGAAGACCATCCCATCGTGAATTCGCTTGCCATCTCCCGTGGCATGGGCGTCCCGCCCGTGATCGGCTACTCCGACGGCAACGAAAACGCCGGGGTCGAGAAACACATCGGATTCTGGGCCACCTACGGTAAAAACCTCGCCCTCGGAAAACCCTACACCTTCTCCGCACCCCCGCTCGACAAAAAAGCCGCATGGAACGCCGAGGACCCCGAAATGAAAAAGCTCACCGACGGCCGCATCGGCTCCTCCTACACCGGCGGCGCCAATATGCGAGAAGGCGTCATGTGGAAAGCCCCCAAAAACCTCGAAATCACCCTCGATCTGGGCCCCCCTCAAAAATGCGCCGCCTTCCGCATCCACACGCTCGGCTACGAATGGTGGGACGCCCTCAAAAACGAGTCCAAAGACCAGATCGAAGTCCTCACCTCCCCCGACGGCAAGGAGTACACCTCGCAAGGCTTCTTCAAAACCAACCTCCGCCGCATCGATATCCCCGTCAATTTCATGCTTCCCGATGAGGAAACCCTGTGCGCTCCGAACCTTTTCCTCGCTCCGCCCGTTCCGGTAGAGGCCCGCTACGTGAAATACAAAATCACTTCGCCGCGTATGTTCGACATTTCCGAAATCCAGGTTTTGGATTCTTACGAGTTCAAGCCGTTCGATTTGAAGATCGCGTTGCCCGACCCCGCCCAGAACGGCAAGCGTCCGCCGAACGCCGACGTTTCTCCCAACGCCAAAAAATGGAAGCCGGAGGAACTCCCGCAGAACATCATCGGCGTGAAACCCAGGGCGAACGGATGATGTAACACGTGCATCATTTAAGGGAGCCGATTTGCCGGTGCCGGAAAGTTATAATTCCTTCCTGCGTCGCCTCAAACGAGGTTGTTTCATCTTCTGGGCCTTGTCGCTCGTTTTTACTGCTGTAGCTGGAAGGGCACTTTTGGGGGGATACTTCGGCTGGTCGGCAACCTGCCTTCTACTTGGCATCGTGTGCCAACTTACTATCACCCTGCACGTCGGTAAACGATATGACACGGCGATGAAAGTGAGACAGAATCCGCGTATTGTCTATTGGGTGCATTGGACGAAAAATCCTGACCTCCCCCTGGCCGCCGCAATGAGGCTGCCATGGCCACCCAAGAGCCTCACGCTCCACCTGAGAGCGGCACCCAAGTGACGTTGCCTTGAACGCTTCGGAGGAAATTCTTGCCTGGTTGAAAGCCGAGAACCCATCGTTGCGGCAGGGACCTTATGATGATATGAACCTCGGCAATGCGTAACACACATGGAGCCTCGATGCCCACACGTCCGAACATTCTCTTCCTGATGACCGACCAAATGCAGGCCCGCGTCCTCGAGTCCGGCCATGTCTGTCAAACGCCGCATCTCGACCGCCTCGCATCCCGCGGCATCCGCTTCCGAAGAGCCTACTCTCCCAACGCCGTCTGCTCACCCTCCCGGGCCAGCCTCATGACCGGACTACTCCCGCACAACCACGGCGTCGAGACCGTCACCGGCGATGTTGCTCCTGATAAATGCACGCTATGCAACAGCCCACACTGGGCACAGCGACTCGTGGAGGCCGGCTACCGCACGGGATATTTCGGCAAATGGCATGTCGAGTTGAGCGAACGGGCCGGGAATTTTGGATGGCAGGTTGATGGCGGCTATCACGGGCCACGCATGGAAGCCGTCCTTACTGCCGCTCGGGAACGGGTTCACAACAGCGAGTTCTCGCTGGCAAGGTATCACAACACGCCCGGTTATGCCCGCCTGCTGCACTACGGCGTGACGCCTATTCCGCCTGAAGAACGCCAGATGGGGCTGATTACGGATGATGCGATGCATTTTCTCGGGGAAGCTTGGCAAGCGGATCAGCCTTGGTGCTGCTTCGTCAGTTTCTTTGAGCCGCACGATCCTTACATCGCGGGGCAGGCTGCGTTTGATCGTATCGCGGTGGATGATCTGCCGTTGCCGCCGAATGTGCACGACACGCTGGAAGGTCGTCCGGGTGCTTATCGCAAGCTCGCAAACGTCTGGAAGTCGATGAGCGATCGTGAGCATCGTGAGGCTCGTGCATGCTACTTTGCGAGTATCACGGAACTCGATGGGCAATTCGGACGCGTTCTCGACGCCCTCGAGCACTCCGGCCAACTGGACAATACGATCATTGTGATGACCGCCGATCACGGCGATCTGATGGGCGCCCACGGCATGTACGCCAAGGGCTACACTGCCGCGGAAGAAATTTACAACGTGCCACTGATCGTGGCCGGGCCTGGAATGGCCGCAAATACTACCACCGACGCCCTCGTTGGCTCACACGATTTGTGCCCAACGCTGCTGGAACTCACCGGCAACCAACCTTTCAACATCGCCGACTCCCGATCCTTCGCCCCGCTGCTTAAATCCCCCGCAAGCCAAGCGACAAACTTCACCACCGCCTATGCCGAGTACCACGGCTCTCGCATCCCGATGCTGCAAAGAATCGCCTGGCAAGGCAACTTCAAATACATCCTGAACGGCTTCGATTTTGACGAGCTTTATGATCTGGCAAGCGACCCCTTCGAGATGAAAAATCTCATCGACCAGCCCGAATACCAGAACATCGCCCAAGATTTACTGACGCTTATTTGGCAGCGAGCCCGCGCCACCGGCGATCTCCTGATCCGTGCCCAATACCCCATGTGGCGAATCGCATCGCACGGACCGATCTCGACGTAGCCAGGGACGTGGGGTGTGGCTATTTTTTGTGGCAGATTGTTATGCCAAAGGCGGAGTTCGCGACGCCGCAAGCGGTTTCGATGTCCGTTGGCGAAATCAACGCAAAGCCCCGCATGACCATGCGGGGCTCCCTTTGACGCCTATGCCACAAAAAAGAGGCTCAGCCGGAACGTGAGTCACTTCCGCCTTTGCGTTTCCTTGGAACAAAGATATACTAATGTGAGTCGTTCAAGACCGTTCCTTTTTCTTAGTCGTGTGAGCACTATGAAAATGCATTCATTTCGTATCGTTGTTGCGTGCTTTTTCGCCTTTGCTCTTGCCGCTGCCGTGCAGGCCCGTACCTGGACCGCCGCCACCGGCCAAACCCTCGACGGCGACTTTGTCAAACTCGACGGCGACACCGTCTGGCTCCAACTCGCCGACGGAAAACAGGCCAAAATCAAACTCGCCCAGCTCTCCCAAGGCGATCAGCAATTCGTCCAAAACGAAGTCCAGAAAGCCAACAACCCTTTTGAAGTCGTCGATGGCAAGGGCAATGCCACCTCCAGCTCCGCCAGCCCTCCAACCAATGGCGGCAACACCAACGGCAAGAAAACCTACCAAGCCCCGGATGGTACCATCTATCAAACGGAGGGTAACGTCACAATCAACCAGAATCCCGCCGAAGTTCAGCAGCGCACCAACGACGCCTGGGCCGGCGTTACCGGCGGAAAATCGCCCTCAAACCAAACACCCAAAACTACCCCGGTCTCCACGCCTCCCAAAACCGGCACCCTGGCCTTCTCCCCTTACGAAATCCACGACCCACAGCTCAACAACGAACTCGCCCAGACCCTCGCCGTCCCCGACGGCTGGCAGGTCAAGGAAGCCGCCGTCCATTGGAACCCCAACACCTATTACAATCCCGCCGTCATCAGTTTCACGCTCACCGGCCCCACCGACGAAGTCACCGTCCTGGGAGTCTCCAAACTCGGCTTCAAATGGGATGCCGGCTTCTCGCGCATCCTGCCCCCTGACAAAATGGAACAACTCAAAGGCCAATCCGACAACGGAACCATCCTCCTGCCTCCCATGAAGCCCGAGGATTTCGTTCAAATGATGACCCAACAGGATAAAACCGTCAGCAATGTACAAATCAAAAAAGTGGAACGTCCGGAAGTCATCGTCAATCAGCTCAAAAAAGCCGAAGCCGAATTAAGCAAGCAGATACAGGAACTGGCCGGCCAGGGGATGATCAATCTCAGAAAGGCGACCTTCAGCTTTGATACCGCTTTGGTCGAGCTGACCTGCGATAAGGACGGCAAACGCTACGAACAGTGGGTTTGCGTCATCATCCAATCCGGCCATTTCCCCAGCGCGCTTTCAACCGCGGTCAGGGGGGCCGCCAACGATGAAGCCGTCTATTGGACCGTCAGCCCCATTCTTTCCGCCTTCGCCCTCGAGGGAAAGCTCAAAAACCACGAGCAGGAAATCGCCGCGATCCTCGGCAACTCGCAGGCCAATCCCGTCTGGAACGCCAAAGTCCAGGACATCACCAACCAGACCGTCGCCGCCATCCAAAAACAAAAACTCCAATCCCAGCAGCAAATCCAGCAGCAAATCACCCAAACCCAAAAATCCATCAACCAAAACAACCAGGACGTCTACAAAAACCGCATGGACGCCCAGTCCAAAGTCAACCAAGGCTGGACCGACGCCATCACCGGCACCGACCGCTGGAAAGACTCCAGCGGCTCCATCCACGCCGCACCCACCGGCTACGACCACGGCTTCCAAAACAACTCCACCGGCCGCATGATCTTCTCCAACGATCCCTACGCCGCCCCGCCCCCCGGCTACTCCACCATGAACAAAACCCCCTGGGCCTGGTGAGGGATTTTTCGTTTTTTGATTCATGAGGATGATGATGATAAAAACTGCCGTCAAGACTCTTCTGAATCGCATCGAAGCGTTGGATGATCGCGACCGGCTCGATCTGGAATTGGAATTGGCTCGGCGACTCGACCGGGCTTGGACGCAGGAATCCGTAGCAGCACGAAAAATCGCACGCAAACGCAAGATTGACGATATCACCATCCAACAAGCAATCGAGCGAGTGCGCTACGGCCAATGAAACTCTTTTTCGACACCAATGTTTACATTTCTGAAGCTCTGCGCGGCAGCCACAAAAATCATCACGGCCAGCCGCCGTGCGAAATGGCGGACTTACGTCAGCCAATATCTACTCGATGAAATAGCACGAGTCCTGGTGGAACAGCTCGATTTTTCGAAGCAGTTTGCAAACCTGACCCGACGCCGGGCATTGAGCCGATCAACACTGGTCAAATTGCGATCTACCGCCTAGGTTCCTCAAGACCCCAAAGACAGTCCAATCCTGCAGGCGGCGTTATCCTGCGGAGCCGACTACCTTGTCTCCAACGACCGCCATCTGCTCGCACTCGACCCGTTCGAAGGACTGCGTATCGTCGCCATGCACGATTTCTTCGAAGTGCTAGAGCATTTTTCACTCGCCCGTAGCGTTTTGGAGCCCCGCATGGCAATGCGGGGCTTTGGCTCTCGCTTCCTGCGCATGTCATTACGCCACGACCACATGAAAAACGCTCTAAAAGATCACGGACTCATCTCGTAAGGAGGATGCGTCCCTTCCTTGGAGGGGAGATCAGCGTTTGGACTTGCGATGCTTGGGCGGCGGAGAAGTGCGTTTGCCGATGATCCGCGAAAGAATCAGCTTGGCGATCTGCACCTGATCCACTTCTTCCACCCGCTCCAGTATCAAGGTTTGCACCATTGAGTCCTGTTCCGCGAACCAATCCACCAAACGACTGAAAAGCGAGATTTGCGTCATGCCTTTTTTGGCGCAGAGCTGTTCCAACTGGTCCTTGGTGCTTCCGCGGATGGCGGTTTGAACGATGATTTTCTTTTCATTCCTCATGACTATTGATAATACTTACTATTCACCTCTTAACGCTGGTAAATTAAAGTATAAGAAAGTTAGATTTTAGTATTGACCCGTAAAATACCTATGGTAAAGTTTTACAGAGAAGGTTCTGGCGAAGGGCTATGTGTCTTGGCGCCGACATTTCCACAGAAAGACGCGGCGCCAAAGCATGGCCTTTTTCCCGGCTCATCTCCCACACAACGGAGTTCACGCTAAAGCGTGAACTCCGTACTCACTCCTCGTATGATGTTCGCCATGACCGCCCTGAGTCCCCCTGCATCTTCCGCCGCCGATCATGACCCCATTCGCTCACCCACGCGCCTCGCACTGCGACGCTTCCTCGCGAATCGCCTCGCTGTTCTCGGATTCGCTTTTCTCATCTTCCTCGTCCTCACATGCTTTGCCTCGCTTCCATGGACCCTCGGCAGCGTCAACCCTGATTCTCCGCCACGCTACGCTGACCAGCTCAACCTCCAGCACGTCCGCGAAACGCCCTCGCGCGACTTTCCCATGGGCACCGACATCCTCGGCCGCGATCTGCTCGCACGCTTCCTCCTCGGCGGCGCGATCTCCCTCGCCATCGGATTGGCCAGCGCTCTGATCGCCATCTTCATCGGTACTGCCGTCGGAACCCTCGCCGGCTACGTCGGCGGACGCACCGACGCTTTCCTCATGCGACTCGTCGACGTCCTCTACGGCCTGCCCTACATCCTCCTGGTCATCCTCATGCGTGTCGCCCTCGTTCCCTTCTTCGCCAGCCTCATCGCCCTCCAATGGGCCAACGCCTTAGTCCTCCTCATCGGCATTGGCTCCGTCAGCTGGCTCACCCTGGCCCGCGTCGTCCGCGGACAAGTCCTGAGCCTCCGCGACCAACCCTTCATCGAAGCCGCACGTGCCCTTGGCCTCCCCCAGCATCGCATCCTTCTCCGCCACATCGTGCCAAATCTCATCGGCACCGTCGTCGTCTACGGCACACTGACCGTCCCCGCCGCCATCCTCTCCGAATCCTTCCTCTCCTTCCTCGGACTTGGCATCCAAGCCCCACTCCCCAGCTGGGGCAACCTCGCCAGCGACGGCATCGATGCCCTCAACCCCATCAACATCCGCTACTGGCTCATCCTCTGGCCCTGCATCGGACTCTCCCTCGCCCTGCTCTCCCTCAACTTCTTCGGCGACGGCGTCCGCGACGCCCTGGACCCGAAGGTGACAGGGTGAACGGGTGACAAGGTGACAGGAGCACCGCGTGGTAACGCGGTGGCAGAGCCCCGCATGGTAATGCGGGGCTTTGGCTCTCGGATTACAAACAAACGTTGATCGCGCGAAATGACGTCGCAAACACTTTGCGGCGTCGCGGACCGCTCGCACCCTTTGTGGTATACTACAATAACGATCAAAGGAGCTTATATGCGCTGGCGAAGCCGCATAGAACGAAAACCCGGAGTCATGCTCGGCAAACCCGTGATCAAAGGCACTCGCATCACAGTGGAACACATTCTGATGTGTTTTGGTTCCGGATGGACGGAGGACCAATTGCTTCACTCTTGCCCGCACCTCAACGTGGATGGCATTCGCGCCGCACTCATCTTTGCCGCAAAGTCCCAACGGTCTGCCTGGCGGAAGCCGCATCGTGAAGTGACAAACGTCGCCACACGGCAACGACCACAAACATAACTTTCACGCCGCCAATTTCACGGAGTATTCATGAACAATCGGTTCACCTTCAAGGATTTCGTCTTTCTTCTTATGTTTGTCGTCGTGATTGCCGCGGTTTTGTTCACCGGCTGGCAGTTCAGCTATCACGAGCAACGTCTCAACGATCTCAAGCAAGAGATGGGCCGCCTTGCTGACGGACAGAAACAACAAACGGATCTCCTTGGCAAGATCAATCAGGCGATTCGGAGCGGCGTATCTATTTCCGCCGGCACATCCGCTACGGAAACGCATGTGCCATCAGGGAGAATCCGCCGTACCGAACCCGACGGCAGCCAGTACGTCTATTTCCCCGACATTCCCACCTCTCCCCGCGCTCCCGAACGCCGACCCGATTACGCCACCGGTGACTGGCTGATCCAGAACATCGGCATGGAGCCCGCCGTCATCGCACCGTTCATCGAAAAAGATGTCGCCGGCCAAATCGTCCACGGACCGGTACTCGAATCGCTCATCACACTCAATCCCGAAACCATGGAGTATAAACCGTTGCTGGCCGACTGGTACCGTATCAGCGCCGACGGCCTTCGCTTTCAGTTCCACCTCCGCCCGCAAGCTGCCTTCAGCGACGGAACGCCTGTCACCGCTGATGACGTTTTGTTTTCCTACAACACCGTCATGAACACCGACGTCGATGCCGCGCCGCTTCGTAGTTATTACAACCGTGTCAAGGGATGCCGCAAGATCGACGAGCGTACCGTCGAATTTGAAATGACCGAGCCTTACTTCCTCGCCCTGGAATTCGTCGGCGGCCTGTACGTCATTCCTGAACACATCTACAAATTCCAACATGGCGACGAATTCAACAAAAAAAGCGATCTGCTCGTGGGCAGCGGCCCTTACCGCGTTGAAAAATGGGACCGCGGCCAGAAGATAACGCTGGTCCGCAATGAAAAATATTGGGCCGATCGGCCGTCGTTTGACCGCATCGTTTACCTGTTCATCGGAAACGCCGAGGCTCAACTGCAAAGCTTCCTCAAAGGCGATCTCGACTACCTCGGCGAACCGATCGCGCCCGATCCAGAAATGTATCTCAAATACTCCAAGGATCCTGAGTTCCTCAAAAAGAACATCGCCTATCGTTATTCCCGCCCAATCGGCATGTATATGTACATCGGCTACAACCTCGAAAAGCCCATTTTCAAGGACAAGCAGACCCGCCAGGCCCTCACGATGCTCATCGACCGCAAATCGATCATCGAGAACATGCTCAAGGGTTTCGGTTCCGAGATGACCGGGCCCTTCAGTCCGCGCACGCCGCAGAACGATGCGAGCATCACGCCGCTTCCTTACGATCCTGAAGCGGCCAAGAAAATGCTCGCCGACGCCGGCTGGAAAATGGGCGCCGACGGCGTGCTGGTCCGCAACGGCGTTCGCTTCGAATTCGACCTCTCGCTCCGCACCGGCGTTCCCATCCGCGAACGCATCGCCACTTACGTCCAACAGCAATTCCAACGCGCCGGCATCCGCATGCGCCTCACCCCCTACGAACCGTCGGTTCTCATCGAACGTCTCAATGATCGTAAGTTCGACGCCTGCCTCGCAGGCTGGGGCTCAGGCGGCGTCGAAGGCGATCCCAGGCAGCTCTGGCACAGTTCCAGCATCGCCGACCGCGGCAGCAATCACGTCTCCTTCCGAAACGCCGAAGCGGACAGATTGATCGAGCTTGGCGCTCGCACCATGGATCGCGACCAGCGTCTCAAAATCTGGCACCAGTTCCAAAGAATCGTCTACGACGAACAGCCTTACTCCTGGCTTTACTCCGAACAGGACTGCGCCTTCATCAACAATCGTTTCCGGAACACCGAACCGTACCCGCTGGGACTTCTCGAACTCGACTGGTACGTCCCCGCCGCCCTGCAAAAATATCGCTGACCCTCAACGACGGATGACCTCTTATCTGGACACTCCTTCCACGAGTTCTATATAATCACTTTATGAAAACCATCCCATCGAACAAGTTCAAGCCGCGTCAGTCCACCCTCCCCCCCAAGCGTACGCGTATCAGCGGTCCCTCCGCCCACCTGATCGGGTCTCTGCGAGGAAAAATCCGTGTGACTGGCGACATCATGTCCACGGATCGAAAGTGGCATGCTGAATCTTGACACGCATATTCTCGTATTTGCTCTCTCAGGAAACCTGACCTCCACGGAGCGAAAAATTCTCTCCGCCGAGAAGTGGGGGGGGTCGGATATTGTTTTCTGGGAGATCGCCATGCTCATCCAGCGAGGCCGCATCGCTCTTGACCTGACGGATCCTGCGGTCGCACGCGTTCTCGCGGAACTTCAGGTCTGGCCCATTACCCTTGACATCGCCAGTGCCATCCACGACTTGGATTTCGATTCCGACCCCGCCGACGAACTCATTGCCGCCACGAGCCTGCGCCACAATATTCCGCTGGTCACTCGCGACTCCACCATACGCCATTCAAAAGTCGTCCCTCTGGCATTTTAAAAAGGCGGGTAACGCCTCATGCTGATGTACATCTTACGCCGCATCCTTCTCATGGTGCCTACGCTCATCGGCATGACGCTGCTGCTCTTTTGCGTCGTGCGATTCGCTCCCGGGCTTACCACCGCCGGCGGCGCAATGGCCGAGAATTCAAGGCAGGCACAACAGGCCATCGAAGAAAAAATCAAAAAGCGCCTCCACCTCGACAGGCCTCTGATCGTCCAGTACTTCCTCTGGCTCAACGACACCGTCCACGGCAACCTCGGCGAATCCATCCAATACAACGCACCCGTCGCACAACTCATCAAAGAACGACTCCCCATCACCCTGACGCTCAATTTGCTCTCCTCGATCATCGTCTACCTCATCGCCATTCCCGGCGGATTGCTCGCTTCCATCCGCCGGGGAAAAAGCTTCGACATCGCATGGAGCTTCGTGACACTCGCGCTCTTTTCGCTGCCCATTATCTGGGTCGGCGACATGCTCCTGGCCGTCTTTGGCAACCCCAATTTCCTCGGATGGTTTCCCGTCGGCGGCGCTCACGCAACCAGCACCGAATGGATGACCTCCGGCTCGTACGCAGGTGATTTCCTCTGGCACATGGTCCTGCCGGTCATCTGCCTCAGCTACGGCCAGTTCGCCTACCTCTCCAAAATCCAACGCGCCGCCATGCTCGATAACCTCGGTCTCGATTATGTCCGCACCGCTCGCGCCAAAGGGCTCCCCCCCTCCGTCGTCACGCTCCGGCACGTTTTCCGCAACAGCCTCCTCCCCATGATCACCCTCTTCGCCGGCCTCATCCCCGGCCTCCTCGGCGGCTCCGTCGTCGTCGAACACATCTTCTCCATCAAAGGCATGGGCGACCTCGTCGTCACTGCCACCTCCGCACGCGATCTGCCCATCGTCCAGGCCGTCGCCCTCATCGGCTCCATCATTACCCTCATTTGCCTGCTGATCACTGACATCTGCTACGCCCTTGCCGATCCACGGGTATCCTATGACTAATGAAACACGCCCATCCGAAACGCGACCGTCAGGGAGCGTTGGACTTGCCCCACACGAGGATGCCCTCCTTCGCCGCACCTACTGGGCCGTCGTCGGACGTTCCTATTGGCGTGGCCACCTCAATCGCATCGCCACATTCTTCATCCTTCTGATCGCACTCTTAACCATCATCGTCCCCTTCCTCGCCAACAGTTCGCCTTACATCGCCGTCATCGACGGCCATCGCGAATTCCCACTCTTCCGCAACCTCACTCGCGTCGATTGGATCTGGCTCCTCTGGGGCTTTCTCGCATCCTTCTTCGCCTTGATTTTCTGGCGCACCGGCAAACGCAACATCGAAATCGAACCCCTTCGCGCCCAACGCCTTCGCTGGGGACTCGCACTCGCCGCCGTCGGAATCCTCCTGAGCACCGGCATCGTCCTCTTCAAAAACGATTACCTCGACAGCCGCGATTATCATCAACTCGCCCGTGCCGGCGAACTCCACAACGCCGTATTCCCCCCTCTTCGCTGGGGCTTTTCCGATCAGGAGCCGCTTGACGCCAATCGCCTCTACGAAACACCGTCGCGTGAACATTTTCTCGGCACCGACTCCAACGGCCGCGACGCTCTCGCTCGACTCCTCTGGAGCACCCGCATCGTCCTGGAAATCGGCCTCATCAGCGAAATCATCGCCCTGACCATCGGAGCCATCTACGGAGCCTTCATGGGCTACTTCGTCGGCAAAATCGACATCCTCGGCATGCGATTCGTCGAAATCGTCGAAGCCATCCCGCTCCTCTTCCTCCTGATCACTTTCGTCGCCATCTTCGGACGACAGCTCTTCATGATCATGGTCATCATCGGCGTCACTGGCTGGACCGGCATCGCCCGATTCGTCCGCGCCGAATTCCTCCGCATTCGCCAACTCGATTACGTCACCGCCGCCAAATCCCTCGGACTCCCTCTGCCCAATATCCTCTTCCGCCACATGCTCCCCAACGGCCTTACCCCCGTCATCGTCACCTTCACCTTCGGCGTCGCAGGAAACATCGTCAGCGAATCCATCCTCTCCTTCCTCGGCATCGGCGTCGAACCGCCCACCGCCAGCTGGGGCGCCATGCTCGATCAGGCCGGGAACCCCGGCGAAGTCTTCCGTTGGTGGCTCGCCTTCCCCCCCGGCCTCATGATCTTCCTCACCGTCTTCGCCTACAACATCACCGGCGAAGGACTCCGCGACGCCATCGATCCACGTACCAACAAAACTATTTAGCCGGCATGCTTGCATGTCGCTCCGCACGGAGAAAATCGTAATGCCCGAACAACCTCTCCTCGAAGTCTCCAGCCTCAAGACCTACTTCGCCACCGAAGCCGGCCTCGCCCGCGCCGTCGACGGCGTCTCCTTCTCCCTCTTTGCCAACCAAACCCTCGCCATCGTCGGCGAATCCGGCTGCGGAAAATCCGTCACCTCCATGTCCATCATGCGACTCCTCCAAACCCCACCGGCCATGTATGCCGACGGCTCGATCCATTTCAAAGGCCGCAATCTCCTCGAACTCTCCGAAAAAAAAATGCAAAAAATCCGCGGCGGCCAGATCGCCATGATCTTCCAGGAACCCATGACCTCGCTCAACCCCGTCTTCACCATCGGCGATCAAATCCTCGAAGCCATCCTCCTCCACCAAAACGTCAACGCCCAACAAGCACGCGCCATCGCCGAACAAGCCCTCCACCGTGTCGGCATCGCCGAGCCTGCCCGCCGCCTCAACGAATACCCCCACCAGATGTCCGGCGGCATGAAACAACGCGTCATGATCGCCATGGCACTCGCCTGCGAACCCGCCGTCCTGATTGCCGACGAACCGACCACCGCCCTCGACGTGACCATCCAGGCCCAGATCCTCGAACTCATGCGAGACCTCCAAACCACCACCAACATGAGCATCCTTTTAATCACGCACGACCTTGGCGTCGTCGCCGAAAACGCCGACGTTGTTGCAGTCATGTACGCGGGTAAAATCGTCGAATACGCCGACGTCCACGAACTTTTCGCCAACCCGCTGCATCCGTACACGAAAGGCCTGCTCGCCTGCGTCCCGAAACTCGGCCAGGAACGCGCCAAGGAGGGTGCAAAACTCTTCACCATCCCCGGCATGGTCCCCAGCCCCACCCACTACCCCGACGGCTGCCGTTTCGCTCCGCGTTGCACCGAATGCAAAGGCCGCATCCGCGAACTCGAAGAAAAAGCCTGTCCCGAACTCCGCGAAGTGAAACCCAATCATTGGGTCGCCACCTGGAACGCCCCCAACTACGAAACCGCTCAAGCCACCGATCCTCGTCTCGCCTACCGCAACGCAACACGAACCTCGGTTCCGTAGGGACCAATGGAGATGCCACGCATTCAGTTGCATCATCGCTCGCGTGACAACCATTCACCAATCTGCGAGAATCCGCACTTTCGTACCCGACAATTCAACAATGACAGGAGAAATCATGGCAGTGCGTTCGACGGCTAAGCGGACAAGTGACAAAACAGCAACCAAACTCGGCATCGTGGACCTGCGTTGCGAATACCTCATCAATCCGCTGGGCCTCGGCGAACCGCGCCCACGGCTAAGTTGGAAACTCCAAGTCCCTGCCGACGCCCGCGGCATCGCACAATCCGCCTACCGCATCGAAGCGGCAACCTCACTCGAAAAACTCCAATCAAACGCCTCCGACCTCTGGGACAGCGGCAAGGTCGCTTCCGCCCAAAACGTCTTCGTCGATTACGCAGGCACCCCCCCCCCTCCCTCCATCGGCTCCGGCCAACGCGTCTGGTGGCGCGTCCGAATCTGGGACCAAAACGGCAACCCAACCGATCCCTCTGAAATCGCTTACTGGGAAATGGGACTGCTCGATCGTAGCGACTGGAAGGCCCAATGGATCGGCTCCTCACTGGTCGGCAGCCCAAAGGCAGAAACCACGATCCCCTTCTTCCGCAAAAGCTTCCAAATCCCCACCAGCAAAAAAATCGTCTCCGCCCGCCTCTACGCCACCGCCATGGGCTTCTACGAATTCCGCCTCAACGGCCAAAAAGTCGGCGATCAAGTCTTCGCACCCTTCTGGACTGACTACCGCAAGCGAGTGCAGTATCAAGTCTTTGACGTGACCAACCTGCTTAAATCCGGAAAAGAAAACGTTGCGGGCATTATTCTCGGCGACGGCTGGTACTGCGGCTACACCGGCAACATCGGTCGCCGCCAGTTCTACGGCGACCGCCCCAAAGCCTTCGCCCAAATCGTTCTCCGCTACAGCGACGGCGAAAGCGAAATGATCGTCACCGACGACACCTGGACCACCGCCGCCGGTCCGATCATCTCCTCCGACCTGATGATGGGCGAAAGTTACGACGCTCGTCTCGAAATGCCCGGCTGGGATGCACCGGGTTTCCGCGAGGACAATCGTTGGAGCAAAGCGCTGCTGTTCGAAGAGACCGGCGTTCAGCTTGTCGCCATGTGCGGTCCGCCGATCCGTGCGATTAAGGAAATCAAGCCGATCAGTGTGAAGAAGATTCTTCAGCCGTGGGACAGTTACGTTCTGCTTTTTGATTTTGGTCAGAACCTCGTCGGACGCGTTCGCCTGAAAGTCAAAGGCCCCGCGGGAACCACCATCACCATGCGCCACGCCGAGATTCTCGACAGCGACGGCAAAATCTACACCACCAATCTGCGAAACGCCAAACAGACCGACCACTACACGCTCAAAGGCGACCCCAACGGCGAAATCTTCGAATCCCGCTTCACCTTCCACGGATTCCGCTACGTCGAAATCCCCAGCTATCCCGGCGACGTTCCCGAAGACGCCCTCACCGCCGTCGTCCTGCACTCCGACATGCAACACTCCGGCTCTTTCGAATGCTCCGAACCCCTCGTCAACCAACTGCAACACAACATCGAATGGGGCCAACGCGGCAACTTCCTCGACGTCCCCACCGACTGCCCGCAGCGTGACGAACGTCTCGGCTGGACCGGCGACGCCCAGGTCTTCGTCCGCACCGCCGCGTTCAATTTCGATGTCTCCGGCTTCTTCGCCAAGTGGACCCAGGACCTCCGTGACGCCCAGGGCCCGCTGGGCGGCTATCCGTCCTACGCGCCAATGAACGCCGTACCTCGCGTCAAGGACGGCGCCGAGGACAACAAGGGCGACGGCGGACCCGCCTGGGCGGACGCCGGTGTCATCTGCCCCTGGACCATGCTCCAATGCTACGGCGATCTCCGCCTCATCTCGCAACACTACGACTCCATGTGCCGCTTCATGGACCGCATGGTCGAAACCTGCGACAAGTTCGGCATGATCCGCGCCCACCCCGAATGGAACGGCTGGCTCGGATTCGGCGATTGGCTCTCCCAGGACGGCAAAGACGGACTCTTCGGCTCCACCCCCAAAGACCTCATTGGCACCGCCTTCCTCGCCTACGACGCCAAACTCATGGCCTCCATGGCCAACATGCTCCAAAAAAAACGCGATGTCGCCCGTTTCACCAAACTCGCCACGCAAGCCTCCGATGCCTTCCTCCGCCGCTACGTCACCGCCGACGGCCTCATCGTCGGCAACACGCAAACCGCCTACGTCCTCGCCCTCCACTTCGACCTGCTCCCCGAAAAACTCCGCCCCGCCGCCATCGACGCTCTGGTCCGCAACATCCACGCCAACAAAAACCGCCTCAACACAGGCTTCGTCGGCTCACCCTACCTCAACCACGTCCTCACCCAAGCCGGACGCCTCGACGTCGCCTACGAACTCCTCATGCAAAAAGACTGGCCCAGTTGGCTCTACCCCGTCACACACGGCGCCACCACCATCTGGGAACGCTGGGACGGCTGGACCCACGATAAAGGCTTCCAAAACCCCGGCATGAACTCCTTCAACCACTACGCCTACGGCGCCGTCGGCGCCTGGCTCTATCAAATCGTCGCGGGGATTAATGTCGATCCGACAAAGCCCGGCTATGAGCACATCATCCTCCGTCCGCACCCACTGCCCAACGGCCCACTCACCTGGGCCAAAGCCTCCCTGGAAACCATCCGGGGCCGCATCGAAAGCTCATGGAAACTCGAAAAAAACGGCCGTTTCCGCTACGAAGTCCTCATCCCTCCCAACACCACCGCCACCGTCGCCCTCCCCACAACCGACCTCCATTCCATCACCGAATCCGGCAAACCTCTGTCCAAATCCAACACCGTCAATCTTCTTTTCCACGCCCCCCAACAAAACGCCGCCGCCCTCGAATTACGCTCCGGTCACTACATTTTCGAATCCAAACTCTAACCCACGGCGTCGGCGTCCCGCCGATGTTCCGTCAAATAAAGCCCAGGGACTGCGGTCCTTGGGCTTTTGGCGATGCCACCTCATAACCCATAACGGAGCACGCATGAGCTACGAAGCCGAACTTGCCTACGCCGACCTTGCTGCCAAGTTAAACCGCCTCGGCCAATCGCACGTCTTCACATTCTGGCCTCATCTCACCCCGACCCAGCAAGCCGATTTTGCAAAGCAGCTCAACTCGCTCGACTGGGACCTGATTGCCAACCTTGCCGAGACCGTCGTCAAGCATCCGCAAAAATTCGAACTCAAAGGCAAAGTCGAGCCCGCCCCTTACTACCCCAACATCCCTGCCGACGCCGCGATGCGGCAAAAATACGCTGCTGCCTTCAAACGCGGTGAAGATCTTCTCCGCCAGGGCAAAGTCGCCGCCTTCGTCGTCGCCGGCGGCCAGGGTACCCGCCTCGGCTGGGACGGCCCCAAAGGCACCTTCCCCGCCACCGCCATCCAAAAAAAATCCCTCTTCCTATGCTTCGCCGAATTCCTCCTCGCCCTCGGCAAACGCTACAACCACCCCGGGGGGGGAATTCCCTTCTACATCATGACCAGCCCGCAAAACGACGCCGCCACACGCGACTTCTGGAAAAAACACAACTACTTCGGCATGTCCCCTGCCGACCTCATGTTCTTCCCACAAGACCAGATGCCCGCCCTCTCCCCCACCGGCAAAGTCCTCCTCGAAAGCAAAAACTCGCTCGCGCTCTCCCCCAACGGCCACGGCGGCTCACTCCTCGCCCTCCACAAATCCGGCGCCCTCGCCGACATGAAAAAACGTGGCATCACGCAAATTTCCTATTTCCAGGTCGACAACCCCATCGTCCGCTGCATCGACCCCCTCTTCATCGGCCTCCACGACCTCGACAACGCACAAATGTCCTCCAAAATGCTCCCAAAAACCTTCCCCAAAGAAAAGCTCGGCAACTTCGCCATCATCGACCACAAACTCACCGTCATCGAATACTCCGACCTCCCCGACGACCTCGCCGAACAGCGTCTCCCAAACGGCGAACTACGATTCCGCTCCGGATCCATCGCCCTGCACGCCATCCGCCGCGACTTCGTGGAATCGCTCAATCAGATGGGGGAGAGGGGGAGAGGGGGACACGGTTTCGCTCTTCCGTTCCACCGTGCCGAGAAGAAAGTTCCCTGCATCGACCTCGATACCGCTGCCCTTATCGACCCGCAGAAACCCAACGCCGTCAAGCTCGAAACTTTCGTCTTCGACGCTCTTCCCCTGACCACACAATCCATCATTTACGAAACGAATCGCCTCGACGAATTCGCTCCGATCAAAGGCCCCACCGGCATTGACTCCGCCGAAACCAGCCCCAAAGTTACCACCCAGCGCAACGCCGACTGGCTCGAGCAAGCCGGTATCCCCATCCCCCGCAACCCCGACAACACTCCCAACTGCACCATCGAAATCGCCCCCTCCTTCGCCCTCTACCCCGCCGACATCCCCGCCAAAAAATCCAAAACTAAAATCCCCCCCATCCCCCCCGGCGGCAAACTTTACCTCCCATAGCCTTGCGAAGAATCGCAAGGCTATTGATCGAAGATCAACGCTCGCTGGGTTATTCAGATAGGCACTAATTCTTCAGTTCATTGACGAGTCGGCGGACCAACTGTTCCAACTCCGGCAGTGCCGTCTCCGGCGACGCCTGATCGACATCGTGAATGTGCCAGTATTGCACGCTTCCGGCACGCGTCGGATGCAATTTTTCGAGCATCGGCCGATGCTCCGCCTCCTTGAGCGCAATGACCAAATCCGCCGCCTCGAAATCCGCCTCGCTCGCCTGCCTCGGCGGACGATACGGCCCCGGCGGCAATATCTTCCGCAACGCAAGTCCTTCCTGAGCCCACCGCGACAGATGCCCCGGATGCTCCGGCCCAAGAACCGCAATATTCAGCCCACACGAATCCGCCCGCCAATGCAGGTCCGCCTCTGTTGCCAGGTGATTGAACAGAATCTCCGCAAATCGGCTGCGGTAATAATTTCCCGTGCAGATAAACAAAACCTGTTTGTGTGCACTGCGCATATCAGCCACTTGCCTCCATCACTTCCTGGGCACTAAGTTTACCATGGTGTTGGTGTGGCGAAAGCCACCGGGCCACCGTAAGCATCGCCAAATCCTACGGCATTTTCAGCGGTACCGTCGCGGCAAGGTCGTCGAAACCAATCAGTCTAACTTTGAATGTGACCGTGACTTCCTTGGCTGTCTTGAGATCGATGTTGGCTGGTACTCCGCCGGAGTACTCGCAGAAGCCGCCTCAGCCATATTCCATTTTGCCCAGGAGCGTCGATTTGCCATCGACATTGAGATACACCTCCGGCAGGTTACTTCGGTCGTGAACACCCGAATAAATTTCGCCGGCCTGTCCCTTGATGTGGAACGTCTCAGGGTTGATGTTGATTTTGCCGCCGATCATCGCTGCCTGGAATTCAAGCCGTTTTGGACCGCTCAGGACCATGACTTGCTTCTCGCCGGCTTTCACTTTCAGTGCCGACATCCCGGCCCCGGAAATATACATCGTCGAGCGTGCGGCTTTCAGGTCCGCTATCAGAATCTTATACTCACCCGGAATGACCGCTACCGATTCTCCTGCCTTACCGCTGACCGTCACGTTGAGATTTGCGTCGGGGGAAGTCAGGATGATCTGGCCAAAATATTTTTGCCCTGAGTTGCTTTGCGGTGCGATGACTTCGAGGCTTGCCGTGGGGCCGTTGTAGGGGAGGAGTGTCAATTCACTGCCGTCTTTGGCAAGATTTCGGATCTCGAAGATGCCGTCGGATGTACTGATGTATTTGGAGAGTGGCTGAACGTAGTGGTACTTTTTCGTGAACAACCAATCGAGCGATATTATCATAGGCGGACCGAAGGCAATGCCGTCTTCGCCGATGGTGTAAAAACCATCCATGTTGGAGTCGTAAAGTGCGATGGAGGTTTGACCAATCTTGCCGGTTTGGACGCCAGCAGGCTTGAAGAATGTGCGAACGTTCTTTTTCTTATTTTCGGGGTCGGTGTCGGAGTAGAAGAAGCCCTCGCCGGTGAGGAGATACTTTCGTCCGTGATCGAGCGTGAATTCCATGGATTGGCCGGTGGCCGTGAATTCCTGCGTGGGAGTTTTGCAGAGCAGCTTGCATGGGAGGCCATTCTTGATGGACGCCTTGCCCGGCATCTCAGCTTTCACGACGCATTCGATCCCGCCAAGCGTGAGTGTTTTCGTGGGATTCTCTTCATCCTGGTCAAACAGCCCCGGGGGCTTGCCAGCCAAGATGTACCTGGTATCGCTGGGAATCGCGGTGGTGACCAGCGGAACCTTGATCGGCTCGACAGCACACGGCGGCACAGCGATACACGACGGCACAACGATGGCCACGACGACCCCGAAAAAAACAAAAACCATTCGCCTGGCGTGAAACATCATATCAAAATCCCTCCACAAAAATGCACGCTTAACATCCCGCGACATTGGCGCATGTCAGCTGTTGACTGTCAAGATCAATTTGCGGTAGCGACCCCGCTTTGCGGGGTGACGGCGGTGCTTCCTTTCAAAAGTTTAGCCGCGAGGGAGGGGGGGCCGATAGGCGAGCGCTCGAGCTGATGCTTTCGCACTCTCCACTTGCATTGATACCACGATCCCACCTAAGTAGTATGTGCATTCTCACAATTTTTCCGGAGCCTCATATGCTGTTCTCTCTTCCGCTATCGAAGATTCCCACGCACTGGTACAACATTTTGCCCGACCTGCCGCAGCCCATCGCCCCGGCGTTGCATCCCGGCACCAGGCAGCCCGCCGGCCCGCAGGACTTCGCCACGCTCTTCCCGATGAACATCATCGAGCAGGAAGTCTCCTCCGAGAAGCGTATTGCCATTCCCGAGGAAGTCCGCCAGATTTACGCCCTCTGGCGTCCCACACCACTCCGCCGCGCCGTCCGCCTCGAGCAAGCCCTCGGCACCCCCGCGCACATCTACTACAAATACGAAGGCGTCAGCCCCGCCGGCTCGCACAAGCCCAACAGCGCCGTCGCCCAGGCCTACTACAACAAACAAGCCGGCGTCAAACGCCTCGCCACCGAAACCGGCGCCGGACAATGGGGCTCCTCCTTAGCCCTCGCCTGCAGCATGTTCGGCCTCGAATGCGTCGTCTACATGGTCAAAGTCTCTTTCCACCAGAAACCCTACCGCCGCTCGCTCATGCACACCTGGGGCGCAACCGTCCACGCCTCTCCAACGAAGCACACCCACTACGGCCGCAAGATGATCGAAGCACACCCCGATTCCCCCGGCAGCCTCGGCATCGCCATCTCCGAAGCCATCGAAGACACCGTCACCCATCCCGGCACCAAATACGCCCTCGGATCCGTACTCAATCACGTCTGCATGCATCAAACCGTCATCGGCCAGGAAGCGATCGACCAGATGGAACTCGCCGGCGAGGAGCCCGACGTCGTCATCGGCTGTGCCGGCGGCGGCAGCAACTTCGCAGGCATCGCTTTCCCCTTCATCGAACGCAACTGGCACCGCAACAAAAAACACCGCCTCCTCGCCGTCGAACCCGCCAGCTGCCCCTCACTGACCAAAGGCGAATTTCGCTACGACTTCGGCGACACCGCCGAGATGACCCCCCTCATGAAAATGTACACCATGGGCCACGACTTCGTCCCTCCCGGCATTCACGCCGGCGGCCTCCGCTACCACGGCATGTCCCCCATCATCTCCCAACTCCACCACCTCCGCCTGATCGAAGCCCGCTCCTACCCGCAAGCCCCCGTCTTCGACGCCGCCATCCAATTCGCCAAAACCGAAGCGATCATCCCCGCCCCCGAATCCGCCCACGCCATCTGCGCCGCCATCGACGAAGCCCTTGACGCCAAAGCCAAAAAAGAAAAGCGCGTCATCCTCTTCAACCTCTCCGGCCACGGCTTCATGGACATGTCCGCCTACGATTCTCACCTCGCCCACAAAATCGAACCCATCTAGAAAAATGCGAAATTCGAAATTCGAATGACGAATCAAATCCAAATGTTTAAATGATTGAAACGTTCAGAATCCCACCTTCAGGCGGCTTCGTTTCAGTCATTCGAACATTTGAACGTTTAAATTTGATTCGTCATTCGTCATTCGAATTTCGAATTTCTTCCGGAGTCTTCAACTCTCTGACGGCAATGACGCTACTCCTGGCATAGTCCCACCCGATAAATCCCCGGCATCGCCTTCTTCTCCGCATTCGCCGCCGAACTCAACACATTCACCCGCACCTTCTCCGCCACCACCTCGCGCCCCAGCGACAACGTCGCATGTCCCTTCTCCCCAAACGACGGCGTCGGCACATCCGGATCGCTCACCCCATCTCCGCGATAAATCTCCTCCCACTTTCCGCCGATCTCCGCCTCGATCGTAAACCGCCCAATCCGTGCCCGCGTCGACTCCACCAGCACCACCTGATTGAACCGCCCCGGCTTCCGCAACATAACCTCCAGCCTTCCCGTCGGCTGCCCGCACATCCACGCCGTCTGCGGATCACCATCCACCGCACACTCCGCCCGCCCGTCCCGCAATTCGTTCTCCATCCAACTACTCGCCCTCGCATCGGCCCCAAACGTTAAACTCTTAGGCTCCCTCAACTCCGGAAACTTCGCATCCTTCAGTCCCACCCTCTCCGCCAGCGACATCAGATTCCGCCGCGTCGCCTCAAAAATCGTCCCATCCTTCCGCGGCGACACATTCATCACCAACACATTCCCCCCTTGCGTCGCGCGCCACAGAATCTCCTCCATCCACTCCACCTCCATCGCCAGCGGATCCCCTTCATGTGCAAACCAGTTCCCCACCGGCGACATCGTCACCGTCGCCTCGAACGGCAAATACACCCGCCGCCCCTGGCCATCCACAAAAATCTTCGGATCATTCGCCGCCGGCAAATACGGATCATACAACCGGAAATCCGACGGCCAATAGCTCATCACGCCCCCCTCCCGCTGCAACCCCGGCATCTTGTCAACCGTATGATTCACCCCCACCTGACACCCCGGCTGCAACCCCTTCACAAATCCATACACCTCCGGCAAATACCACTCCTCACACTTCCGATCCCACTGCCCATCCAGCCACAACTCGCACACCTCTCCATACTGCGTGAGCAATTCCCGCAACTGCCCTTTCATCCATTTGATATACCTGTACTTGTCCGCATCTCGATACGACAGCTCATGCCGGTCCCAGATCGAATAATAAAGTGCCAGCTCGATCCCATGCCGCCGGCAAGCCTCCGCCACCGCTCCCACCACATCCACCTTATGCTTCACCCCGCTCACACACGAATGATAATCCGTCCATTTCGTCGGCCAGGTGCAGAACCCGTCATGATGCTTCGTCACATACAACAGATACCGCATCCCCGCCGCCTTCGCCAACGCCGCCCAACCATCCACCTTTTCCGCCAGATCCCCCGGCGGATCAAACGCCTCCACCCCCACTTTCCCTTCACTCCATTCCACATCTAAATACGTATTCATCCCATAAGTGACAAACATCCCATAACGCCTCTCCATCATTCTCACTTGATCCGCCGTCGGCCGAACGCTCATGAATCCCCTTTCCAATTGTGCACAAACAAACAACGATAACGATAAAACGAAACCATCAGAGCCGCAATCGTGAGATTGCGGTTACGATAGCTGCCCCCACAAAAAGTTTAGCCGCGAGCCGATAGGCGAGCGCTCGGGGGTGTGGCCATTTTTTATGGCCAATCAGACGATTGCCCCGGAAAATCAGAGCCGCGACCGTCAGGGAGCGACAGGCTTTATCTCCGCATTGTCGCACGGATCGCTCCCTTACGGTCGCGGC